>JASFRZ010000214.1:0-8240 GCA_050114655.1 Acidobacteriota bacterium
CCTGCCCCCATGCCTCGAGGGTGCGGTTGACGTCTTCCGCGGTGTGGTACCGGCTCCAGCCCGGGTTGGACGGATCCTCGCCGGCGTCGGCGTCCGGTGCGGCGCGCCGGCCGCCATCCGCCGGGCCGCTGGCGCTGTCGCCGACGTCGGCCGCGCAGCCCGCTGCCATCGCGGCGACGGCGAAGAGGCCGACGATGATCCACGACGTTCGAGTCCTGCTGCGGGTCTCCTTCATGCTTCGGTCTCCAATTTCTTGGTCCAGTAGCGCGCCAAGCCGTGCCACGACATGTCCGGGGCCCCGCCCTGTTGGTAGAGCGGCACGATGTCGGCGGGCAAATCAGTCTGAAGCTGCGCCATCACGTCGGCGGTGAACGCCGCGATGCACTGCTCGTCAGTGTCTTCGCTGGCCAGCCCGCGGTGCACGCTCTCGGCCCAGCGATGCAGGCGCCGGCGGAACTGAGCGAGGTGCTCGTCGACGCCCTCGGCGGCACCGAAGTGGGTGACGTAGAGGCGTTGAGGTCGCCAGGCCTCGATCTTCTCCAGGCTGGCCTCCCAGACCTCCAGGTCGATGTCCGGGGGCGGGGTCACCGGCAGGACGAACGGGTTGTTGGCGATGCGGATGCCGGCCGTATCGCCGACGAACGCCGTCCCGCTGTCGGTGTCGAGATAACTGACGTGATGCGAGGCGTGTCCCGGCGTGTAAGCGACCTCGATCCGGCGACCGGCAAGCTCGAGCGTCTCGCCTCCGAGGAGCGCCTGCACATTGTCCTCGGGCACAGCGACAAACTCGCCCCAAAGGGCGTCCATCTGGTCGCCGTACAGGCGCTCGGCGCTGTGCAGCAGACGCTCGGGGTTGACCATGTGACGGGCGCCGCGCTCGTGGACGTAAACGCGGGTGCGCGGGTTGCGGGCGACGATGGTGCCGGCGGCGCCGGCGTGATCCAGGTGGATATGGGTCAGCAGGATGCCGGCCAGATCATCGAGCGCGAGCCCGACGTCGGCGAGGCCCCGCTCCACGGCCGCCAGCGATACCGTCGGACCGGGGTCCACGATCACCGGCTCATCACCCTCGAGCAGGCAGCAGGCAATGTAGCAACGGCTGCCACGGTATTCCACGTCGATGGTTCGCATGCCGGCGCCAGTGTCGAGCATGCCGCGCATGTTACCGAACCGCCCCCCGAGCGCCTAGAAGGTCAGACGAGAGGCCGGCGACGGAGCCATGCACACGCCGATGGCGCGGCACCGGCCGCCATATCCTCTGAGCCGCTCGCGGCTGATTTCCGGTAGTACATTGTGGGAGCCGCTACGACATCGCCCGAGGAGCTCATCATGGAGACCACATTTCCCGCAGCAGCCGTCGTCGACGTGGATTCCGACGAGGTGCGCGCCGCCATCCGCGCCGAGTACGGAGAGGTGGCGACGTCGCCCGAGAAGGGATTTCACTTCCACACCGGGCGCAAGCTCGCCGCCATCATCGGATATCGCGACGAGTGGCTCGCCGGCATTCCCGAGCGAGCGATTGAGTCTTTTGCAGGCACCGGCAGCCCGTTTTCCATTCGCGAGCTCGATCCCGGTGAGCGCGTCGTCGACATCGGCAGCGGCGCCGGCGTCGACAGCTTGATCGCCGGCAAGATGGTCGGCTCCGACGGCGAGGTCGTCGGTATCGACATGACCCCGGAGATGCTTGCCAGGGCGCGCGCGGCGCGCGATGAGGCGGGCATGGAGCAGGTGCGTTTCGTCGACGGTTACATGGAAGAGCTGCCGGTCGAGGACGGCTGGGCCGACGTGGTCATCTCCAACGGTGTCTTCAACCTGACGCCCAACAAGCCGCGCGTGCTGCGCGAGATGTTCCGCGTGCTGCGCCCTGGCGGGCGCCTGCAGATCGCCGACATCATGGTCGAGAAGGAGGTGTCGGCCGCCGCCAAGCAGAAGATCGACCTGTGGACCGGCTGAATCGCCGGTGCTCTGCTGGAGGCAGAGCTCGAGGCTGCGGTCGCGGCCGCCGGATTCGACGGATTCGAGATCACCTGGAAGAAGACCGTCTTCGACGGCGCGCCGCAGGAGTCGAGCGCGTGGAAGTTCGGCACCCACGGGATCAACTTCCGCGCCTACAAGCCAGTCGCGCAGCTCGCGGAAGCCGGGGATGCTGACGACGAGGCCCAGGGTTGAGGCCGCGCTGAGCAGCGGAGCCGCGCGTCCTGAATGCCGCTACGGGCGTCGCAACGCGTCGAGTGGATCGCTGTCCGCCGCTGCGCGGCCGGGCAGCCAGGTGGCCAGCAGGGCGACGATCAGCAGCGTCGCGGCAACGCCCAGGTAGCTCACCGGGTCGGTGCTCTCGACGCCGTACAGCATGCTCGTCAGCAGTCGCGCCGCGGCGAGGGCGCCGAGCAGGCCGACGCCGATTCCCGCGGCGCACAGCGTGAGCCCCTCGCCGAGAATCTGGCGCAACACGTCGGAGCGTTGTGCGCCGAGGGTGCGGCGGATCCCCATCTCGGGCAGCCGTCGGCTCACCGAGTAGGCCATCACCGCGTACACCCCGACCGCGGCGAGCACCAGGCCGATGACCCCGGCGATGATCAGCAGGCCGGCGAGGAGGCGCTGCTGGGGTAGCAGGCGGGCGACGTGCCCGCGGAAGCTCTCGACCTCGACGTCGGGAACGGCCGGCGCCAGCGTTCGGGTGATCTGCAGGAGTGGTCCGGCGAGAGCGCGCGCATCCGTGGTGGAGCGGATCAACAACGTCATCGCCGTCTGGTATTCCTGCGCCAGCGGAAGGTACAGGCGGGGTGTCTCGCCGGGCACCGAGATCTGCCCGTCACGAACGCGGGCGTACCGGTTGTCTGCCAGCACGCCGACCACCGGGGCGCGGATCGGGCCGCTGAACCATTCCATCTCGATGAACTGCCCGACGGCGTCGCCGCCGGGCCAGAAGAGGTCGGCCATCGCCTGGTTGACCATCACTGCGGGATTGCCCGCCGCATCGGCGCTCGAGAAGTCGCGTCCGCGCACCACGGTGGCGCCGCTGGCGGCCGGGTAGCCGGGCGAGACGATGTTGATTTCCACGTTCTTGCGCGCATCCTCGCCCTCGCCCGCGACGCCGACGTCGGATGCCATGCGCATCGTTCCCAGCGGGGCAACGCGGGTGTACGCCGCCGCCACGACCCCCGGCATCGCCGCCGCCCGTTGCAGCAACTGGTCGTAGATCGCCTGACCTTCCTCGGCGCCGTAGCCGCCGGAGCCGAGATCGATCTCCAGCAGCAGCAGATCGTGGGTGTCGACGCCGAGGTCGACGGTCATCTGATTCCACAGGCTGCGGCCGATCAACGCGGCGCTCACCAGCAGCGGCAGCGACAAGGCGACTTGCGCAACGACCAGGCCGTTGCCGAGTGACAGCCGGCGGCCGCGCCGAAGCGCACCGGGACCCGAGCCCGATTTGATTGCCCCGACGATGTCGGGATTGGAGGCATGCAACGCCGGCGCGAGGCCGAAGGCGAGGCCGGCGAACAGCGCCAGCACGACGGTTAGGGTCAGCACGCCGTCGGCGAGGCCGCCGTCGAGCAGGTGGGCGAGATCAGGCGGTATCACGCTGCGGGTGAGCGCGGTGCGGGCCCAGGCGGCAAGGACCAGCCCGGCGGCGCCGCTAACCAGAGCGAGCAGCACGCTCTCGGTCAGCAACAGACGAACCACGCGGGCGCGGCTGGCGCCGAGCGCGAGGCGCACACCGAATTCGCGTCGTCGGCCTGCCGCCCGTACCAGCAGCAGATTGCCGACATTGGCGCAGGCGATCAACAGCACCAGCGCGACGCCGGCCGACAGGGTGCGTGACACGATCGTTACGCGGGCGCGCCGTTCGGGCCAGATGACGCCGCGACCCGCTTCGACGACCTGCAGTCGGTAGGCGTCGTTGGTATCGGGATAAGCCTCGGCCTGCTGCTGCGACAGCAGCGCCATCTCTGCGCGCGCGTCGTCGAGCGTCGCTCCCTCCGCCAGCGTGCCGACCGCCATCAACCAATGAGCGCCGCGCTGCGTATACATGTAGTCGGCAAAGCCCGGCTGCGTCTGCGCGTACAGTCCGATGGGTATCCACAGGTCGGCGAGCGCGTCCTTGTCGACGCCGCGGAACCCTTTCGCGGCCACCCCCACGATGGTTGCCGTGATCCCGTTGATGGTGATCTCTTGCCCTATCACCTCGGGGCTCGCCCCATAGCGCTGCCGCCACAACGCGTGGCTGACGACGACGACGGCTTCGAAGCTCCCCTGCTCGTCGGGTTGCGACGAGCCGAACAACGCGCCGAGGGCCGCGTCGATGCCGAGCCCGGCGAAGTAATTTGCCGTCACCGCGTGCGCCCGCACGGTCACCGGGGTCGCCTCGCCGCCGGCAAGCGTGACCTCAGCGTCGGAATACGCCAGCAGTCGCGACAGCGTGGTGCTCTCGGCGCGGTAGTCGAGGTAGTCCGGATACGACACGCTGCTGTAGTAACCGTCGACGTCGTTGTGATTGAAGAGCGCGACCAGACGCTGCGGCTCACGTACCGGCAGGGGCCGCAGCAGCAACGCATCCACCAACCCGTACACCACCGTTGTCGAGGCGAAGCCGCAGGCCAGGATGACGACCGCGGCGACGGACAGCAGCGGCTGCCGCGAAAGGCTGCGCGCAGCCGCCAGCACATCACGGACGATTCCCTCGAGCAGCCGACCGCGGCCCGCCTTGCGGTATTGCAGCGAGGTCAAACGACGGCACTCGGCGTCGACCGGGGCGACGCTGCCGAACGCTTCGACGGCGCGGTGCCGCGCGATGTCGGCGGGAATACCGGCGTCGATCAGCTCGCGCGTACGCATCTCGAGATGGAAATCGAGCTCGTCCCGAACCTCGTCGGCGGCGCGCGAAGCGAGCCGCTCATGGCGCGCCCGCGGGGAGAGCCGCGCCAGCAACCGGCGTATCTTCGGCAGCAAGCGCATCGCGTTTCCTCAGTCGACGTCGACGACCATGGCCACGGCGCGCGTGTACTCCTCCCAGCGCGCCAACTCGGCGGCGAGCTGCTCCTCGCCGGCGTCGGTCAGCCGGTAGAACTTCGCCCGTCGCCCGGTCTCGGTGGGGCGCATCTCGGCGCGCAGCCAGCCTTTCAGGCGCATACGGTGCAATGCCGGGTAAAGTGCCCCCTCGCCGATTTCGAGCGCTCCCTCGGTGGTGGCGCGGATCCACTTGCCGATGCCGTAGCCGTGCTGCGGACCTTCCCGCAACGCCTTGAGGATGAGCAGGTCGAGTGTTCCCTGGATGATGTTGTTCGACGCCATCGCGCCTCCGGTTCTGGCCGTCGCCACGATCAATGCCTCAGCACATAATACATCAGATGCTAAGGTATTGTCACGGCGCTACGACTCCAGCAGGGGAGTGGCGGCGAGCGCGCGGTCGACGGCGCGCTTGACGTCGCCTTCCGAGGCGCCGACCGCCGCCGCCGCCTGGATCAGCTCGGCGGTCTTGGCGCGCAGCACCTCGAGGCGCTGTTCCTCGGAAAGTCCCTGATGCTGGCGGGCCACGAAGGTCCCCTGCCGGCCGCGCGTCTCCAGCACCCCGGCCTCCTCGAGCAGTCGGTAGGCGCGCGCCACCGTGCCGTTCGCCAGCCCGAGGTCGGCGGCGAGCTGACGCACCGGCGGCAGGCGCTGCCCCACCGCCAGGGTGCCGCCGGCGATCGACGTGAGCAGCTGGTCGACCAGTTGCCGGTACGGCGGGATCGGGTTGTCTGCGTCGATGCGTACGATCATGGAATTGCCGGGAGTCGCCGGAGCGCGAGCTCGACGCGCCGGCGCACCTCCTCGAGGTTCTGCGAGAAGATCGGGCCGTCCGCCTGATCACTGAACAGCCCGATGGCGTAGACCATCACCCACCACGGCGTCGCGCCGACCACGGCGCTGCTGAGCAAGTCGTCGGCGCCGAACAGCATCAGACCGAGCTGCAGCAGACCGACGAGACCGATGAGGGTTTCAACCCTGTACCCGACGCGGGACTGGATGTCGAGCAGCAGGCTGACGATCACGGGGCCCGGGAACTTGGTGAACGGGATCCTCTGCCGGATCACGCGCAGCAGGAGCTGATAGGGGACGAAGACTGCGGCGGCGAACGCTAGGCCGCGGAGAAGGACGAGGACCAGTTCGCGGGCCTCCTGTCCGCCGCGGTAGTAGAGCATCGCGGCGACGATCGTGGCCGGTACGCCGACGAACACGCCGACGGCGACGACGACGGTGCGAGCGCTCCACCGATCGAGGAACGGCTCCCCGTCGGGCACGTCGCGTGGCAGCAACACCGCGGCGCGTTCGACGGTGCCCTCCCGCAACATGGCTCGCCGCGCCAGCAGGTCCATCGGAGCATCGAGCAGCAGGGTGGCGGTGAGTGGTACCACCAGGCCGCACAACCCGATGACGTCCGCCAACCCCATATTGGTCGCAGAGACACCCGCGAGAGACGAGCCGATAAGCGAGACAGCGAACACGGGAATGCTCGCCGGATGCAGGAGACGCTCCGCCTCGCGCGCAGAGAGCGCCCGGTAGAGCGAATCGCGATGGACCGGGTCGTCGGGTAGCACACGGCGGTACAAGGACCTGGTGGCGGAACCGCTCAGCCCGTCAAGCGCCCCCGTCCTGCCCCATCGTTTGTTCCAGACCCGCTCCAGGAACGAAGCTCGGCTTGCGGCCCGCCGGTGCCAGGCACCTCGGCGGCGTGTCTCGAGAGCAAAGAGAACGACCACGACGACATCCCATGACATGAGCCCGCAGAGTCGAAGCGCCGGCGAGCTCACCGCCGACCAGAAGGCCGCGAAGCCGGCCGTGTGAAGGAGCACGCCCAGGAAGGCGATCTTCGCGCGCGTCCACCACAAGGCAGGAGACCCGCGCCGCGATGTCGACTGAGTGGTCCCCACTCGACGACCTCCCGGTTTTCCCTCGGCGCCCCTTCGGGACAAGATGTGCGGTGCCGACACGGCCATTTGTATCAATGCCATGATACAAACGTCACCACGTTTGTATCAATCGATCAATACAAAATTCACGTGGACAAAGAGCACTTTTTCAGCAGCGAGCACATCGATCGCGCGGCGACGCTGCGGCGCGACGAGGCCTGGGTCAACGAGAAGCTGGGCGACGAGGCGACCCTGTTCGTGCCCGTGTGGCGCGAGAAGAGCTTCGTCGACAGCGCCGAGGCGGAGGGCGACACCGAGTACCGGCTGAGCGGCGCGCCGGATGCCCGGCCGGCGCCCGAGCGCCGCCTCAAGGCGGTGATGCTGCGCGCCGACGAGGCGATGCCGCTGCTCGACGGCCACCGCCGCGCGGTGCTGCTCGGCGAATCCGGGCCGCACACCTACTTCGCGCTCGATCTCTCCGACCTCGACGACGCCAAGGCGCACCGCGCGCTTGCCGGTTGCGGCGATTTCGTCGGCCTGCGGCGCATCGGGCCGATGCTCGATCGCTTCGACGGCGGCCTGCTCGCCTACGCCCGCGCGATGACGCGCTGGCACCGGCAGAACACCTTCTGCGGCGCCTGCGGCGCGCGCACGGTGATGCTCGAGGCCGGCTTTCTGCGGCGCTGCACCAACGGCGAATGTGGTGAGCAGCACTTCCCGCGCACCGACCCGGCGATCATCGTGGCGGTGACCCATTCCGACCGCGTGCTGCTCGGTCGTCAGGCCAAGTGGGACGCCACCTGGTATTCGGTGCTGGCGGGATTCGTCGAGCCGGGCGAGAGCCTCGAGCAGGCGGTGCGCCGGGAGGTCAAGGAGGAGGCCGGCATCACCGTGGGCGAGGTGCGATACGACTCTTCGCAGCCGTGGCCGTTCCCGTCGTCGTTGATGATCGGCTTCTTTGCCGAAGCCCTCGATGACGACATCCACCTCGGTGACGACGAGCTCGAGGACGCCCGCTGGTTCAGCCGCGCCGAGATCGACGCCGGCGTCGAGGCCGGCGAGCTGCGCCTGTCACCACGCACCTCGATCTCCCGATACCTGATCGAGACATGGCGCCGGACGGAAGCATGATGACGCGTCGGTGTGGCGGCGCGCCGTGGCGTCCGCGCGCCCTGCTGGTCGCGGGCGCGATCGGCCTGCTCGCCGCCGCCAGCGCCGTGGCGGTTTTCGCGGCGCAGCTTCCCGGCGCCGCCGTGTCGCCACCGGCGGGCGCAGGCGGCTCCCTTCGGGCCTCGCAACAAGCACCCATTATCGATATGCACCTGCACGCGCTGTCGGCGTCGGCCAACG
>JASFRZ010000215.1:0-8239 GCA_050114655.1 Acidobacteriota bacterium
CCGTCGTCGCCCAACGCCTGTGCGCGCTGCCACGCCTCGGGGTGCTCGGCCTGCAGGTACTCGCGCCAGTTGACCCAGCGGCGCACGAATTCGCGGTCGTGAAGCTCCTCGTCGATGATGACGTTGGCCATCGCCAGCAGCACTGCCGCCTCGGTGCCGGGCCAGGTCGGCAGCCAGTGATCGGCCATCGACGCGGTGTTCGACAGACGCGGGTCGAGCACGGCGATCTGCGCGCCGGACGACTTGGCATCGATGATGCGCTGCGCGTGCGGGTTGAAGTAGTGTCCCGACTCGAGGTGGGCGGAGATCAGCAGGATGAACTTGGCGTTCTCGTGGTCGGGCGAGGGGCGATCGGCCTGATGCCACAGCGCGTACCCGAGGCGCGCGCCCGCCGAGCAGATGTTGGTGTGCGAGTTGTGCGCGTCGACGCCCCACGCCTGGATGACGCGGTCCATCGGGCCGTCATGGCCCGGCCTGCCGACGTGGTACATGATCTCGTTGCCGCGCTCCTCGACGATGGCGCGTCGCATGCGCGCGGCGATGTCGTCGAGCGCGCTGTCCCAGCTCACCCGCACCCAGCGTCCCGAGCCGCGCTCGCCGACGCGTTTCATTGGGTAGAGGACACGCTCCTCGTCGTTCACCTGGTTGATGGTCGCCGGGCCCTTGGCGCAGGTGCGGCCGCGGCTGCCCGGATGCACCGGGTTGCCTTCGAAGCGGCGGATCTTGCCGCTGAACTTGTCGACGTAGGCGAGCAGGCCGCAGGCTGACTCGCAGTTGAAGCAGATCGTCGGCACCAGGGTGTAGCGTCGCTCGACCTTGCGCGGCCAGGCGGCGGCGTCGAACTCGACCCAGTCGTCCCAGTGCTCGGGCCCGGGCGCGCTGCTCAGCGTCCAGCCGCTGTCGTCTTGCGGGTATCTGCCGGATCTGTCGGGCATGGGATCAGCTCAACGGTGGGGCCTGGCCGGCGAGGTTCCAGGCGTGTTCGTAGAAGGCCAGGCCGGCGAGCGCCGCGATCGCCGCGAGAACCGCCGGCGGACCGACGGGCTCGAGGAGGAGGGCGGCAGCGATGGCGGCGGCGGTCAGCAGGATGCCGCTCCAGAAGAAGCGCGCGTAGCGGCCGCGCACCATGGCGTGGGCGGCATGCGCGCCGTCGCGCGTGGCGTGCGCCACCGTCACCTCGCCAAAGGCGATCATGGCCAGATGCATCAGCAAGGCGGCGGCGAGCACCAGCGGTAGCCGGTGGCTGTGGTCATCGGAGTGCGACAACAGCAACACCACCACCGCGGCGCCGGCGGCGAGCGCCTGCACCGTCAGGTGCAGCGGCAGCAGCGGGCTCTGCCAGAAGTCGCGACCCTTGGCCTGGGCGAAGAGGTAGCCGCTGTAGCCGGCAGTGGCCACTGCCGCTGCGACCAACGGCCAGCGCAGCCAGGGAAGGACGCCGACCGCTGAGTCATTGCCGAACCAGACGGTAAGCGTCGCCAGGCTCCATCCGGCCGCCAGCGCCGCGAAAGCGGCGATGATGAACGCCCCGCGCGCCAGCCACGAGCTCCAGTTGGGGCGTGTGAGGATGGTCCAGAAGCGCGCCGGCTGCTTGAGGTCGGCGACCAGCAGCACGCCGGTGAGGGCGAGAAACAGCAGGCCGATGAGCGGCGCGCCGGCGCTGGCCAGCGGCCCGCCAACGCCCAGCCAGGGGGCCAGCGCCGCGACCAGGAAGGCACCGGCGGCGATCGACTTGGTCCACAGGTAGGCGGAGACCTTCCAGCCCCACGGCGCCGGCTCGTGCGCGACGTCGTAGACGGCGCGGGTCGGCGCCAGCCCGGCCCAGGCGCCGGTGAAGAAGTCGGCCTCGCCGCGCAGCGCCGCCGCGGCGACTGCCTGCGCCTGTGCTGCGGGCGGCAAATCCGTGGACAGCCACTGCGCCGGAGGGGTGCCGACGGCTCCGCCGGCGACGCCCGCGGGCGGTGCGGTCGCGACGGCTCCGGATGATGCGCCCGGGCCGCCGTCGGGATCGAAGCGCGTGGTGGGGTAGTCGGGCATGTGCACGCCGCGGCGGTCAGCCCACAGGTAGCCGCCTGACGGGTCGGCGATGCCGGGTGTCAACGCGCTCGGCTCGCCCTGGATGTAGAAGACCTTCGGTCGCGTGCCCTTCTCGGGCTTGCGCACGCTGACCTGCCGGGTGGCGACCAGGCGCGAGACGCGCGAGGCGGGATCGTCGAGGTCGCCGACCACGATCGACTCGGTCGGGCAGACGGTGGCGCAGGGCGGCTCCATCTGGTTTTCGACCCGGTGGGCGCAGAAGTTGCACTTCTCGGCGGTCCCGCGTTCCGGGTGGATATAGAGCGCGTCATAGGGACACGCTTGCATGCACGCCTTGCAGCCGATGCAGGCGTCGCGGTCGAAGTCGACGATGCCGTTGTCGCGCCGGAACAGCGCGGTGACCGGGCAGATGGTCATGCACGGGGCGTCGTCGCAGTGGTTGCAGCGCAGCACGGTGAAGTAGCGCCGCACGTCCGGGAAAGCACCCTTCTCGACGTATTTCACCCAGGTCCGATAAGAGCCCAGGGGAACCTCGTGCTCGGCCTTGCAGGCGAGAGAGCATGCGTGACAGCCGATGCAGCGGCTGTGGTCGATGACGAAGCTGAGGCGCATCTTTCCGGGCGATCGGGCTGTCGATCCAGCCGCGCCCGTTGCCGCGGCCGGTCCGTGGTCGTGCAGGGTACGGCGCGGGCGAAGGTTACCACCGTTACGTTGCACTGGCAGCGTGGCTGGGAGAACCTGTGCGGTAACCGATCCCGCGGCGCTTCGGTCGAACGGCGCGGGCGCCCGAGTCCAGCAGGCAGGACACACTCCCAGCGTCGCCATGGTTGCCAGCGAAACCGACACCTTCGCGCTGTTCGCCTCCGTTCTGGAGCAGACCGGTGGCACCGTCGAGCGGGTCAGTACGCCCCGTCAGGTCGCGGCCCTCATCGGTGATGCGGCGCGCCGAGAGGGTACCCGCCAGGTGCTGTACGATCGCCACGCGACCATCGAGCAGCTCAACCTCCACTTCCTGCTCACCGCCCACGGCGCCGAGCTCTTGCCGATCGAGCAAGCCGGCGAGCGCGCGTCGGAGCTGCGCGTCGCCTTGACCGGCGCGGAGCTCGCCGTCGCCGAGACCGGCACGCTGATGGTGGGCGGCCGCCCCGGCGGTTGGGGCCTGGCCAGCGTGCTGCCGTGGGTGCATCTGGTCGTACTGCGCGAGCGCGACCTGGTGCCCGATCTGCACACCGGCTTCGCGCGTTTTCGCGAGCGCCTGGTGGCCGGCGAGCGCGACTGGGTGTGGATCACCGGGCCGTCGCGCACTGCCGATATCGGCCATACGCTGGTGCTCGGGGCGCATGGCCCGAACGCCCTGCGGGTCATGGTGCTGCCATGAGCGCCAAGCGCGACCTGGCGCGCGAGATCCGCGCCGCGCTGGCGGATGACAACCTCAAGGGCGCGCTGTGGCATGCCGTCTCCGGCATCAACGACAAGCGGCGCGGCGTGCTGGCGCGATTCCCCGGCTACGAAGAAGCGCGCGACGCGGCACGACGAATCAAGGAGCAGGCAATCGGCGACCTGCCTCAGCTCATCGACCGCTTCAGCGAAGCGGTGCGCGGCAACGGCGGCGAGGTCTACCACGCGCAGGACGGCGAGGACGCCTGCCGCATCATCACCGACATCGCGCGCGAGCACGGCGCGCAGCGCATCACCAAATCGAAGTCGATGACCAGCGAGGAGATCCACCTCAACCGCGCGCTCGAGGCCGCGGGCATGCAAGTGCGTGAGACCGACCTGGGCGAGTACATCGTGCAGCTTGCCGAGGATCGGCCGTCGCACGTCACCGCCCCGATCATCCACATGTCGGTCGAGGACGTGCGCCGCGTGTTCCGCGAGCGACTCGGCGTCAGCGAGGTCCCCGAGAAGCCCGAGGATCTCACCCAGCTCGCCCGTCGCAAGCTGCGCGAGGAGTTCCTCTCCGCCGACCTCGGCGTCACCGGCGCCAACTTCCTGCTCGCCGACACCGGCACGGTGGTCATCGTCGAGAACGAGGGCAACGCACGGCTGACCACGCAGGTGCCGCCGACCCACGTCGTGCTCGCCGGCATCGAGAAGCTGCTGCCGACCGCCGCCGACCTGCTGCCCTTTCTCGAGCTGCTGCCGCGCACCGCCACCGGACAGATCTTGACCTCGTACCTGTCGTTCATTTCCGGGCCGGGCTGGTCGGGCGCCTCGCCTTTCCACACGGGGGTACCCCGCAGCTTCCATGTCGTGCTGCTCGACAACGGGCGCCGGGCGATGCGCGACGACGAGCTGCTCGCCGAGGCGCTGTACTGCATCCGTTGCGGCGGTTGCATGACGGTCTGTCCGCCGTACCAGGTGGTTGGCGGACACGTCTACGGCGGGCCGACCTACCCCTCGGGCATCGGCAACGCCTGGGAGGCCGGCGTACGCGGCCTCGAGACGGCGGCGCAGTTCAATGCACTGTGCACGACCTGCTCGCGCTGCCAGGACGTCTGCCCGCTGCACATCGACATTCCGTGGATGAACACGGTGCTGCGCGAGCGCATCGCGGAACAGCAGCGGCGGCCCCGCGGTCTGTTCGAGCGCATCGTCTACGACCGCCTGTTGCCCACCGAAGAGGAGGGCGCGGTCCCGCTCGGCAAGCGCATCTTCTCCGATCCGCGGCGCATCTATCGTCGCTCGCGCCAGCGGCCGTGGCGCACCCTGATGCGCCTGCGGCCCACCCGAGCGGTGGTCGCGCGCATGGCAGGGCTGTCGAGCGCTCGCCCGATGCCGGAACCGGAGGAGGAGACCTTCACCACGTGGTTTCGCAAGCAGCGTGGCAGCAGGATCGCCACCACGCCGCTCGAGGCGCAACGCCTGTGCAATGACCGGCGCGGTTCCACCGTGTTCCTGTTTGTCGACTGTCACACCGAGAACGTCGAGACGGAGGTCGGCAAGGCGGCAGTCTCGTGCCTGGAGAAGTGCGGCGTCGCGGTCGTACTGGTCTCCGGCCAGTGTTGTGGTCGCGCGGCCCTGTCCCAGGGCATGCTGCGGACCGCCCGGACGCAGGCCGAGGCGCTGCAGAGGATCCTCACCCCCGCAGTCGAGACCGGCCACCAGGTCGTCGGCATCGAGCCGTCGTGCCTCGCGGCGATCGTCGACGATCACCCCAAGCTGTTGCCGCGCTCGGACGCCGCAGATGTCGCCGCGGCCTGCCGGGAGGTGCTCGGCGTGATGAACGGCCGCCTGGCGGCAGCGGAACCCGCCAGGGCGCCGCGCTGGAAGCCGGCGCCTTCGGGGGAGCCCCGGCGTGTCGTGCTGCACGGCCATTGCCAGCAGAAGACACTCGGATGGATGGGCGACGCCGTTGCGGTGCTCGGTGCGGTACCGGGCATCGACCTGCGTGTCACCACTGCGGAGTGCTGCGGCATGGCCGGCTCTTTCGGCTACAAGAGCGACTTCTACCCGCTCAGCGTGGAGATCGGCCGCCGCCTCGTAGACGAGATCGACGCACTCGCGGCGGACTTCGTCGGGCAGACAAAAAGCGCCGTGCCGGCTTGCCGAACGGTGGCCTGCGGTACATCGTGCCGCTCGCAAGTCGCCGATCTCGGTAGGCGCCGAGTGACGCACCCGTTGCAGTTGATCGACGAAAGACTTGAAAAGCGGTAGTAGGTTGCTGGCAAACTTGCCGGGAACCGTAACCGACGAACCCCGCGGCTTTACCTTCCGGCATGCAAGCTGTCGCAGAGCACAAGAGCCCTCTGAAGGGCCTCCTGGTGGCGCAGTTCTTCGGCGCCTTCAACGACAACGCGCTGAAGGTCTTCGTCGCCCTGCTGGCGATGCGCAACCTCACCGTGGCGCCCGGCACCGCCGCATTCGAGGTGGCGTCGCAGGCCGAGGCGACCAAGGCGTTCATCGCCTTGACGCTGCCGCTGATGCTGGTCTCGCTGCCGGCTGCCTGGATCGCCGACCGCTTCAGCAAGCGTACGGTGATCGTCGGCATGAAGCTGCTGGAGATCGGGCTGATGGTCGCGGTGGCCTACAACCTCTATCTACACCCGGCCGACCGGGTGCTGCCGTTCGTCATCCTCGGCTTCATGGGAGCGCAGAGCGCGTTGTTCTCACCCGCCAAGTTCGGTCTGCTCCCGGAGGTGCTGCCGCACAGCAAGCTGTCGGAGGGCAACGGCCTGCTGCAGATGTGGACCATGCTGGCGATCATCGCCGGTACCGCGGCGGCGGGACCGCTTTCCGATCTGTTCGGCGCGACCCGCCCGTGGATGGTGGGCGTGGTACTCGCGACCCTCGCGGTGGCCGGATTCACGGCGTCGCTGGCCGTACCCAGGGTGCCGCCGGCGCGGGCGCGCTCCGATACCGGCGGGACGTTTCGCGAGGCGATTGCCGCCATCCGTGGCGACAGAATCCTGTCGCTGGCGATCTTCGGAGCCACCTACCTGTGGGCGATGGCCAGCCTGTTGGGGCAGGACATCCTGGTGTACTCCAAGGCCACCCTCGGCCTGTCCGATACGCTTTCCGGCCTACCGCTCGCGGTGCTCGGCATCGGCATCGCGGTCGGCAGCCTGCTCGCCGCGCGCCTGTCCGCCGGCAAAGTCGAGTACGGCCTGATCCCCGCCGGAGCGGTGGGCATGATGCTGACCACGCTGGCGCTCGCCGCGTTCGCCCCCGGAGTGGTCGGCACGAACGTGCTGATGGCGTTGCTCGGCCTGTCCGGCGGCCTGGTGCTGGTGCCCATCAACGCGGTGATCCAGTGGCGCGCGCCGGCGGCGCGGCGCGGCGCGGTCATCGCCATCGCCAACGTGCTGATCAACTGCGGCATCCTGGCGGGGTCGCTGCTCGCTTACGGGCTGTCGCTCGTCGCCGTGCCGCCGCGCGGCATCATCTTCGCCACCGCGATCGCCATCGGCATCGGCACCTACTGGTCGTTGCACCTGCTGCCTGAGGCCTTCCTGCGGCTTGGCTTCGTGCTGGTGACCCATACCGTCTACAGGATGCGCGTGGTGCACCCGGAGCGCGTGCCGGAGAAGGGGCCGGCGCTGCTGATCCCCAACCACGTGTCATTCATCGACGGGTTGCTGGTTCTGGCCAGCACCGACCGTCCGGTGCGCTTCGTGATCGACGCGCACTACTACCACATGCGCCTGCTCAAGCCGTTCATGCTGTCGCTCAACGCCATCCCGCTGTCGCTGGGTGCCGGGCCCAAGCCGATGCTGCGCGCGCTCAAGGAGGCCGGCAAGCTGCTCGATCAGGGCGACGTGGTGTGCATCTTCCCCGAGGGGCAGATCACCCGCACCGGCATGCTCGGCTCTTTCCAGCGCGGCTTTCAACGCATCGTCACCGGGCGCGAGGTGCCGATCATCCCGGTGGCGCTCGACCGCGTCTGGGGCAGCATCTTCAGCAAGGCCGGCGGGCGCTTCGTCACCAAGATGCCGCGCCGCTTCCCCTATCCGGTAACGGTTGCGTTCGGCGAGCCGCTACCGCCCGGCACCCCGATCCACCGCGCGCGCGCCGCGGTGCGCGAGATCGGCACCGAGGCGTGGAAGCTGCGCAAGAGCGAGAGCCGTCCGCTCTACTACAACTTCATCCGCAAGGCGCGCTCGCGGCCGTGGCACTTCGCGATGGCCGACGTGACCCGCCCGAAGGTGTCGCGCTTTGCCTGTCTGGTGGGCGCCATCGTGCTGGGCCGCGCGCTACGCTCGCGCTGGCAGGAGCAGCCGCGCGTCGGCATCCTGCTACCGCCGAGCGTCGGCGGGGCGCTGGTCAACATCGCCGCGTCCCTCGCCGGCCGCACCAGCGTCAACCTCAACTACACCTCCGGCAAGGCCGGGCTGGCCTCGGCATGCGAGCAGGCGGAGCTGAAGACGGTGGTCACCAGCGGCATGTTCGTCGCCAAGGCCAACCTCGAGCTGCCCGAGAACGTCGAGGTCATCTGGATCGAGGAGGTCGCCAAGGAGATCAGCAAGGGCGATAAGCTGCGCGCCATGCTGCTGGCGCTGTTCGGGCCGCTGCGCAGCATCGAGCGCGCCTGCGGCAGCAGCGGCCGGCCGGGGCCCGACGACGTTGCCACCATCATCTTCTCCAGCGGCTCGACCGGCGAGCCCAAGGGGGTACAGCTCACCCACTTCAACCTCGACAGCAACGTCGAGGCGGCGGCGCAGGTGATCCAGTGCGGCCCCGGGGACGTGATGCTCGGCATCCT
>JASFRZ010000216.1:0-8228 GCA_050114655.1 Acidobacteriota bacterium
GAAGCTGCACCGTCGCATCGCGCTGCGCATCATCCTGTTCATCGGCGCCGGACCGCTGCGCCTGATGCTCGGCTTCATGGTGGCGACGTGGTTTCTGTCGATGTGGATCTCGAACACCGCCACCACCATGATGATGGTGCCCATGGCGCTGGCGATCATTCTTCAGCTCGAGGATCAGTTCGGCCGCGAGAACGTCGCCACCTACGCCGTCGGTCTGTTGCTCGGGGTCGCCTATTCCTCGTCGATCGGTGGCATCGCCACGATCATCGGCACGCCGCCCAACCTCGCCTTCCGCCGCATCCTCACGGTGACCTTCCCGGATGCTCCGGAGATCACCTTCGTCGGCTGGTTCGTGTTCGCCCTGCCGCTGTCGGTGGTGTTTCTTTTCGTCTGCTGGCTTCTGCTCGGTCGCATGTACGCGCGCACCGTCGGATTCGAAGACGACAAGGACAACGTCTTCCGCCGCGAGTATGACAAGCTCGGGCCGATGGGGTACGAGGAGCGCATCGTGCTGGTCCTGTTCGGTCTGCTGGTGCTGCTGTGGATGTTCCGCCGCGACCTGTTCTTCATACCGGGCTGGTCGCGACTGCTTCCGGACCCGGCGATGGCCTTCGACGGCACGGTGGCGATCACCATCGCGCTGCTGTTGTTTCTGATCCCTTCGCGAAGCCGCCCCGGCGAGCGTCTGATGGACTGGGAGACAGCGGTGAAGCTCAACTGGGGCATCGTGATCCTCTTCGGCGGCGGCTTTGCGCTCGCCGGTGGGTTCACAGAGTCGGGTCTGTCGGCCTGGCTGGGCAGCAAACTGTCGGCAATGGCCGGAATGCCGCCGCTGCTGCTGGTGCTGATCACCTGCGCGGGTCTGACCTTCCTCACCGAGTTGACCTCGAATGCCGCCACCACACAGATGGCGCTGCCGGTGCTCGGCTCGCTCGCCGTCGCCATCCAGGTCAACCCACTGCTGCTGATGGTGCCGGCAACGCTGTCGGCATCGTGCGCCTTCATGTTGCCGGTGGCCACGCCCCCCAACGCCATCGCCTTCGGCACCGGCGATCTGCCGATGAAGGACATGGTGCGCACCGGCATCTGGCTCAACCTGATCGGCATCCTGCTGGTGACGGCGGCGATCTACCTGCTCGGCATCGCGGTGCTGGGCATCGATCTCGGCGCGATGCCCGATTGGGCGGTCGCGCCGTAGGACCTGCTCCCGGCCTGAGCAGGCCATCCGGCCTCTCGTCGTCGCAGGGCCTTCACCAGGTCCCCGTAACCGGCCGGTCGATTGCCTACTGGCGCGGCGGCCGCAACACGAGGCGATGCGCCGCGACCCGCTCCACCCCTTCGCGGCTGAACATCAACGGGAAGTATTCGCCGTCTGCCCACGGCACGATCTGGTCACCGTAGTAGGGACTGGCCGGCTGCCCCGATTGCCCCGGCGCCGTCGTGGCGCGGGCGACATCCCAGTCTGACAGGTCGAAGATCTCGCGGAAGGTCGCGCCGTTGGCGTAGACGGTGCCGGCGCCGCCGCTCTTCTCGACCTCGGGCAGGTCGAAGGCGGCGATCAATGGATGGCGGAACGCTTGCGTGTTGAGGCGCCCCCAGCGCCACTCCGTACGGTCGTCGCCGAGACGCTCGGCCAGTGCCTCGAGCGTGGCGGTCAGGCCACGTTCCACCGCGATCTGGAGCTGCGGATCGACTCGAGTGCTCTCGCCGCTCGAGGTCTCGTCCCCGTCCGGCACGCCATCGACCACTTCGCGGCTGACGTTGTCGCGCCAGGTGATGTAGAGGGCGGCCGCCACGCTCGCCCGATCGAAGACGGCGTCCCAGTCGGCGATTTCGGCGCGTGCCCACTCGACATCCGCATCATCGGAGCTCCATCCTCGAAACACCGGCAGCAGCGCGGCGGCCGCGGCGGAGTACGCGTCGTGCTGCATGCGGCTGAAGTCGCGGACGGTGAACCTCCCGGCAGCGCTGCCACCCTCCTCGATCATCTCCACCAGGCGCTCGTAGCGCGGGTAAGGGGGGCCGAACTTGAACATCAGTGGCGGATGATAGCCGGGCGGTTGAATGTTGTGGTTGGCGGTGGCGATGTAGCCGCGCTCCGGGTTGTACTCCTCGGGCAGGTCGTCGCGGAAACCGTCCCACGCGTAATCGCCGCTGCCGGGCACCGGCAGGCGCCCGTACCACGGCGTGGGGCCGGTGCGGTTCGGGGTGAGCGCCGAGGCGCGCCAGGCGATGTTGCCGTCGATGTCGCCGCAGATCATGTTCTCGGACGGCGACTTCCAGTAGTTCATGGCGTCGAGAAACTCGCGGCAGCTCTGCGCTTGGTCGACGCGCAACGAGCCGAGGTAGGGCGCCGTGCCGGGCTCCTGGGCGAACGAGCGCACCGCGTAGGCGACGCCACGTTCGACGTCCTTGTAGAGGATCGGCCCGTGACGGCTGAACTCGAGGCGCACCTCGCGCGGCTGCTCGCCGCGCACCGCGATGGTCTCGGTCTCGACGCGCAGCGGCTCGTAGGTTCCGTCGTACAGCACGCGCGTCGGGTCGGCGGGGTCGAGCTGCTCGACGAAGATGTCGATCTGGTCGGTGCCGACGATGGTCAAGCCCCAGGCGATCCGCTCGTTGTGACCGATGGCAATGCCCGGCAGCGCCGGCTCGCCGGAGCCGATGACCCGCCACCCGGGCGCGTCGAGGTGGGCGAGGTAGCGCAGCGCGGGGTTGTCGACCTGGCGGTGCGGGTCGTTGGCCAGCATCGGCAGGCCAGAATCGCTCAGCGCGCCGGAGATCACCCAGTTGTTGGAACCGACGCGATCGCGGTGCTCGATCGGAAGGTCCGCGGCGAAGGCGGCGGGGGAAGGCAGAAAGCCTTCCGCGGGCAGCTCCAGGCGCGCCAGCAGTGTCGACGGCCCCCTTGCGGAGGTGGCGCGACGTCGTAGCGCGGCGGCGGTACGCTGAGCCGCCTCGGCAAACCGCGGCAGCAGCGGCACCTCGAAAGCACGCTCGGCGCGCACCGAAGCGGCGCGCACGACGTCCTCGGTGACCACCGCCGGATCGAATCCCTCGGGGACGACGAGCTCGTAGTACGGGTCGGTATCGGGACGGGTCGCACGCGCCGCGCCGACCTCGGCGACGCGCCGCGCCAGCCGCAGGTCGGCCGACAGACTCCCGCCCACCCCAGTGAGCGTGGTGCGCAGCGTCGACGTTTCGGCGGTCCAGGGAGTCGGTCGCAGCCCGGTGAGCTGGAACTCCACCGGCAGGTTGTCGCCGCGCTGCGCGACGTAAGCGTTGATCCCGGCGGCGAACGCTTCGAGGATGCGCCTGCTTTGGGGGTGGTAGCTCGCCAGCTCGTCGTCGGTCAGTCCCTCGCGCCAGGCCAGCAGCCGCATGATGCGGTCGGCCTCGATGCGGTCGGCGCCCGCGAGCTCCGCCGAGCGCCCCTCCATCCACCGGCGCCACATCTCGAGCTGCCACAGCCGATCCTGCGCGGCGACGAAGCCCTGCGCGAAGAACAGGTCATCGACGTTTTGCGCGTAGATATGCGCGACTCCCCAATCGTCGCGCAGCACCTCGACCTCGGCGGTGATCCCTTGCAATGCGATCTCGCCGTCGATCTGCGACAGTGACGCCTCGGCGAGCGCAGGGAGATCGGGCTGTCCTGATGTCTCGGGCGCAGCGCAGGCGACGGCGCTGCCGAGCAGCAACGCGCACACCGGCAACATCCAGGAACAGGTCGTCGAAGACGGAGACGAGGTCGCGGCGGGAGAAGAAGTACAGGAGGGAGCGGGATCGAGAGGAGCAACGACACGCGGAGCATTCATGGGTCGGATTCTAATCACACCGTGCGACCGTCACACAGGGCCGCGCGGAGCGATGCCCGCGCTCATGCCTGGACGGCGCCAACTCGTCGTGTTATGAATATATGCGTAACGTGACTATTTGACGTGAGCAACACGGAGAGAGCCGATGACCTCGTTGCCCTTGCGGCCGATCGAATTCCAGATCCTGCTGATCCTCGCCGAGAAGCCGTCGCACGGCTACTCGATCATCCAGGAGACCGAGCGCCGCAGCGACGGCAAGGTGCGCCTGCAGCCCGGCACGCTCTATCGCGCCATCCAGCGGCTCGAAGACGAGGGCCTCATTCGGGAGGTGGAAGATCCGCCGGAGCGCGACTCCGATGATCCGCGGCGGCGCTACTTCGCTCTCACCGAGCCGGGTCGCGCGGTCGCCGCAGAGGAGGCGCAGCGACTCGCCGCGGTAGTCAGCCAGGCGCGCGCCGCCGGTCTGTTCGGTCGCTCGTGATGCGCTCGCGGCATCCGCAGGGCTGGTCGGCGGCGTGGTACCGCCGGCTGCTGTTCGTGTATCCGGCCGCGTTCCGCCGGCGCAACGAAGAGCGCATGGTGGAGACCTTCTCCGATCTTTGCGCCGCCACCCGCGAACGTGACGGGCGGCGGGGGCTGGCGCTCCTATGGATGCACACATTCGTCGATCTGGTGCGCAACGGCGTCGCGATACGCCGTTCCGGGCGCCGTCTCGATTCCCGCGCTCCCCGCAAAGGAATCATCATGGAAGACCTCGCTGCCGACATTCGTTACGCCCTGCGCACGCTGCGCCGTAGTCCCGGCTTTACCGCCATCGCCGTCGCTACCATGGCGCTCGGGATCGGCGTCAACGCCGCGATGTTCAGCTTCTTCGATGCGGTGGTGCTGCAGCCGCTGCCGTTTCCCGCACCCGAGCGCCTGGTCGAAGTTTGGGAGACCTATCAAGCCGACTCCACCGAGCTGCGCAATGTCAGCTACCCCGCCGTGCTCGACTGGCGTGAGCGCGTGGAGGGCTTCGAAGATATCGCTGCGTTGAGGGGCTCCGATATCGCGCTTACCGACGTCGGCGAAGCCCAACGTGTCTCCACCCAGCTCGTTGATCCGCAATACTTCGGCATTCTCGGTGTCAGCGCGGCGCGCGGCCGCGACCTCGAGGACGCCGACAACGTCGAGTACCAGCAGGCCCCCGTGGCGGTGCTCGGCGACGCTCTGTGGCGCGGGAGCTTCGGCGGTGACGAGGCGATCATCGGCAGGGCGATCCAGCTCAACGGCATCGCCACCACGGTGGTCGGCGTCATGCCGGAGGGCTTCGCCGGCCCCTACGGGCAGGCGGACATATGGCTGCCGATCCGGCCGGGGCTGCGCCTCGCGCAGGTCGGTGAGGGGACGTTGACCAACCGCGGCAGCCGCGGCCTGCGCGCGATCGCACGCCTGGCGCCGGGAGCCACGCCGGAGAGCGTGCAGGCGGAGCTCGACGCCGTAACCACGCAGTTCCGCAGCGAGTATCCCGAGCGCTACGACGACCGTGCGTCGCTCACGCTGTCGCTCGAGGAACAGATACTCGGCGACACACGCGCGCCCGTGCTGATGCTGATGTTCGCGGTGGGGCTGGTGCTGCTGGTGGCGTGCGCCAATGTCGCCAACCTGATGCTCGCCCGTGCCGCCGGCCGCCGCGAGGAGATCGCCATGCGCTTTGCCCTCGGCGCCGGCCGTGGGCGGCTGGTGCGGCAGCTACTCACCGAGAGCACGCTGCTGGCGGTCATCGGCGGCGCCGCCGGCCTGCTCGCCGCGACGTGGAGCATCGACGCCCTGGTGGCGCAAGCACCGTTCCCGGTGCCGCCCTACGTCACCGTGGGCATCGACGGTGCGGTGGTGGCCTACACGGTGACGCTCACCCTGTTTACCGGGGTGTTGTTCGGCCTGCTGCCGGCGCTCACGGCGTCGCGCACCTCGCTGGCGAGCGTGGTCGGCAAGCGCGGCAGCGGCACCCGGCGCCTGCGCTTTGCCGGGCTCGACGGGCGTGGACTGCTGGTCGCCGGCGAGATCGCGCTGTCGCTCACCCTGCTGGTGGGCGCGGCGTTGCTGCTGCAGAGCTTCGCCGGCATGCGCACCATCGAGCCCGGTTTCGAGGCGCAGGGGTTGCTGTCCGCAGCGGTCGAACTGCCCGCTAGTCGCTACCAGCCGCAGCGCATCGCCGTCTTCGCCGACGAGCTGGTGGCCAAGTTGCGCGAGACAGCCGGTGTCGAGGAGGCGGCGATCGCCAGCGACACGCCGCTGGTGAGCGGTTACTCGGCCATGCTGGTGGCCACCGAAGAGGGCCTGGCGGCGCAGCCGGAGGAGACCATCCGTGTGTACCGGCACTCCATCACCCCGGGATACATCGAGGCGATGGGGGCGCACCTGGTCGCGGGCCGTGATTTCGGGCCCGGCGACAGCGCCGATGCGCCGGGCGTAGTTCTGGTCAGCGAAGCGCTGGCGGCGCGCGCCTGGCCCGGCGAGCCGGCGGTCGGGCAGCGTCTGACCTACGACGGCGAGCAGTGGCTCACCGTCGTCGGCGTTGTGGCGGACATTCGCCACCGCCAGCTCGTCGTCGACACGTTCGTCAACCCCGACGATCCCGACATCTACTATCCGCTGGCCCAGATGCCGCGTCGCGGTCTGTCGCTGATGGTGCGTTCGCGGGGCGGCGGCGGGCAGCTCGCCGAGCCGGTGCGCCGCGCGGTACAGGGCCTGGATCCCGACCTGCCGGTCTTCGACATCGCTGCGATGACCGACGTGGTGGCGGATCAGGTTGCCGTCAATCGCGCCAGCGCGCGCGTGCTCACGGGCTTCGGGGCGCTCGCCTTGCTGCTGGCGGCGATCGGGATCTACGGGGTGATGGCCGCCGCGGTGAGCGCACGCAGTCGGGAGATCGGCGTCCGCGTCGCCCTCGGTGCGCCGCGCGCACACGTCATCGGCATCGTGCTGGCGCGGAGCGTCGGAATGGCCGTGGTGGGCATCGCCGCGGGGATCGCAGGCGCGCTCGCCTCCGCGCGCCTGCTCGACAGCCTGCTGTACGGGGTCAGCGCCACGGATCCGGTCACCATCGCCGGCGTCGCGGCGGTCCTGCTGGTGGCGACCGTGGTGGCCAGCTACGTGCCGGTGCGTCGCGCGCTCGCCGTCGATCCGGCCGAGGTGCTGCAGGGTGATTGACGGCCCCGCGGTCTCCTAGCCGGGCTCGCCGTTGAAGGTGAAGACCTCTTCGAGGTTCGAGCCGAAGGCGCGCGCGATGCGGAAGGCGAGCGCCAGGGAGGGGCTGTAGCGGTTCTGCTCCAACAGGATGATGGTCTGCCGCGTGCAGCCGGCCTTGTCGGCGAGCTGCTGCTGGGTCATCTCGTCGTGCTCGAAGCGTAGCCGGCGGATGTTGTTGTGAATCTCGGAATCAGGCATTGCCGACCTTCAGCCAGTAGCCGAGCAGCACGCCGAGCGACTGCGCCATCATGTTGACCAGGATGATCGAGCCGAACAGCAGGTACAGGTACACGACCGGAACAGCGCCCTCATCGTGAAAGCGCTGGGTCAGCGAGATGAGCCAGGCGGCGAGCGCCAGCAGGATCGCCACCTGCTGGAACATCGGGGCGCGTGCCAGGATCGCCCGGTCGCGCTCATCGACGTTCTTGCGCTCGCCCTCGCCGAGCATCAAGGTGGCCGGCACGATCGCCCAGGCGATCAGGCCGCCGATGAAGATCATCATCACTGTGAGCCGTAGCTGGTCGTTTACCCAGTACTCCGCCGCCCCGTTGCTTGCCACCAGGTAGGTCACGACCGCGGTGGTGATCACCGCAATACTCAGGCCGACCCATGCGCGCTTCTGCAGCGGCGGCATCGGCGCTCCGGCCATGTCCGCTCGTTCCTCGGCGCTGAGCTGCGGGCTCGCGGGCCAGGAGCGCACCAGCAACACCAGGCCGGCGATGGCGAGCCCGGCAATGCCGAGGACCCCCGTTGCCAACCAGTAGTTGAATCCCATGTGAGCCTCCGGGTTGTGCTTCGTCTTTGTCCGGGCAGCTCGGTTCGAGCCACCTGGATATGTAAAAAATACATTACACTATGTAAGATATTTCATTCTTCATGTCAAGTATTTTGTATATGAATTCCGGGCGCGGTATCCGCCGGAGGCGTGCCCCACCGTCCATCGGCAGTCGGCAGCTCACAAATTCGGGGTGTAGCATCCTATTTAGAGCCAATCGCAGACCGGAGGGTCCGATGACGAAGAACCGGCGAATCGGCGACAAGGAGCTCAAGCCGGAGAGCCTGATGATGAGCTACGGCTACGATCCGTTGCTCTCGATGGGCGCGATCAAGAGCCCGATCTTCCAGACCTCGACGTTCGTGTTCGAGAGCGCAGAGGCCGGCAAGGCGTTCTTCGAGATCGCC
>JASFRZ010000217.1:0-8215 GCA_050114655.1 Acidobacteriota bacterium
GATCGCCACCGCGATGCCCACCGCCGTACCGGACGGTGCATCGCTCTCGTCCGTCCCCTGCGCCGCCGAACCGTCGGCGATCGCTGAAGCATCCATGTTGTTGGACGCCATCAGCGTCAGCTCGCCGGTGCCCGCCCCGTCGCCCGCCACGATGGTGATATTGGCCGGCACGTCGGCGATGGCATCGGAGGTCGCCACGTTCAATGCCAGTGCGGCACCGACGCTCACCGAGCTGCCGCCCTGCCCCTGCGCCGAGGCCTCGGAGCCGCCCGTCGAGTTGGTCTGGCCCGACTTGCTGTTGGCCAGCGAGGTGTTGCTGGAGATCTGGTCGTCGGCGCTGCTGTTGCCGCTGGCCGACTCGTTCGAGGTGTCCGCGCCGGCCGCCGAGGCGATTGCCTCGGCCTTGCTGGCGCCGTCGACGTGCGCCGCGAAGCTCACGTCGCCGTCCGCCGTGACGTCACGGTGCGTCGTCGCCTGGCCAAGGTCGTTCACGAAGCTCAGCGCGATCGAGGCACCCACCGCCGCGTCCGCGCCCGACGCCTCCGCACCCGACGACGTCGTCGTGGAGCCGTGGTGCGTCGCCGTCGCCGACAGCGAGCCCGTCAGATCGAAGCCGGTCCCCGCGTAGATGCGCGCCTCGGTGGTGTTGTCCGCCACCGTGATCGCCACACTGCCGCCCACGCCCGTGCCGGTGGTCGACTTACCGCCAGACTCCACCTCCGTCAGCGTGTCGTGGCTGCCTGCCGCGATCAGCGTCACATCGCCCGCGCCGGCGTTCAGCGTCGTGTTGGTCTCGAAGCCGGCGAAGCTGCGGTTGTCGACCACTTCGATGCCGATCGAGATACCCACGCCGATGCTGCCGCCGCCGGTGGTGTTGGCCTTCGCCTCCACCGTGCTGTCGGTGGTGTTGGCCGCCTCGAGGTACACGTTGCCCGCACCCGCATCCACCGTCGCCGCGTTGGCACCGGCGTTGCTCTTGACCGCCGCTTCCGAGGTCGTGTTCTGGATGTTCAGCGCGAACGAGCCCGCCACGCCCGTGTCCGCTCCCGAAGCACCCGAGGTCGCCTTCGCCTCGAAGGTGCTCGTGGTGTCGCCGGTGTCCTTCATCAGCGCCTTGGCGGTCACGCCGTCCGCCGTCACATCGGCGCCCTCGTTGATGTTGGCCGTGTTGGTCATGGTGGCGACGTTGATCGCCACCGCGATGCCCACCGCCGTACCGGACGGTGCATCGCTCTCGTCCGTCCCCTGCGCCGCCGAACCGTCGGCGATCGCCGAGGCGTCCATGTTGTTGGATGCCAGCAGCGTCAGCTCACCCGTGCCGCCGGAGCCGGCGACGATGACGCGATCCGCCGGGATATCGGCAATCGCGTCGGAGGTCGCCACGTTGAGCGCCAGCGCCGCGCCCACGCTCACGGAGCCGCCGCCCTCACCCTGCGCCGAAGCCTCGGAGCCGCCCGTCGAGTTGCTCTGCCCCGACTGGTTGTTGGCTAGCGCCGTGTTGTTGGCGATCTGATCGTCGGCACTGCTGTTGCCGCTCGCCGACTCGTCTGCCGTGTCCGCACCCGCCGCCGAAGCGATCGCCTCCGCCTTGCTGGCCCCGTCGGCGTGCGCCTCGAGCATGACGTCTCCGCCCGCAGTGAGGTCACGGTTAGTGACGGCCTGCGCCTCATCGGTGACGAAGCTGAGTGCGACGGACGCACCGACTGCCGCATCCGAGCCGGTGGCCTCGGAACCGGCCTTGGTGTAGGCGTCGCCGTGATGATTCGCAGTGGCGTGCAGCGTGCCGCCGATGATGAGCGGCGTGGCGGCTGAATCAACGCGCGCGCTGGTGGTGTTGTCGATCACGCTGATGGCGACCGCACCGCCGACGGCCGTGCCGCCGGTCGAGGCGCCGCCGCCCTCGGCGGTCGTCGAGTTGTCGTGGCTACCTTCAGCCGTGAGCGTGAGGTCGCCGACGTTGCTCATGTCGACGTCGTTGCCAACCGCAGCGAGGGTAACGTTGTCGACCACGTTGATGGCGAAGGAGGCGCCGATACCGAGGTCACCGGTGGCGTCGGCGACACCGGCGACGGTCGATTCGCTGTGGTTGGTGGCGCTGAGGGATACCGAGCCGTTCTTGGCGTCGACGTCGCTGTTGTCCTGCAGCACCGCCTCGGAGGTGGTGCTCTGGATGTTGAGGGCAAACGACCCGGAGACACCGATGTCGCCGCCGCTGCCGCCGGATGTGGCGCTGGCGCCGAAGGTGCTGGTGGTGTCGCCACCCTTGTCCTTCATCGAGGCGCTGACATTGACGCCCGTCGCCGTGACGTCGGCGCCGTCGTCCACGCGCCCCCGGGTCAGCATGGTGCCGACGTTGATCGCCACCGCAGCGCCGATCGCCGTGCCGGTGCCGAGCGAGGCCGAGCCGTCAGCCGCCGCCGTCGCCGTCTGGTTGTTGGACGCCGCCAGGGTCAGAGCGCCGCCGCCGACGTTGTCGCTGTCCGCAACGATCACGACGGTGCCGGGAATCTCGGCCACGGCAGTGCTGGTGGAGATGTTCAGCGCCAGCGCCGCGGCGATGCCGACGGAGCTGCCGCCGCCGCTACCGTCGGTAGTGTCTGCGGACGTGCCGCCGCGTGAGTCGCCGTCACCGGAGTTCGAGTTGGCCAGACCGATCTTGGAGTCGGCCTGAGAGTCGGCCGAGGAGCCGGTGTCCTCTTCCGCTCCCGCCGCCGAGGCCTTCACCATCACCTCGCTGGCGCCGTCGGCGTTGGCTGCGAAGCTGACCGCGCCGTTGGCGGTGACGTTGCGTAGGGTCGTGGCGGTCGCCGAATCGTCGACGAAGGCGAGGCCGAGCGAAACACCGATCGCCGCGTCCGAGCCCATCGCATCGCTGTTGGCCGAAGTGGTGGCGCTGCCGGAGTGAGTTGCGGTCGCGGTCAGCGAGCCCCCGATGCTGAGGGCGTTGCCGGTGCCGAGCTGCGCCCGGGTGATGTTGTCGACCACCGCGATGGCGATCGCGCCGCCAACGCTGGTGGTACCACCCGCTGCACCGCCTGCCGCGGAGGTCGTGACGACGTGCGTGCCGTCCGCCGTGAGGGTGACGTCGTTGCCCCCGTTGAGCGTGGCGTTGGCTTCGAGCTCCGCGACCGTGAGGTTGTCGACGATGTGGATCGCGAAGGAAGCGCCGACACCGAGGTCACCGGTTGCCTTGGCGCTTGCCGATGCGGTCGACTCGGTGACGCTCGCGGCCGTCAGGGAGACGTCGCCGGTACCGGCGTTCGACACGGAGTTGGCCTCGAGAATCGCCCGGGTCTCGGTGTCCACCACGTTGAGGGCGAACGAGCCGGCCACACCGACATCCTCGCCGCTGGCACCGGAGATCGCCGTCGCGCCGAAGGTATGGGTGCCGTCGCCGCCCATCGTAGCAGAGGCATTGACGCCGTCGGCCGTGACGGTCGCACCGTCGCTGACCTTGGCGATGTTGTCCATCGAGACGACGTTGATGGTGACCGCCACGCCGATGCCGGTGCCGCCGGAGGCCGAGCCATCGGCGGTCGCGGTGGCGTCCATGTCGTTGGAGGTCGTCAGGTTGAGAGGGCCACCCGCGATGATGGTGACGTCGCCGGTCTCCGCGCGCGCAGTACCGGTCGCGACCTGAATGGCGAGAGCGGCGCCGACCCCGACGCCACCGTCATCCGTGCTGGCCGACTGGTCGACCGTATCGCCGCCCCCCGACTTCGAGTTGGCGGTATTGGCAACGCTGCTCTTCTGATCGTTCGCGCTGCCGGCCTCACCCGACGAGGCGCCGGAGGCCGAAGCCTTGGCGAGCACGACGCTCGAGCTGTCGTTGTTGGCCGCGAACGTGACCGCCCCGCCCGCGTTGATATCGCGGTTGGCGTCGGCCTCGGCCGTGTCGTGGACGAAGGCCAGGGCAATCGACGCACCGATGCCCGCACTCGAGCCCACCGCATCGCTGTTCGCGGTGGTGGTGGTGGAGCCCATGTTGTTGGCCGTGACCGTCAGCGCGCCGGTGATGTTGAGGGCCGAGCCGCTGCCCGCGTTGGCGGTGGCGGTGTTGTCGACCACGCCGATCGCCACCGCGCCGCCGATGGTGGTATCGCCACCAGCCGCGCCGCCCGCGGCCGAAGCCACGGTGGTGCGACCGCGCGTGACGGTGATGGTGACGTCATGGCCGCCGTTGAGCACAGCGGTGTCCTCGATCTGGGCCTCGCTGATGTTGTGGGCCGCGTTGATGGCGAACGACGCTCCCACGCCGAAGCCGCCGGAGGTCTTGGCCTGCGCGGTAGCGGCGTCGCTGGTGATGTTCTCAGCGGTGAGGGTGAGGTCGCCCGTGCCGATATTCGAGGTCGAGCCCGACTTGAGAGCAGCCTCGGTCGTCGCATCGGAGACGTTGAGCGCGAACGAGCCGGCAATGCCGACGTCACCGCCGCTGGCGCCGGAGGTGGCGTCAGCGGAGAAGGTGTGCGTGCCGTCGCCGCCCATGATCGCGCTGGCGCTGATGCCGTCGGCGGTAACGGTGGCGGCGGAGTTGACCGTCGCCGTGTTGACCATGTCGACGACATTGATGCTGATCGCGGCGCCGACCGCGGTACCCGACGGCGACGTCGCCGAACCGTCGGCGCTCGCCGAAGCGTCGGTATCGTTGGTCGCGGTCAAACCCAGGGCCCCGCCGGCCGAGATCGTCACCGCGCCGGTGTCGGCGATTGCCGAACCGCTCGAGACGTTGATGCCGAGGGCCGCGCCGACGCTGATGCCGCCGCTGTCCGTCGACGCCGACTGGCCGACGCTGTCGCTGCCACCCGACTTCGAGTTAGCCGTACTGGTGACGCCGTCGCGCTGGGCGTCGGCCGAAGCAGCCTCGGTGTCGGATGCACCCGCCGCCGATGCCTTGGCGATCGCCGCGCTCGAGCTGTCGTTGTGCGCGGCGAAATCGACCGCGCCGCCGGCCGTGATGTCCTGCGCCGTGGTCGCCGTGGCACTGTCGTCGACGAAAGCCAGGGCGATCGAGGCGCCGATCGCCGCGTCCGTGCCGACCGCGTCCGAATCGGCCTGCGTCGTGGCGTTACCGGTGTTATCTGCCGTCGCGGAGAGTGCGCCGCTGATGTTGACGCCGCCGCCGGTACCCAGCCCGGCGGTGGTCACGTTGTCGACCACGGCGATGGCAATCGCGCCGCCGATGCTCAGGCCGCCGCCGCTGCCGCCGCCCGACGCCTTGGTCGTGGCAGTGTGGTCGCCGGTCGCCGTCATCGTCACGGCGTTGCCGTTGTTGAACGTGACCCCCGATTCGATCTCGGCCTCGGTGGTGTTGGTCGCGACCAGGATCGCTACCGACGCGCCGACCCCGACATCGCCGCTGGCCTTCGCCTTGGCGTCCGCCTTCGACGAGGTGGTGTTCACCGCGGTGAGGGTGAGATCGCCCGTGCCGATGTTCGCAACCGCGCCGTTCTTGACCGCCGCTTCGGTGGTATTGGTCACCACGTCGAGCGCGAACGAGCCGGCGATGCCGGCGTCGCTGCCGCTCGCGCCGGAGATGGCTTCCGCCGAGGTCGTGTGCGTGCCGTCACCGCCCATCGTGGCGGAGGCGCTGATACCGTCGGCGGTGATCATCGCGGCGCCGTTGACCGTCGCCGTGTTGACCATTTCGACCACGTTGATGGCGACGCCGACGCCGATCGCCGAGCCCGTCGGCGAAACCGCCGTGCCGTCGGCCAGCGCTGAGCCGTCCGTGTCGTTGGTGGCTGTGAGGCCGAGCGCACCGCCGGCGTTGATCGTCACCGCGCCGGTGTCGGCGATTGCCGAGCCGCTGGACACATTGATGCCGAGGGCGGCGCCGATGCTGATGCCGCCGCTGTCCGTCGACGCCGACTGGCCGACGCTGTCGCTACCACCCGACTTCGAGTTCGCCGTGCTGGTAGCACCGTCGCGCTGCCCGTCCGCCGAGGACATTCCGTCAGGGGCCGCGCCCGCAGCGGAAGCCTTCGCGATGACCGCGCTCGAGCTGTCGTTGTGGGCGACGAAATCAACCGCGCCGCCGGCCGTGATGTCTTCCGCCGTCGTCGCCATGGCGCTGTCGTCGACGAATGCCAGGGCAATCGAGGCACCGATCGCCGCGTCCGTGCCGACCGCGTCCGAATCGGCCTGCGTCGTGGCGTTACCGGTGTTGTCCGCCGTCGCCGAAAGCGCACCGCTGATCGTGACGCCGCCACCCGTCCCGAGGCCGGCGGTGGTCATGTTGTCGACCACTGCGATGGCCAGCGCTCCACCGACGCTCAGACCGCCACCGCTGCCGCCACCCGAAGCCTTGGTCAGCGTCGTGTGGTCGCCGGTGGCGGCCATGGTGATGTCATTGCCGCTGTTGAGCACGACTCCGGACTCGACTTCCGCCTGGGTCGTGTTGGTGGCAACAAGAATCGCGACCGAGGCGCCGACACCGACATCGCCGCTCGCCTTGGCCTTGGCATCCGCCGTGGCGCTCGTGGTGCTCTCCGCCGTCAGCGTGAGATCACCCGTCCCGATGGTCGCAATCGCGCCCGTCTTGAGCGCCGCCTCCGTCGTGTTGGTAGCGACGTTCAGCGCGAACGAGCCGGCAATGCCGACGTCCTCGCCGCTGGCGCCCGAGATCGCCTCCGCCTTCGAACTATGGGTGCCGTCGCCACCCATGGTGGCGCTGGCGCTGATGCCGTCCGACGTGACGTCGGCGCCGTCGCTGACCTCGGCGACGTTGCTCATATCGGCGATGTTGATCGCAATCGCCGCACCAACCGCCGAGCCGCCGGACGCGCTACCGTCGGCGGTCGCCGTTGCGTCCATGTCATTGGTGGCAATCAGGTTGAGCGCACCACCGGCCACGACCGTAACGGCGCCGGTCGATGCCAGCGCAGAGCCCGACACGACGTTGAGAGCCACCGCCGCGCCGACCCCGACGCCGCCGCCGTCGGTGCTCGCCGACTGGCCGGCTGCGTCGCCGTCACCCGATTGCGTGTTCGCCGTGCTGGTGGCCCCACCGATCTGGTCGTCGCCGTCCGCCGCCTCACCCGAGGAAGCGCCCGCCGCCGACGCCTTGGCCAAGACGACGCTCGAGCTGTCGTTGTTCGCCTCGAAGGTCACCGCACCACCGGCATTGACGTCGCGGTTGGCAGTCGCTTCCGCGGTGTCGTCGACGAACGCCAGGGCGATCGAGGCGCCGATGCCGGCGCTCGAGCCGACCGCGTCGCTGTCGGCCGTCGTGGTGGTGGAGCCCATGTTGTTCGCCGTGACCGTCAGCGAACCGGTGATGGTCAAGGGCGAGCCGCTGCCGGCGTTGGCGGTGGCCGCGTTGTCGACCACCGCGATGGCCAGCGCACCACCGATGCTCGTGTCGCCGCCCGCGGCGCCGCCCGCAGCCGACGCCACGGTCGTGCGACCGCGCGTCACCGTGATGGTGACGTCGTGGCCGCCGTTGAGCACGGCGGTATCCTCGATCTGCGCCTCGCTGAGGTTGTCGGCCACGTCGATGGCGATCGATGCGCCGATACCGAAGCTGCCCGACGTGTTCGCCTGCGCGGTGGCGCTGTCGCTGGTGATGTTCTCCGCCGTGAGCGTGAGGTCACCGGTGCCGATGTTCGAAATCGAGCCGTTCTTGAGGGCCGCCTCGGTGGTGGCACTCGATACGCTCAGCGCGAAGGAGCCGGCGATGCCGACGTCGCCGCCGCTCGCACCGGATGTCGCGTCGGCCAGGAAGGTGTGCGTCCCGTCGCCGCCCATCGTCGCCGAAGCGTTGATGCCGTCGGCGGTGACCGTGGCGCCGTTGTTGACCGTCGCGGTGTTGACCATGTCGGCGACGTTGATACTCACCGCGGCGCCGACAGCCGTGCCCGTCGGGGCCGCAGCCGAGCCGTCCGCGGAGGCCGACGCGTCCATGTCATTGGTGGTCGTCAGGCCGAGTGCGCCACCCGCCATGATTGCCACGGCGCCGCCGGTGGTATCGATCTCGGCCACCGCCGAGCCGGTGGAAACGTTGATGCTGAGCGCAGCACCGATGCTGATTCCGCCACCGCTCGTCGTCGCCGACTGACCCACTGCGTCGCCGTCGCCCGACTGCGTGTTCGCCGTGTTCGTCGCGCTCGCCGCCTGGCTGTCCGCCGAGCCGCCCGAGTCCGCTCCCGATGCCGTGGCAACCGCCATCGCCGAACTCGCGCTGTCATTGTTCGCCGCGAACCCCACCGCACCGCCC
>JASFRZ010000218.1:0-8147 GCA_050114655.1 Acidobacteriota bacterium
GCGACGGTATCCGACAACGCGGCGCCATCGCAGGCGCCGACCCCGCCTGCGGCGTCGCCGACAAGTGCGCTCGCCGCAGGGCAGCAGTTGCCGCGCACGGCGACGGAGGAGGCGGTCGTACGCCGGGAGATGTCGGCGCAGGCCGCCGCTGCCGAGCGTCGCGCGGCGTCCGCCGAGCAGGAGCCGCTCGCGGTCACCGGCCAGAGCCCGGTGGTCGATGTCGACAGCGGCGAGCGCGCTGCGGCACTGGGCGGCACCCTCGCCGATGCCGACGCCGAGGTCCCTGAGGGCTTCGTGGTGATCGACCGCGCCGACCTCGAGCCGTGGCTCGGCGCGACGCCGCGCGAGCTTCCCGAGATGGCGCTGTTGCGCGTCGAGGTCGGCCCCGGGGCGTTGCTCGACGGCGGCGTCGCCGGGCGCAACGCGGCGCGCCTGATCTACCGGGCGCGCGGCGGCGAGCAGATCGTCCTGACGCAGCAGTACCTCGGATCACCGCCGCGGCCGCGGCCGTCCGCTGATCTGCCGGCCCTGGTGAGTGAGCCGGGGGGCCCGGCGAGCTATGCCTGGCTCGACGACGACGGCTACCTGTTGAACGTCTCGGCGATGCTGGAGCCGGACACCGTGCGCCGGATCGCCGGGCTGGTGCGCTGAGCTCTGCGGCTTTTTCCGCCGATGTGCAAGGCCCCGCCCGCCACACGTCTCACCTGTCGAAGCGCGCCCCGAGGGTGCGCCAACAGCCCAATAACTCCCGCAAGGGAGCCAATCGGAGGGTCTTCCGATGCGTAAGCGAGTGATGCCGACGTTTTTCGTGATTGCCGTGTTGCTGTCGACTGCCTTCGTGCCGCAGGCCGGCGCCCAGCAGTCCGAGCCGTCCGGTCGCGCCAGCCTCACCATCTATTCCCAGAACCTGGCGCTGGTGCGCGCCCGCCTCGACCGGATCCTCGAGCCCGGCATGCACGCGGTGAGCATCGACGGGCTGCCGACCAACTTCGACCAGACGACCATCATGGTGACCGACCCAGAGATCACCCTGCTCGGGGCGCGCGACTTCCGCACCTACCAGGGAGCCACCACCGGTCCGGGCGCGGCGATCACCCTCGACGTCAGCGTCGCCGCCCGCATCGACGAGCTGTCGCTGGCGTTTCTGACCGCCGGCATGGGCTGGACGGCGTCGTACGCCATGGTGGTGGCTCCCGACGAGGCCTCCGCTCGTGTCGACGGCTACGCGACCATCATGAATAATTCCGGCACCCGCTTCGACGGCGCCGAGGTGCAGCTGCTCGCCGGCACCATCAACCAGCAGGGCGCCGTCGGCGGCCGCTATCGCTACGAGGTGATGGACGAGATGCGCGCCGCGTCCGAAGCGCTCGCCTCCGCACCCGGGCTGACGCAGGCGAGCTTCGGCGGCTACCACCTCTACACTGTCAGCGAGCCGCTGTCGCTGGTGCCGGGGGAGTCACGCCGCATCCGTATGTGGGGCGCCGACAGCGTCGAGACGGTCAAGGAGTACGTCCTTGCCGGGCAGTACAACTACTACCAGCAGTACCCGGAGCCGGTGGTGCAACCGGTGATGGCGCGCTACCGGGTGCTGCGTCCCGAGGGCACCGAACTCGGCGACGTCCCGCTGCCTGCCGGCCAGGTGCGCATGTTCCGGCCCGACGACCAGGGGCGCCTGCAGCTGCTCGGCATCGCCGCGATCGACAACACGCCCCGGGAGCAGGAGCTCATCCTCAACGTCGGCTACGCTTTCGACGTCATCGGCACGCGCACGCAGATCGATTACGCCCGCCCGGAGAGCAACCGCTACGAGTCGGCGTGGCGCGTCGAGCTGACCAACGAGTCCGACGAGGACGTGGTGGTGCAGGTGGTCGAGCGCCTCAACGGCGACTGGACCATCCTCAGCAGCACGCATCAGGCCGAGGAGATCTCCGCCGGTGCCGTGTTGTTCCGCGTGCCGGTGCCGACGGGTGGTGAGACGGTGATGGAGTATCGCGTCTCGGTGCGTAGCTGAGGACTATTCGACCCAGTCCTGGCCGCAGTTCTCGCAGTAGTAGTGGTACTTCGGGGGTGGCGGCACCCGCTTGGTCGGTTGCCGTGCGGGCTGGCTGGCGGACCCCTCCGCCGGCCGCCCCTCGGCATCCCAGCCGCACTGGGGGCATTGCTTTCTCGGTATGCGGGTACGAGCGGACATCGTCTGATCTCCTCTGCCAAGCCTCCTCGACGAGAGTACATCGAATGGAGCGGTCCGCCGAACGACTTTTGCTGCGACATCGTCAGCGGAGCAGCTCCGTGGCCGGCCAGGTGAGGCTCCACGCGTACCAAAAGGCATCGAAACCCGGCAGGCGCGCGATACCGGCACCGCCGAAGTCGCGCGAGATGGCGTTGAACTCGGCGTCGGTCGAAAGCTCGAACCAGGAGCCGCCGCGCTGCTCGAAGCCGCCACTCGAAACGAACGCAGCGCTGCCGCGGAACATCCGGTCGGATGCCTCGCGGTACACCAGCGCCCAGGAGCCGTCGTGCAACGGGAAGGCCTGGCCGCCGACCACCCGACGGTTATCAACGGCGTAAGCGACGCCCTGGTGGCGGAATGCGTAGACCAGCGCCTTGTCCGGGAGGCGGCCGTCGCCCGCCTCGATGCCGTCGTAGCCGGTGTCGGAGGCGAGGAAGTCGGCGTGCTGGTTCTCGCCCGGGTCCTGCAAGGCCATCGTGCCGCCGGCGGCGTCGGTGCGATTGACTGACAGCACGTCCGTATCCGGATGGCGTGCCACCCACTCGGCCCACAACATGCGGTCGGCGACCGGTAGCAGGGTCAACGGCGTCCCGGTCAGGGGACCCGCATCAGCGGCGCCGCGCAGCACCGGCCACAGGCTGAGGGACTCGCGATCCTGCAAGACCAGGCCCCCGTGCAGCAGGCCGCCGCCGGGCTCGAACTCCAGCGCGCGTCCGCCGGCGCGGCGGTCGAAGGCTGCGGCGACGTTGGCGTACGGCGACCACACGACGACGAGCTCGGTGTCACCGATGCGGTCGTTGACCACCTCGTGCTCGTTGAGCAGCGCGAGGCCGTAGGCGCGCGCGCGCCCGTCGATCACGACCCCCACCACCCAGGCGTCGTCGCGCAACCGCGCATCTGATGCGCCGACGACCGAGGGGTCGTCGATCGCGCCGAGGCTCGCGCGGCCGGGGACCGGCTTGTAGCCCGCCGGGACGTCCTGCTGCGCGGTCAGCGATGGCAGCCGTGTCATCAGGGCGAGCGCCGCCAGCGCGGCGATTGCAGCGGCTCGTCTGTTCCGGCTCGGCATGGGCTCCTCCGGGTCGGTCTCGTGATGGTGAAGATCCATCGGTTGTTCGCTACAGGTTGGCTGGCGACGATTCTCGCACGACGAGAGGGAACCACGTCGTCCGCCGGTGCGTAGATATCGGGGGGTATCGGCAAGCCTGGCGACGGCGTCTCGCCCCCACAGATGCCATTTCGACGAGGAATTCCCCATGATCGACAGCTTCCTCAAGGACCTCCGCTACAGCGCGCGCTCGCTGTGCAAGAGTCCGGCGTTCAGCGCTGTGGCGGTGCTCTCGCTCGCCCTCGGTATCGGCGTCAACTCCGCCATCTTCAGCGTGGTCAATGCGGTACTGCTGCGGCCGCTGCCGGTGGAGCGGCCGGCGGAGCTGGTGGAGATCTACAGCACCACCGGCAACGACGACTTCCCGCAATCCGTCTTTTCCTATCCTGACTACGTCGACCTGCGCGACAACAACGACGTGTACTCCGGCGTGGTGGTGCACGCCATGGCGGTGGCCAGCCTACGCGAGGCCGACGCGGCGCCGCGCACGGTGATGGCCGAAGTGGTGTCGGCCAACTTCTTCGACGTCATGGGCGTCCCGGCACAGCTCGGGCGGACGTTCGCGCCCGACGAGGGCGTCACCGAGGGCACCCACCCGGTGGTGTTGCTGGGCGACGGTTTCTGGCGCGCCCAGTTCGGTGCCGATCCCGAGGTCATCGGCCGCGAGGTGCGCATCAACACGCTTCCGTTCACCGTTATCGGTGTGCTGCCCGCCTCCTATACCGGCATGCTGCCGGCAGTCACACCGCAGATCTGGGTGCCGCTGCAGATGAGCGAGAAGCTGTCACTCATCGGCATCAACGACGACGAGGAATCGCCGATCGGTGACACGCGGCTGGAGCGTCGCGGCTCCCGATTCCTGTTCACCAAGGCGCGCCTGGCGCGGGGGATCAGCCTGCAACAGGCGCAGGCTGCCACCGCAGCGCTGATGGCCCGACTCGAGGAGACCTATCCCGACACCAACGATGGGCGCGGCGCCGACGTGCTGCCGGCGGCAAGCGTGCGGCTGTTCCCGATGATCGATCAGGTGCTGACGCCCGTGGCCGCGCTGCTGCTCGGCCTGGTCGGGCTGGTGTTGCTGATCGCCTGCGCCAACGTCGCCAACATGGTGCTGGCCCGCTCCTCCACGCGCGGCCGCGAGATCGCCGTGCGCCTGGCGCTGGGCGCGTCGCGTGGGGCGCTGGTGCGCCAGTTGCTCACCGAGAGCCTCCTGCTGGCGGGCGCCGGCGGGCTTCTCGGACTGCTGTTCGCGGTGGCGGCGATCCGCTCGGTGCAGCGGCTCGACGTCATCGCCCAGCTCTCGCTGAGCTTCGAATTCGGCGTCGATGTTCGGGTATTTGTCTTCACCCTGCTGGTTTCGCTCGCCACCGGCCTACTCTTCGGCCTGCTGCCCGCGCTGCGGGCGTCGCGCCCCCAGCTGGTGCCGGCGCTGAAGGACGCCGAAGACGGCGCCGGCCTGGGCCGCAGCCTCGGCGCGCGCGACCTGCTGGTGGTGGCGCAGATCGCCGTGTCGTTGCTGTTGCTCGTCGGTGCCGCCCTGCTCGCACGCAGCCTGCAAGGCGCGCGCGACATCGACCTGGGCTTCGACGTCGAGCACACCGCGATGATCGAGATGCAGCTCGACATGATCGGCTACGCGGACGAGCAGGCGGACGCTTTCCAGCGCCAGTATCTCGAGCGCGTGCGCACGCTGCCGGGCGTGGAGGCAGCCGCTTTGACGCAGCGCTTCCCGCTGACCGGCAGCGTGAGCGTCACCGGCATCTACCTGCCCGGGGTGCACGACAGCCCCGACGACGAGGGCTACTTGGCCGACGAGGCGATCACCGGCCCGGGCTATTTTGACGCCATCGGGGTGTCGATCATCGAGGGGCGCGACTTCAGCGAGTCGGACACGCCCGACACCCCGCGGGTGGCGATCGTCAACCAGACGATGGCGCGCGCCTACTGGCCCGGGGAGTCGGTGCTCGGCAAGCGCTTTCGCACCGGCTTCGACGGCGACGAGTACGAGATCGTCGGCGTCGTCGGCGACTACAAGGTACGCACTGTAGGTGAGAATTCGCGACCTTACGTGCACTTCGCCCGCACCCAGCAGCGCTCGACCTACGCCATGGTGGTGGCGCGCGCGGCGGGCGATCCCGAGCGCCTGGTGAGCCAGTTGACCGACGAGCTGCGCGCCATGGAGCCCGACCTGGCTTCCGGTGGCAGTACGGTCCACGACTCGGTGCAGGTGTCGCTGCTGCCGGTCACCCTGGGTGCCAAGATGCTCGCCGGCTTCGGTTTGCTCGCCACCGCGCTGGCGGCGGTCGGGCTATACGGCGTAATCGCCTACTCGGTGAGCCGCCGGGTGCGCGAGATCGGCATCCGCATCGCGCTGGGTGCCGACCGCCACGGCGTCGTGCGGCTGGTCGTGCGCCGCGGCATGGCGCTCGCCGCGACGGGTGTCGCGCTCGGCTTGCTCGCCGCGGCGGCGCTCAGCGGCCTGTTGTCGAGCTTCCTGTACGGCATCAGCGCGCTCGACCCGCCGGCTTTCGTCAGCGCCGCCGCCGCGCTGCTCGTCGTTGCCTTCGTCGCCAACTATATTCCCGCTCGGCGCGCCTCCAGGATCGATCCACTAACCGCCCTACGGTCTCACTAGGAGGATCCGAGTCCGCTCCCCGCTTGCGGCCGCGAACGCTGTCCTCGAGCAGGGCCGAGGGCGCAGGACGATGGCCTCCGCTACTCCCGTGGCCCGTTCTCTTCTAGGCTATGTACCCATTGCCCCGAGGGCAGGGAACGTAATGATCGAGCAAGGGACCCGAACGTGAAGATCACCACCGTCGACACGCACACCGAGGGGCAGGCGACACGCATCGTGGTGGCCGGCCTGCCGGAGGTCGGCGGCGACTCGATGGCGGAAAAGCGGCGCGAGCTCCGTGCGCGCTATGACCACCTGCGTCGGGGCCTGCTCGCCGAGCCGCGCGGCCACGCCGGGATGCTCGGCTGCGTACTGGTGGAGCCGTGTGATGCGACGGCGGACTTCGGCGCCATCTTCTGGCACAACAACGGCTACCTGGACGTCTCCGGTCAGGCGGCCATGGGGGTGATCACCGCGCTGCTGGAGACCGGCATCATCGACCCCGACGACGGCTCGGCAAGCATCGCCCTCGACACGCCGGCCGGCGTGGTCCACATCGAGGCCGCACTGGATGGTGGGCGCGCCAGCAGCGTGATCTTCCGCAACGTTCCGTCGTGGGTCGGGCTGCAGGGCGCTTCGCTGCACGTGCCGGAGCGCGGCGAGGTGATCGTCGACGTCGCCTACGGCGGCAACCTGTGCGTCACCGCCTGGGCCGAGCACCTCGACGTCGAGCTGGCGCCGCACGACCTCGACGCCGTGACGCGCGCAGCGATGGCGGTGCTGGAGGCCGCGCGCGACAAGCTGATCATCCGCAACCCGGAGACCGGCGAGCGCCACGAAATCACCGCGGTGACCGTGCTGGATGCCCCGCACAACGAGCCGCCCGCGCTGCGCGGCATGCAGGTGTACGGCCCGGGCTCGTTCGATCGCGCACCCGACGTCGCCGGTGCCGGCGCGCGCATGGCGGTGATGCTGGCGCGCGGCGAGATTCTCCCCGAGCAGGCGGTGCTGGTCGAGAGCGCGATCACCAGCGGCGTGTTTCACGCGCGCGTGACCGACAGCGAACGCACAGGGGTGCGCACAACCGTGTCCACCGAGGTCATCGGCCGGGCCTTCGTCACCGGGCTACACGACTTCGTATTCGATGCCGAAGACCCGTTCAACGGCGGCTTCCTGATCTGACGGGCGGCCAGTTGTCGCGATCCTCGACGCGCACCACGAAGCGCAGGCCGGAGTAGGTGTCATCGATGGCGCAGACCTTGTTGTCGACCAGGCCGGCGCCCAGGCCGATGGACTGCACGACGTCGAAGGCCAGGTCGGTCGGCGCTCCCGATGCCTTCTTGGGCCAGCCGATCCACAGGCCACCGTCGGCTGCCAGGTGGCGCGCCAGCTTCTCGAAGCGGCGCCGCAGTACTGCCTCGCGATCGGTGAAGAAGACGATGACGTCGAGCACACCGCGTGCCTGGGAGCGCGGGGCGACGCTTTCGGGCAGGGGGGCGAGCGTTCCCTCGAAGCCCGGCGGGGCATTGATAAGGGCGACGCGGTGCCCAGGCTTGATGCCCAGCTTCCTCGCCAGCGGTGTGCCTGAGTAGCCCGCCACCCTGCTAGCGTCCGCTCAGCAAGGTCTGGAGGTTGCCGTCGGCGTCGACCATGCGCAGCTCGGGCCCCGTAGGCGTGGCCAGCAGAGCAGCCGAGATCTGCCCGCTCAGGTCGAAGAGGAGAAGCCCGGGACCGTCCTCAGTGACGCCGAGCTGGGCCAGCAGCTCGCCGCGCGGCGAATGCAACTCGTAGCGATACGACTGGCTCACCTCGCTGACCAGGCGGCCGTACGTCGGGGTGCCGGGAATGGGATCGGACGGGATTGGCGCCTCCGCGATTACCCGCCCGCGCGCCGCGTCGTTGAGCTCCAGGCGGGCGCGCTGCTGCTCGCGCTCGAGCTCGGTAATGCGCGTCTGCATCTGGTTGAGCTCGTTGCGCAGCTGGATCTGGAAATTGTTCAACGCCTGCTGGATTTGCATCTGCACCGCGGGATCCTGCGCCTGCGCTGCATCCGCCGGTCGCCCCGCCAGCGCCGTGGCGAGCACCGCTCCGGCGAGCATACCGAGGCCGACGGGCAGCACCTTGGTCAATGTCTGTCGCGCTCGTACCATGAAACCTCCAACGTAACGGGGACCGTGTCTCAACGATACGCCGGG
>JASFRZ010000219.1:0-8142 GCA_050114655.1 Acidobacteriota bacterium
ACCCGGTCGATCTCGACTACAAGGGGCTGTCCAACTGCGGCACCTGGTTCATCGGCCGGCTGCAGACCGAGCGCGACAAGAATCGCGTGCTCGACGGTCTCGAGGGGGTCACCGCAGGTGACCGGCCCGGGTTCGATCGCGCCGCCATGGAGCGCACCCTCGCCGGCCTCGGCAAGCGCGTGTTCCTGATGCACAACGTGCACGAGAGCGCGCCGGCGATCTTCCACACCCGCTGGGTGATGTCGTACCTGCGCGGGCCGCTGACCCGGCCGCAGATCCGCAGGCTGATGCACCCGCCCGAGAGCACGACGGCTGCCGGGGGACCGACCGGGGTCCCGAAGCCCGCCGCGCAGGCCGCCGCCGCCCCGGCAGCGGCGCCGCCTGCAGGCGTTGAAGACGCCGCCACCGATGCCGCCGGTACCAAAGGCGCGTCGGCCGCACCGACGACGACGGCGCCCCCATCGGGTATGCGGCAGCCGGACGTTACGGCGCAGCCGCCGTTGATCGGTCCGGACGTGCCGCAATGCTATCTGCCGGTCCTGCAGGATCCGCCGTCGAGCGAACTCGCATACAGCCCGGGCATTCTCGGCGCCGCGCGCGTTGCCTTCGTCGATCGGCGCAAGGGCATCGAGACGTCCGAGGAGCTCACCCTGCTGGCGACCGTCGACGACGGCCCGCTGGCGCTCGACTGGGGCGGCGCCGAGCCGATCGGTGTGGACGCCGACGGTCTCCTCGAAGCGCCCGCGCCAAGTGCCGCGAGCTTCGACGATCCGCCCGCCGAGGCGCTCGATGCGAAAAGCTACGGCAAGTGGAAGAAGTCCTTTGCCGACTGGCTGTACCGCAATCGCAGGTACGAGCTGCTGCAGAGCCCCGCGCTGGGGGAGATCTCCGAGCCCGGCGAGGACGAGCGCGCGTTCCGCATCCGTCTCGCCCATCGCGCGCGCGAGGAGCGCGACCTGCAGACCGAGAAGCTGCGCAAGAAGTACGCCTCCAAGTTCCGCACCCTGCGCGAGCGCATCCGCAGGGCCGAGGAAGCGGTGCAGCGCGAGAAGGAGCAAGCCTCCGGCGCCCGCATGCAGACCGCCATCTCGCTCGGCTCGACGCTGCTGTCGGCGGTCCTCGGCCGCAGTGCGCTGGGCTCGCGGACGCTCGGCAAGGCAACGACAACGGCACGCGGCGTCAGCCGCGCGTCACGCCAGGCACAGGACGTCGAGCGGGCGCGCGCCAAGCTCGCCGCGTACCAGACCGATCTGGAGGACCTCGAGGCGTCCTTCCAGCAGGACGTCGCCGCCCTCGAGGAAAAGCTCGACCCGGCCGCCGAGGAGTTCGAGACGGTGACGCTCACCCCGCGCCGCGCCGACGTCGACGTCCGGCTGGTGGCGCTGGCCTGGGCCCCGTTCGCGCGTGACGCTGACGGTGGGGAAACGCCTCTCTATGCCAGCGCCGCGCGGCAATAGTCCAGGCAGCGCGCGACCTCCTGCACCGCGTCCGATCCCTCCGGGATGGCGTATTCCAGCTCGATCGATGCCGGGAAGGTCCACCCGTTGCTGTGCATGGCCTGGAGAATCTCGCGGATCGGGGTCTGCCCGTCGCCCCACGGCAGGTTGAGGGCGCAGTTCTCCGGCAGGGTGCGGTCCTTCAGGTGAACACTGGCGATGCGGCCGTGATACTCGGCGAGGAAGTCGAGCGGTGTACCGCCGCGGTTGCCGCCGGCGACGAAGTGGCCAAGGTCGACGTTGGCCATATTGCCGGGGGAGATCGCGAAGGCCTCGTCGAAGGCGGTCATGCTGCCCTGGGTGTGGGTGTGATAGGCGGCATAGATCTTCTTTCTCTCCGCCCAGTCGCCCATGCGCCGCAGCTCGGCCGCCGCGGTTGGCCCGCTCGGCAGCTCGAGCGTGACGTGGGTGGCGCCGAGAGCCTCGGCGACGGCGAAGGTGTACTCGAGCTCCTCGTCGCTGCCCGCGCGCACGTCCTTGACCGCGTAGATGCTCACGCCGGCGTTGTTGTACATGCGGCGCAGGTCGCGAAAGATGTCCATCGACAGACCCATGCGCCAGTCGCGCTGGGCCTGCTGCGCGGCGAGCTGCTCCGGCGTCGGGGAGCCGCCGCGACCACCGGCGCCGCCGGCGTTGAGAGGCTCGTCACCGATGACCGGATCGCTGCCCGGCTGCGCCGGCGCGCAGGCGACGCCGTTCCACGAGGCGGTGAGCGTCGCCGGATCGGGCCCTCGCCGTCCGCCGCCGCCGCGCGGTCGCCCGCCGCCCCTGCCGCCGCTGCTCGGCGGCTCGAAGCCGGTGCGCGCCCGCGCGTAGGCCTCCACCGGCCCGCCCATCAGCTCGATTCCGCTGATGCCCGACTCGACGCAGTAGCGCAGCGTCGCTTCGGCGCTCTGATCCGGCATGCTGCGGAAGCTGTAGGTGATCGTGCCGATCTGCACGCCGTTGATCAGGGAGTCGGGGCGCGCCGCCTGCCACGCTCCCGCCAGCGCCCGCGGCCCGAGCATTGCCGCGGCCGGAACCGCCAGCGCCATCCTGCCGAAGTCTCTGCGCGTGTGCTCCATTGGACCTTCCTTGCCGGACTTTCGTTGATCGATGTCTGATGGGCGCAGATTATCGCCGTCTTCGCGCGGTGGCCACAACGTCGGCAGCGGCAGCGTAGACTGTCGGGCATGTTCACGACCAAGCCTCATCCCCGGCAGGCGACCCTCGTGTTCCTGAGTATCGGGCTGCTGGCGTGCAGCGCCGGCTGTGGCAACGCCGGCGAGCCGGCGCAGGGCCCGCCTGCCACGCCCGCCGCCGCGCGCTACGAGGGCATCAGCGCGACCCGGCCCACGGGCAGCGCCGACATCTCCCCCGACGGCCTCGTGGTCGCCTTCGACATGGAGACGCTCACCGCCGACGGCAACCTGCGCGACTTCAGCGGCAACGGGCACCACGGCGCGCTGACCGGCAACGACGTCGTCGAAGGGGCCTTCCGCGGCGCGCGGCGCTTTGACGATATCGCCGACAGGGTCCATCTGGACGAGCATCCGGACTTAGACCTCGACGGCCCGCACACCATCGCCGTGTGGGTGCGCGTCGACCAGCTCGGCCTGCACCAGCACCTGTTTGCCTGCGACGACAAGTGGGCGCTGTGGATCACGCCGGACGACCAGTTCCGCCTCGGCGATACGCACGGCGGCGGCTGGTCGATGACGGAAGGTAGCGTCGCCGCCGGCCGCTGGACCAGCGTGGTGTCGGTGCTGCGCGGCACGCGCGGCGATCCGCTGACGCCGGAGGCCGCGGCCCTGTACGTCGACGGCGAGCTTGCCGACGCCGGCATGCACCTGCGCACCGACGAGGCGCGCGACCTCGGCACCTGGAACCCCGGCGACCTGTACCCGAGCGACGCCTGCTACGTGGGCTTCGAATCGCACCAGGGCAACGAGGCGCACCAGTCGATGCCCTTCGTCGGCGCGCTCGACGAAGTGCTGCTCTTTTCCCGCGCGTGGACCGAGGACGAGGTGCGCGCGTTTTCCCGGAGGTGACCCCGATGATCAACGTCGCGCTGACGCTGCTCTTGCTGATCTCGAGCACTGCCGCCTGGCAGGCGCCCTCCGAGGAGGCGGAAGTCTTGCTGGTGGTGCAGCGGTTCTTCGACAGCATGACGGCGGCGGACCCGGAGGCGGCCGCCGCGACGCTGTTGCCCGAAGGCCAGTTCGTGAGTGTGCGGCCGGGGCCCGACGGCGCCGTGGTCCGCACCGTACGCCACGCCAACTACCTCGCCGACATGCAGCCGGACGGGCCGCGTCTGGAGGAGCGTATGTGGGAGCCGCAGGTTTTGATCCACGACCGGATGGCGCTGGTGTGGACGCCCTACGATTTCCATCGCGACGGCCGGCTCAGCCACTGCGGCATCGACGCCTTCTCCCTCATCAAGACCGACGCGGGCTGGCGGATCGCCGGAATCACCTACACGGTCGAGCCCGAAGGCTGTGCCGCGCTCGGTCAGCCGCCGCGGGACGGGGCGCGCTGACGCCTTCCGCGGGGCAGGGCCGTGCAGGGCCGGCAACGGGGTCCGAAGAGCGCCGACGTTATCAGGCCGGCCCCAGAAGCGGTACGTACGTATAGTATAATAACGAACGTACGTGCTAGTCTCCGCCCACGGGGCCCACGGACAACCGAGGGTCCGTGGCCGTCTCCCGGGAACATGAGGAGTCTGAGCTTGCGCTTGACCGCATCGCGACTGCGCCAGGACATCTATCGCATCCTCGACGAGGTGCTCGAGACCGGCGTTCCGGTGGAGATCGAGCGGCGCGGCAAGGTGCTCAAGATCGTCCCGCCCGAGGAGTGTTCCAAGCTCGACGGGCTGCAGCGGCGCGACTACCTGACCACCGATCCCGACGACGTCGTACACGTCGATTGGTCGGGGACCTGGGACCCGGAGCTGCTGTGATACGGAGGCGGGCGTCGTGACCGGCGCGTCGGCAACGACGCCGTGATCTACCTGGACACGCATGTGGTGGTGTGGCTGTACGCTGGCCGCACCGACCTGCTTCCTCCGGCCGCCCACGCGCTGATCGACAGCAATGACCTGTTGATCTCGCCCATCGTCGGCCTCGAGCTCCAGTACCTTTACGAGTCGGCCAAGACCACCGAGCCGGCTGGGCCAGTGATCGGGGCCTTGGCGCGCGAGATCGGCCTGCGGCGCTGCGACCTGTCCTTCGCCGACGTCGCCGACGCCGCGCTGCGCGAAACCTGGACGCGCGATCCCTTCGATCGCATGGTTGTTGCCCAGGCTCGCCTTCGCGGCGTGCCCTTGCTGACCAAGGACCGCAGCATCCTGGGCCGCTACGAGGGCGCCGTCTGGGACCACACCACGGAAGGCCGATCGCCCTGAGCGAGCTCGACGAGCAGGTGATCCTGGTCGACGACCGCGACCGTGTGATCGGCGCGGCAGCGAAGCTCGATGTGCACAGAGGCGCTCGTCTGCACCGGCTCGTGGCCACCTCGTAGGCGAACACCGGCCTGGCCGTTCCGGGTCACCCCTGACCCAAAGTGAGCCATTTCGGCTCCGGACCTCACAGTACGGGTTGGAAAGCGGTGGTAAGCCGGCCGGTCCCCCCGGCGCCACCCCGATCTGATGGAGGTCCGTGATGACACTCGTCGTGCTGTTGACAGGTCTTGCAGCTGGGCTCCATGGCGCCTTGTACGGTGCCTACAAGGACTCACCTCATGAATCCTTTCTGCCGCGGCGTTTCGCCCGCGAGCTGGTGATCGCGGCGCTGATCACCGCGGCGATGGCGCTACTCGGGCTGATCGAAGGGGAGTCGCTGTTCGTCGTCTATCTGTCGGCGTTCGCCCTCTCGCGCATCACCACCGAGTTCTGGAAGTTGTTCGTGCGCGTCGAGCCACAGGAGGACTACCGCATTCCCACCCAGGTCCACTGCGTCTTGGGCGTGGTGCGAAACCCGTTGCTGCGATTGCTGATGGGCGCGGGCTACCTGGCGTCGATCTACGGCATTTACTGCGCCTGCAAGCTGTTGCCCACCGCGCTGCCCCCGCACCTGTACGGCCTGCTCGTGGGCGGCGCATTCGGCCTGGCCGAAGCCATCGGCGGCGGCTACAAGGACGGCTCGATCGAAGGGTTCTCCTGGTTCAAGTTCGCCAAGAGCCCGACCTTCGGCGCCCTCAGCGGCGTGATCGTCTCCTCCCATACCGACAGCCTGGTGTTCCTGTCGCTGGCGTCGATCGGCAGCATGCGCATGTTCCTCGAGCTGCTGTTCAAGATCTTCCCGCCCGACTATGCGCCCGGGAAATTCAAGTCCATGACCGGTGAGTTCACCGAATGGATGCAGCTCCGCCAGTACTTCCTGCCGCCCTACGCCGCCACCTGGATGCTCTACCTGGTGCTGCTGAGCCGGCCGGGCTGGTGAGGCGCCCGACGTGCCCACGATGGAGGCGATGATGTCCGGCCTGGAGAATCTGAGCATCGAATGGGTCGCCGTCTGGTGCTTCGCGCTCACCGTCGTGAGTGCGATCCTGCCCTGGGTCAACGCGGAGGTCATGGTGCTGGCGTTGCCGACCTTCGCCCACTCCCCACTCGAGCTGGTCATGCTGGTGCTGGTGGCGACGGCGGGCCAGATGACCGGCAAGGTGGTCGTGTACTGGAGCGGGCGGGGCGCCGGCAACCTCCCCAAGGGCCGCAGGGCGCAGGCCGTCGAGCGCTGGCGCGAGCGTTTCGAGCGGCGGCCGCGCAGCGCGCTCGGCTTCGTGTTCCTGAGCTCGGCGGTCGGCATCCCTCCCTTCTACGTGATGAGTCTGCTGGCCGGCGCCATGAGGATGGGCTTCGGCCGTTTCCTCTTTTTCGGCACCTGCGGAAGGCTCGTTCGTTTCGGCATTCTGGCCTTCTTTCCGTATGTGATGATGTCGGCGGCGGCTACATGAGGTTGGAAAAGGACGAATCGCAGCCCGCTCTCGAGGCCATCCGGCTCAAGATCGGCTCGGATCCGGACAAGGCGCCCCGCCGCATCAATCGCTGGGGTGCCGCCACCGAGGTCGGGGAGAGCCGCCATGTCTTCGAAGCCAGCATCAACAGCATCGATCCCAAGGTGACGCTGTCCAGCGTGCTGCCGATCGTGTCCCCCGTCGATTTCCAGATCCGCCAGGTCGAGCTGCTGGTCGGGACAACCGGCGCCCTGCGCGGTGCGCCGGTGCGCATCACCTACCAGCCCAACTTCTGGTTGCGAGCCTTCCTCAACCTGCACGGGGTGTCGACGGGCCGGGTCCGCGTGGCGTCCCGCTAGATCCCGTGCTTACCCCGGCCGCGGTCCGCTAAGATCCGGGCATGCAAGCGGAACGGTTTCAACACGCCAAGAGGATCGTCGCGGACGCGCTGCAGCAGCCTCAGGAGAACCGCGACCGCTTCGTCGCCGAGCAATGCGGTGAAGACGCCGAGCTGCGCGAAGAAGTCGAGTCGTTGCTGTCCCACGACGCCCACACGCCTTCGTTGCTATTGACCGGCGGCCTGGCGGGCGCCGGATGGGAGACGATCCTCCAGGAGCTGGCGCCCGAGCAGCCCGCGACGGAAGGGGCGCGTATCGGCCCCTACGAGACCCTCTCGGTTCTGGGTCACGGCGGCATGGGCACCGTCTATCACGCGCGCCAGATCGAGCCGGTGCGCCGCGACGTGGCGATCAAGCTGGTCAAAGCGGGGCTCGACGGACATCGCATAACCTCCCGCTTCGAGGCCGAGCGGCAAACGCTGGCGCTGCTCGACCATTCCGGCATCGCCAAGATGCTCGACGCGGGCGCCGATGATCACGGCCGACCCTACTTCGTCATGGAGTTGGTGCGCGGCGTGCCGATTACCGAGTATGCCGACGCGCGCCGGATGTCGATCAAGGACCGCCTGAGGCTGTTCCTGCACGTCTGCCAGGCGGTGGAGCACGCGCACCAGAAGGGCGTGCTGCATCGTGACCTGAAGCCGTCCAACATACTCGTCGCCGAACAGGACGGCGTCGCGTTGCCGAAGGTGATCGACTTCGGCGTCGCCAAGGCAATCGACCCGCTGGTCCATACCGGCTCCCCGGCGACCGAGCTCGGGCACCTGGTCGGAACGCCCGACTACATGAGCCCGGAGCAGGCCGGAGCGCGGCCGGGTGGTGCCGACACCCGTAGCGACGTCTACTCGCTCGGCGTGCTGCTGTACGAGCTGCTCACCGGGCGCCGGCCGCATCGACTGTCGGGGAGGTCGGTCGCCGACGTCCAGCGCATCCTCGGCAGCGAGGAGGCCGTGGCGCCAAGCTCCGCGCTCGCGAGCGATGAACGAGCGGTCCGTGTACCGGTGCCCGGCCATGGGCAGGCCTGGGCGCACGCCGTCGCCGACGCGCGCTCGAGCACGTCGGCGCGCCTCCGTCGTGAGCTCGCGGGGGACCTCGACAACATCGTCCTCAAGAGCTTGCGCAAGGAGCCGGAGCGGCGCTACGCCGGCGCCGATCAGCTCGCCGCCGACATCCGTCGGCACCTCCGCGGGGTCCCGGTCGAAGCGCATCGCGACACCTGGTCCTACCGCGGCGGCAAGTTCGTTCAGCGTCACCGGGCACTGGTCGCCGGTGTCGCGGTCACCTTCCTTGCCCTGGCAGTCGGGCTGGCAGGGACCGTG
>JASFRZ010000220.1:0-8066 GCA_050114655.1 Acidobacteriota bacterium
CCAGCAGGCTGAGCGCGGTGAGGTTGAGTCGGAAGGCGCTGGTGAGCTGACGCGTGGTCTCGGTGCGCGCCGCCGCGCTGATCAGGCGGGTGTCCGGTGGCATCGCCGCGCGCACCTCGGCGAGCAGCGCTTCACCGCGGCGATCGGCGGCGACGATCAGGTCGATGCGGCTGATGCGGCCGGCCATGCCGAGCACCTCCTGAGCGGTCGCGATGTCGCACACCAGCAGGTCGGCGGCGGCCTCCCCGTCGTGCGCGCTACGCGGTGCCAGCACGCCGGCGACCAGCAACGCGACGCGGCGCGCGCCGACCAGCACCTCGAGGCGGTCGCCGGTCGCCACGCCCAGCGAGGCGGCGGTGCCGCGGGCGAGGAACACCGCGTTCGGGCGGGTCAGGAAGGCGGTCAGGTCGAGCTGCAGTGGACCGGTGCCCAGCGCGCTGCGGAAGGGCGCCTCGCTGAACGGGTCGACGCCGAGCAGACGGAGTGGGCGGCGGGCGACGAAGCCCTGGCCGTCGTCGTCCCCAGGCAGGCGGACCCAGCCCTCGATCACCGGCGCGATGCGGCGGATGCCGAGCTGCGTGCGCAGCCGCACATATGTCTGCTGCGGTACGCCCTCGGTGCCGCCGACGATCTGGTGGGTGGTGCGCCCGGTGACCGCGTCCGAGGAGATTTCGAAGGCGCGCTGCGCACTGGCGTTGGCGAGATCGACCGACACCACCACCGCCACGCCCAGCGCGACGCCGAGGATCGACAGGCCGAACTGCCAGCGATGGGCGTCGACGTAGCGCAGGCCGGAGCGGGTCAGCAGCTTCACAGCTCGTCCCGGGAGATCTCGACCAGGGCATGGTCCAGCACCCGCAGCACGCGGTCGGCGTGGGCCGCCACCTCATGGCTGTGGGTCGCCACCAGCAGCGTCTTGCCGCGGTCGCGGGCGAGGCCGAGCAGTAGTGCCAGCACGTCACGCCCGATGGCGACGTCGAGGTTTCCGGTGGGCTCGTCGGCGAGCACCAGCTCGGGGTCGTGCGCCAGAGCGCGGGCGATGGCGACGCGCTGCTGCTCGCCGCCCGACAGCCGGTCGGGAAAAGAGTCGGCGCGGTCCTCCAGGCCGACGTGCGCGAGCAGGCGGCCGACCGCCGCGCGCGCGCCGTTGTCGTCGATTTCGTTGAGCTGCATGGGCAGCAAGACGTTCTCCGCGACGGTCAGCGTCGGCAGCAGGTTGAAGAACTGGAAGACGATGCCGATGTGGCGTCGGCGGAACAGCGAGCGCTCCTGCTCGCCGACGCGGTGCAGGGGGATGCCGGCGACATCGATCGAGCCGGCATCGGGGGCGTCGATGCCGCTGATCAGGTTCAGCAGCGTCGATTTGCCCGAGCCGCTGCGGCCCAGCAGCGCGACGAACTCGCCCGGGCGCACCTCGAGGTCGACCTCCTGCAGCACCTGATGGCGGGTCTCGCCCTCGACGAAGCTCTTGCTGACGCCGCGCAGTGCGACGAGGGGGGTATTGCGGTCATTCACGGGTGTTTGCGCTTCAGTCGTCGGTCGGAAGGTCGGGCCGGCGCCGGGCGCGCTTCTTGTCGCCGCGTTGCCGTTTCTGCTCCACCCTTCGACGTTGGGAGGCCTTGCTCGGGCGGGTCTTCGGTCGATTCCGGCGTTGGCGCTCGAGGCGCCGTTGCTCCCTTATTGTGGCAAGTTTCTCGGCCAGTCTCTGCAGTGCGATCTCGCGATTGCGCGCCTGCGAGCGCTGGTCGGCTGCGACCACCACGATGCCGCTCGGGCGGTGGGTCACCCGCACCGCCGTCTCGACCTTGTTACGGTGCTGCCCACCCGGGCCGCCGGCGCGGGTGAACTCGATATCGCACTCACGCTCGAGCGCCTCCAGGTCGGGCTTCGCCCTCTCGCCGTCAGCGGCCATCAGGAGCTGCCGGCCGCAACGCGCATCAGGACTGCGTGTCCCGCGGGGCAGCAGCCATACGGCGCAGGACGGTGTGGAGGATGCCGCCGTTACGGTAGTACTCGACCTCGACCGGGCTGTCGGCGCGGCAGGTAACGCTGAAGCGCACCTCGTCGCCGTCCTCCTTGCGGGCGGTGACCTCGACGCTCTGGCGCGGCTGCAGGTCGTCGGGGACGGCGATGTCGAAGGCCTCGGTGCCGTCGAGGCCCAGGGTTTCGGCGTCCTCGCCTTCTGCGAAGGTGAGCGGCAGCACGCCCATGCCGATGAGGTTGCTGCGGTGGATGCGCTCGAACGACTTGGCGATGACCGCGCGCACGCCGAGCAGGAACGTACCCTTGGCGGCCCAGTCGCGCGACGAGCCCATGCCGTAGTCGATGCCGGCGAGCACGATGAGCGGGGTGCCCGCCTCGCGGTACGAGAGGCTGGCGTCGTAGATGCTCTTGACCTCGCCATCGGTGAAGTCGGTGGTCCAGCCGCCTTCGGTGTCCGGGGCGAGCTGGTTGCGCACGCGTACGTTGGCGAAAGTGCCCCGCGTCATCACGTCGTGATTGCCGCGGCGCGAGCCGTAGCTGTTGAAGTCGGTCTTCTCGACGCCGCGCGACAGCAGGTACCTGCCCGCCGGTGTGTCCTTGCCGATGGCGCCCGCCGGGCTGATGTGGTCGGTGGTCACCGAGTCGCCCAGCTTGGCGAGGCAGCGCGCTCCTTCGATCGGCTCGATCGGCGGTGGCTCGGGCGACATGTCGACGAAGAAGGTGGGCTCCTGGATGTACGTGCTGTCGTCGGACCAGCCGTAGATGTCGCCGCCACTGGTCTCGATCGCCTTCCACTCGTCCGAGCCGCCGGTGAACACGTGGGCGTACTCCTTTTCGAACTGCTCGCGGTGCACCGCCTCGAGCACGGTCTTCTGGATCTCGCGCTGGCTCGGCCAGATGTCGCGCAGGTAGACGTCGTTGCCCTTGCCGTCACGGCCGATCGGCTCGCTCGTCAGATCGATGTCGACCGTGCCGGCGAGCGCGTAGGCGACCACCAGCGGCGGCGAGGCCAGGTAGTTGGCCTTGATGTCGGGGTGGATACGGCCCTCGAAGTTGCGGTTGCCGGACAGCACCGAAGCCGCCACCAGGTCGTTTTCGCGGATCGCCGCGTTGATCTCGTCGGGGAGGGGACCGGAGTTGCCGATGCAGGTGGTGCAGCCGTAGCCCACCAGGTAGAAGCCGAGCGCCTCGAGGTCGGCGGTCAGGCCGGCTTCTGCGAGGTAGTCGGTGACCACCTTGGAGCCGGGTGCCAGCGAGGTCTTGACCCATGGCTGACGGCGCAACCCGAGGCTGCGCGCGTTCCGCGCCAGCAAGCCGGCGGCGATCATCACGCTGGGGTTGGACGTATTGGTACAGCTGGTGATGGCCGCCACCACCACGGCGCCGTGGTGGAGCACGAAGTCCTCGCCGTCGTAGGTCACCGGAACGCCCGTCGGGCCGGATTCCACCTCGGTGGCGGTGACCACGTGCGCCGGCCCCTCGGGCGTGGCGGCGGGATCGAGGCCACCTTCACCCTCCCAGTTGTTGATGCGCGTGGGCACCGGGCCGGCGACGTCGAAGGTGTGCTCGAGATCGTGGTGCCACTGCCGCTGCATGCCCGACAGCGCGATGCGGTCCTGCGGTCGCTTGGGCCCGGCGAGCGACGGCTCGACCGTGCCCATGTCGAGCTCCAGGGTGCCGGAGTAACGCACCGCGCGGGAGTCGTCGCGCCACAGCCCCTGCGCGATGCAGTACTGCTCGACCGTTTGCACCAGCGCCTCGTCGCGGCCGGTGTCGCGCATGTAGTCGAGGGTACGCTGGTCGGCGGGGAAGTAGCCGCAGGTGGCGCCGTACTCCGGAGCCATGTTGGCGATGGTGGCGCGGTTGGCGATCGGCATCTCCTCCATGCCGGGGCCGAAGAACTCGACGAACTTGCCCACGACGCCGTACTCACGCAGCATCTGCGTCACCCGCAGCACCAGGTCGGTGGCGGTGGCGCCGTCGGCCAGCTTGCCGGTGAGGCGGAAGCCGATCACCTCGGGGATCAGCATGTACACCGGCTGGCCGAGCATCACCGCTTCGGCCTCGATGCCGCCGACACCCCAGCCGAGCACGCCGAGGCCGTTGATCATCGTGGTGTGCGAGTCGGTGCCGACCAGCGAGTCCGGGTACAACACGCCCTGGTGGTCCCACACCACCTTGCCGAGGTACTCGAGGTTCACCTGGTGCACGATGCCGGTGGCCGGCGGCACGACGCGAAAGTTGTCAAAGGCGCTCTGTCCCCACTTGAGAAACTCGTAGCGCTCGCGATTGCGCTCGAACTCCTTCTCGCTGTTGATCTGCAGCGCCATGCCGCTGTTGAACGCATCGACTTGCACCGAGTGGTCGATCACCAGGTCGCAAGGCACCAGCGGGTTGACCTTCTTGGGGTCGCCGCCCATGCGCTGCATCGCCGAGCGCATCGCCGCCAGGTCGACCACCGCGGGCACCCCGGTAAAGTCCTGCAGCACCACGCGCCCCGGGATGAACGGAATCTCGGTGTCGGGCACGTCGGTGGCATCGTAGCCGGCCAACGCAGCAATGTGCTGGTCGCTCACCACGTGGCCATCACGGTTGCGCAAACAGGATTCGAGCAAGACCTTGATGGTGTATGGCAGGGTGTCGAGCGCGCCGAGATCGGAAAGGGTGTCGAGGCGGTAAATGGCGCGCTCGCCGAGCGGGGTATCGATGGTGGCACGAGCGGTTTCCGAGTAGTCCATTTCATCGTCCAAGGGTGATCGAAAGGGCGAATCTACCTGCGAGTTTAACGTCAAAGAAGCGTCGCTGCAGAATGCGCCGGAGCGCTCCGGTAGCCCCTTGCCGCGACGACCTGCAGCGTTCCCCAGAGCACGTAGAAGTTGCGGTGTGGGTTGGCCCGGCGCCTCGGGCCGTCTAGAATGCCCGCGTACCGACAATCCCGTTCGGTGCCATTCCGCAGCCTGACCACCGACGAAACCGGTGCGGACTGTCCCCCCGACAGCAGTCCGCCAGCACATATCGATGGCCGACAAGAAACGACTCGTAATTGCCAAGGACGACATTCACCGCGTCCGACTCGACAACATCAACTGGACCAGCTTTCTGGGGATCGCGGCGCTGCACGTCGGCGCCTTGTTCGCCCCCTTCTATTTCTCCTGGAGCGCCGTCGCCGTGGCGGCGTTTCTCTGGTGGCTGTCGGGCGGCATCGGTGTATGCCTGGGCTTCCACCGGTTGCTGACCCACCGCAGCTTCCAGACCTACAAACCGATCGAGTACCTCATCACCACCTGCGGCGCGTTGAGCGTGCAGGGTAGCCCGATCTACTGGGTCGGCACCCACCGTATGCACCATCGCGACTCCGACACCGACGAGGATCCGCACTCGCCCAAGCACGGCTTCAACTGGGCACACGTGCTGTGGTGCGTCACCCGCGATCCGCTCGGCCGCAATCCGCGTGATCTCGCCAAGGACATGCTGCGCGATCCCGTGCACCGTTGGCTCGATCGCTACTACTGGGTGCCCCAGATCTTCCTCGGCGTCGTGCTCTACGCCGTCGGCGGCATGCCTTGGTTCATCTGGGGCGTGTGCGTGCGGACGGTCTTCTCCTACCACGCCACCTGGTTCGTCAACTCGGCGGGGCACACCTGGGGCTACCGTAATTTCGAGACGCGCGAGTTCTCGACCAACAACTGGTGGGTGGCGGTGCTGTCGTTCGGCGAGGGTTGGCATAACAACCACCACGCTTTCGCTCGCTCGGCGCGGCACGGTCTGCGCTGGTGGGAGATCGACCTGACGTGGTACACGATCCGCTTGATGGAGAAGCTCCATCTGGCGTGGAACGTCCACGTCGCCGATCCGTGGGGCGAGCAGAGCGAAGCCGCCTGAGCGGGCAGTCGCCGCGCCGCGCTGACGCTCACTCTCCGGGAGCGCCGATTCCCTCGTAGATGACGTGCGCGCCGACGTGCTGTCCGTCGAGGACGATCGGCGAGGCATGCGCCCGCAACAGCACGCTGTCGCCGTTGCGCCGGCGGCGCCGCACCTGCAGGTGCAGACGCTCACCGTGCTGCGCGCGCTCGGTCAGCAGGCGCGCCTCCTCGACCTTGTCCCGGGGCGCGATCAGCTCATCGAGGTCGTGGCCGATGGCCTCCGCGCGCGGAAGCTGGAAGAGTTCCTCGAAGGCGGCGTTGACCGCCACCACGCGGCTCGCCGGATCGAGCGTCACCATGGCCAGCGGGCAGCTTTCGATCAGCGCTGCCATGTAGCGGCCGTCGAGGCGCGCCTGCTCCTCCTGGCGCTTGGCATCGGTGATGTCGATCACCACGATGCCGACCGCCGTCGGTTCGGCGCGCGCCGGGCCGACGGGGAACGCCGCCAGCCGCCAGACCCGCGCCCGGCCGGGGGCGCGCGGGTCCTCGGTGGGGAGCTCCACGTTGACCGCCGGCACTCCCGACGACAGCACCTCGCGCAGTACCGGCTCGAGGAAGCGCGACAGGCCGGGGAGTACTTCGGAGAGGGCGCGGCCGACGTGGGCGGCGGCCGGCAGCACGTGCATCTCGGCGAGGCGCTGGTTGATGCGTAGAAAGCGCAGCTCAGTATCGAGGATGGCAAGGCCGGCCGGCGCGCCGGTGAAGAAGGAGCTCAACGGCTCATGATCGCCGTGGTCGGTATCGGAGTGATTGTCGACCGGGTCGAGGATGCCGTGCAGCGCGATGATGCGGCCGTGGTCGTCACGCTGTGCAAACACGGTGTCGCGCACTTCGCGGGTCGAGCCGTCGAGACAGCGGATGCGGTAGCGGAAGCCGCGGATCCAGCCTTTATCGGCGAGCAACCGGCGGCGCTTCTCGCGCACCGCCGGGTCGGGCACCAGGTCTTCGGAGTGGAACTGCTGCAAATCGCCCACCGAGGCGGCGCCGAAGATATCGAGCAGCGCCGGATTGGCGTCGACGATGCGGCCATCGGGGGTGACAATGTAGATGCCCTGCTCGATGCGGCTGATGAAGTCGCGCAGGGTACCGCCGTCCTGCAGGCTCAGGCCTGGTCCTTGTGCTGTCACGATGCGCTCCCGGGCAGCGGGGTCGATCGGGGAGCGACCGACAGAGCCGGGACCACAACGCGACGTAAATCTCGCGCCCCCGCGCTCGAGAGTAGATATAGCGCGGCGGACGGGCGAAAGCTAGGGAACCCAGGCATCTTCGAGTGATTGCGGAAAGGAAGTGACGATGCAAGTACGACGGATCGCGGTGATCGGCGCCGGCACGATGGGGCACGGCATCGCCCAGGTGGCGGCGCAGGCCGGATACGAGACGACGATGTGCGACATCAGCGACGAGCTGGTGGCGGCGGGGATGGACCGGATCCGTGCCAATCTCGCCAAGGGGGTGGAGCTCGGCAAGGTGGAGCAGGCGGACGCCGACGCGGCGCTGGCACGCATCGGAACCTGTAGCGACCTGGGCGAGCTCGGCGAGGTCGACATGGTCATCGAGGCAATTCCCGAGGACCTCGACCTCAAGCGCGCGACCTTCGCGCGGCTCGAGCCGGTATGCCCGGCGGAGACGCTCTTCGCTACCAACACCAGCTCACTGTCGGTGGCTGCGATCGCCGGCGGCCTGGCGGATCCGGGCCGGGTGGTGGGGACGCACTTCTTCAACCCGGTGCACGTCATGAAGCTGATCGAGATCGTGCGCCACGACGACACCCGCGACGAGGTCGTCGCCCAGGCCATCGCTGTCGGCGAGGCGATGGGCAAGACGCCGGTGGTGGTACGCGATGTGCCGGGGTTCGCCACCAGTCGTCTGGGGATCGTGCTGGGCCTCGAGGCGATGCGCATGGTGGAGCAGGGCGTCGCCAGCGCGGCCGACATCGACACCGCCATGGAGCTCGGCTACCGCCATCCGATGGGGCCGCTCAAGCTCACCGACCTGGTGGGCCTGGATGTGCGCCTGGCGATCGCCCGCTACCTGCATCAGGAGCTCGGCAGCGACGCCTTCGAGCCTCCGACGATCCTGGTGCGGATGGTTGAAGAGGGCAAGCTCGGCAAGAAGAGCGGGCAGGGCTTCTACGAGTGGTGACCGGCACAGGACGGCGAC
>JASFRZ010000221.1:0-8004 GCA_050114655.1 Acidobacteriota bacterium
CAACAGCGCAGTGGCTCGATGAGCGCTACGAAGCGCTCGCCGGCTCGTTCTGAGACGACATCGGCGCTACCGCTTGGCCGGCGGCGACGACGCGCTCCTCACTGCCCTTCCACCGGCAACAGCGTGAAGCGCGCCACGTTGTCGGTACCGAGGTATTGCTGCGCCGCCGCCTGGATCATCTCCGGTGTGATGCTCTCGACCACGTCCTCGTAGGTCAGGATGTTGCGGATGTCGCGTCCCGAAGTCCATGCGCTCACCATGTTGTTCAACCAGTAGCTGTTGTTCTCCTGGTCGGTCTCGTGGCTGCGCAGGAAGCTGGCGCGCACGTCGGCCACTTCGCTCTCCTCCGGCGGCGCCGCCATCAGCCTGTCGATCTCGGAAAACACCACGTCGGTGAGCTCGTCGGCGCGGCCGGGATCGGAGCCGAAACTGATGGTGACGGTGTAGCGATCGATCGGCCGCCAGGTCTGCGAGCCGCTTACGCTCACCCCGTAGGTGCCGGAGAGCTCTTCACGCAGCACGTCGCGCAGGCGGTTCTGCAGCACCAGCGCCATCGCGGGCAGCACGACGCGCTGCTCGCGCACCTGCTCGAAGGGGCCGGTGAAGTAGACGCGCGTGGTGCTCTGCGGTTCGATGCCGGCGTGCACCACCTCGTTGACACGCCCTTCGACGTGGCGCACGCCGACGTCCCGCCAGGTCTCCTCGCGGCCGGTTGCCGGCAGGCTGGCAAGGTAACGCTCGACCAGCGGGCGCAGCGTGTCGAGATCGAACTTGCCGACGAAGAAGAAGGTGAAGTCGCCGGCATCGGCGAAGCGCTGCTTGTAGAACTCGAAGGATCGCTCGGCATCCCAGTCGTCGAGCGACGCCGCGGTCTGCGCCTGGCGCCGCGGGTTATTCTGCCAGCGCACCTCCAGCATGCGTTTGTTGAACTGAAACGCCGGCGTGGCCTCCTGGTTTTCCAGTACCGCGCGGCCCTGCGCCAGGTAGGCCTCGACCGCCTGGGGATCGATGCGCGGCGCGGTGAAGCGCAGGTAGATGAGCTGGAACAAAGCCTCCAGGTCCTTGGGAGAGGCCTGGCCGCTGAGCCCCTCGGAGAACTCCCCGATCGAGGCCGAGGTGCTGGCGGCGACACCGGCCAGCTTCTTCTGCAGGTCGACCAGATTGAAGTCACCCAAACCGCTGATGTTGACCAGCGCGCTGGCCGAGAACGCAATGGTGTAGTCCTCGTCCGAGGCGAGCGACGTTCCCCCCGGGCTGGTGGCGGAGAACAGGATCTGGTCGTCGCGCAGATCCGTAGGCTTGAGCACCACCTTGGCGCCATTGCTCAGCGTCCACTCGGTGATGTCCAGATCGTCGACACGCGAGGTGGACACAATCGCGCCGGGATCGGGTATCTCCGGCAGCAGCGGTGCATCCGAGACGCTGTCCTCATAGGCCGTCAGCTCCTTGTCGGCGGCGCTGTCGAGCACCGCCAGCAGCTCGTCCTCGCCGGGAATCGCCGCCGCGTCGTTCTCCGGCGCGTTGACCAGCACGACGCGGTTGGAATCGCTGATCCAGTCGCGGCCGATCTCGTCGACTTCCTGCAGGGTGATCTCGGGCACGAAGCGCTGGTACAGCTCGTATTCGTACTCCAGCCCGGGAATCGGCTCGCCCTGCAGGAAAGCGCGAGTGTACTCGGAAACGAAGCTCGACGAGCGCCGGTTGGCACGATCGTCGTAGGCGCGCTCGATGCCGCGCATCATGTTGGCCTTGGCGCGCTCCAGCTCGCTGGCGGTGAAGCCGAAGCGCTCCACCCGCGCCGCCTCGGTCAACAGCGTGTCGAGCCCACGCTCGACGCCGTCGGCAGGAACGCCGGCGAACAGCTGGTACATGTCCTTGGTGCGCACCATCGCGCCCTTGGCGGAAGCCCCGAAGACGATCGGCGGATCAGCCTGCTGGGCGATCTCCTGGAAGCGCGCGTTGAGCATGGTGTTGTAGAGAAACTCCACCAGGCTGCGGCGGTAATCACCGAGGGTGCCCTCCTCCTCGGTGTCCATGCGGTAGAACACCGCCACCGATGTGTTGGGCGCCTCGGGGTCGGTGGCGATGGCGAAGTCGGTGCCCGGCTGGTCGGGGACCTGGTACATGGTGCGCGGGCGCGGGTCGGCGGCCGGCGCCAGGCCCGCGAAGTGCTGCCGCATGAGCAGCTCGACCTGATCGGGATCGAAGTCACCTACCGCGATCACCGCCATCAGATCGGGGCGGTACCAATCGTGGTAGAAGCGCCGGATGGCCTCGTGGCTGGCGGTCTGGATGCTCTCCTCGGTGCCGATCGGCAGGCGCTCAGCGTACTGCGAGTCCTTGAATATGATCGGGAACTGCTGCTCGTTCATGCGCGCCGAAGCGCCCTGGCCGAGACGCCACTCCTCCACTACCACGCCGCGCTCGGCGTCGATCTCGGCGTCATCGAGCGTCACCGCGTGGCTCCAGTCCTCCATGATCTGGAAGGCGGTGGCGAGGTACTCGGAATCGTCGGTGGGTACCTGCAGCATGTAGACGGTCTCGTCGAAGCTGGTGTATGCGTTGACGTCGGGGCCCAGCCGCATGCCGATGGACTCCATGAACTCGACGAGCTCGTGCTTCTCGAAGTGCTCGGTGCCGTTGAACGCCATGTGCTCGAGGAGGTGCGCCATGCCGCGCTGGTCATCGTCTTCCAACACCGAGCCGGCGTTGACCACCAGGCGTACCTCGGCGCGGTTCTCCGGGCGCCGGTTGGCGCGGATGTAGTAGGTCAGACCGTTGTCGAAGTTGCCGGTACGCACCGCCGGATCGACGGGCATCTCGGCGTCCAGCGGCGCGGTGGCCGCCGCCTGCGGATCGGCTACCTCTTGCTGCCCCCATACGGGGCTGACGAGAGCGAGGCCGAGCAGGGCCAGGCACACAACGAAGAGACGTTGATCGGTTTTCATTGAAGAAAGTCCTCCAGGTCCCGCGAAGTGGGAGTCACGCGAGCGGAATCGGTGCATTGTCGTTCTTCCATGATGGCGAGCCCGGCACCCGGCGTCCAGAGCAGCCGCGGGGCGGGCGGCTCAGGAGGCTGGAAAAATCGGCCTTCCTTGTCCGGCCGCGCGTCTCGCGGGACCCTCAGTGGGCTAAACTACAGCCTCACTTCGGGGACCGATTCCAACCGACAATGACCAAAGAACCGATCGACCCGTTTGCCCGCACCTGGGCCGGGAACGTCTCTCTTTCCGCGGACGACGAGTCCGATAGCGTGGAGCGGGCGCCCCACGAAGAGAACGTGCCGGAGCGCTACGGCCGCTACCGCGTGCTCGAGCTGGTCGGCGAAGGCGGCGTCGGCGCGGTGTACCTGGGATACGACGATCAGCTCGACCGCCAGGTCGCCATCAAGGTGCCGCGGATCCAGCGCATGGACTCGGACAAGGACATCGACAAGGCGATGCGCGAGGCGCGCAACCTGGCGCAGCTCAAGCATCCGGGTATCGTCACGGTTTTCGATGTCGGTGTCGAGAACGGCGTCTGTTACATCGTCTCCGACCTGCTCGAGGGGCAGAGCCTGGATGCCTGGTTGCACGCCAACGCACCCACCTGGCAGCAGGCGGTACGCATCGTCGCCGCCGTGGCCGACGCCCTGGCACACGCCCACGCTCGTAGCACCGTGCATCGCGACATCAAGCCCGGCAACATCATCCTCGATGCGCAGCTCAACCCGATCCTGGTCGATTTCGGCCTCGCGCTGAGCGAGGAAAACGCCGAAGGCGTGCAGCGCGGCGCCGTGTCCGGCACGCCGTCGTTCATGTCGCCGGAGCAGGCCTCCGGCAAAGCGCACCGCATCGACGGCCGCACCGATATTTACAGCCTCGGGGTGGTGCTGTACCTGATGCTGTGCGGGCGGCCGCCGTTCCGCGCCAAGAACTACCGCGAGCTGCTGCGGCAGATCGTCGAGGACGAGGCGCAGCCGCCGCGCCAGCTGGTGCCACAGCTGCCGCGCGAGCTCGAGACCATCTGCCTGAAGGCGATGGCCAAGGACCTGGGGCGGCGCTATACCACCGCCGGTGACCTGGCCGAGGACCTGCGCGCGCTGCTCGGCGGCGCCGAGATCGGCGCCGAAGCGGCGCCGGCCGCGGCAGCATCGCCGCGGCAACCTACGCTGGAGGAGCCGACACCAGCGGCGGCACCGGCACCCACTCCGACGTTCGAGGGGAGCTTCGACCCCGAGCGCCGGCGCGTCACGCTGCTGTATTGCGGCTGCGCGCTGGGTATCCCGGGCAGCGACACCATCGACAGCTTCGACCCCGAAGAGCAGGCCGAGCTGCTGGGCGAGTTCTACCAGGCCGCTGAGTCGGTGATCACCCGCTATTCCGGCACGGTGGTGCAGTCCACCGGCCACGACATCCTGGTGTGCTTCGGCTACCCGAAGGGCTATGAGCACTCGGCGCAGAGCGCGGTGCGCGCCGGCCTCGGCATGCTCGAAGCGGCGACGCGCCTCAACCGCGGCGCCGCCGCCGAGCGCGGCGCCGAGTTGCAGGCGACCATCGCGGTGCATTCCGGCACCGCGGTCGTCGGCGGCGGCGGCCCCGACGCATCCGGCCTTTCGATCGTCGGGGAGGCGAGCCACATCGTCACCCGCCTGGAGACCATCGTCGAGCCCGGAACGCTGGTGATCAGCCGCTCGACGCACAAGAGCGCCGGCGGCTTCTTCGATTGCCAGGCGCTCGGAGCGCAGACCATCCGCGGCCTTTCCGAGCCCCTCGATCTGTACCGGGTGCTCGGAGAGGGACAGGCAACATCGCGCCTCGACCTGGTGGAGCCGACCAGCTTCACCCCGCTGGTCGGGCGCGACCAGGAGATCGGCCTGCTGCACGATCGCTGGGAGCGTGCCAAGGACGGCATGGGGCAACTCGTTCTGCTCGCCGGTGAAGCCGGGATCGGCAAGTCGCGCCTGGTGCACGACCTCAAGCAGCATGCGATGGGCGACGTCGGCTCCGACTTGCCGGTGATCGAGTGGCGCTGCTCGACGTTCTACGGCAACACCGAGTTGTACCCGGCGAAGGAGTATCTCAATCGCCTTCTCGGCTTCGAGCGCGACGAGCCGGCGGACTCGCGCCGCGCCAAGCTGCAGGCGCACCTGCAGCCGATCGGCCTCGACACCGGCGAGACGCTGCCCCTGCTCGGCGCGATGCTCGGCGTGCCCGGCGACGGCGTGTGGGAGCCGTTGCAACTGTCGGCACAGCGGCAGAAGGAAAAGACGCTCGAGGCGCTGGCCGGCTGGATGTTCGCTCTGTCCGCCCGCCAGCCGGTGCTGTTCGTCGTCGAGGATTTGCACTGGATCGATCCGACCAGCCTGGAGCTGCTCGGCAGCCTCGCCGATCAACCGCTCGTGGATCCGCTGCTGATGCTGTTCACGTTCCGGCCGGAGTTCACCCCGCCTTGGTCGTCGCGGGCGCACCATACGCAGGTGGCGCTCAACCGCCTGACCGATGCCCAGATCGGCGCGATGGTGGAGGCACGTACGGGGCTCGACGACCTTCCGGAGAGCTTCGTCGAGCATATCGCGCGTCGCACCGACGGCGTGCCGCTGTTCGTCGAGGAGGTCACCCAGATGCTGCTGGAGTCGGACGCCGTCGAGGAAACCGATGCCGGCATGCAACTGGTGGCGGGCTTTCCGGAGCACGCCATCCCCGACACGCTACAGGACCTGCTGGTGGCACGCCTCGACCGACTGGCGAGCAACGCGGAGGTGGTACAGCTCGCTGCCACGCTGGGGCGCGAGTTCACCTTCGAGATGCTGCACGCGACCTCGGGCATGGACGAAGCCGAGCTCGCCGCTGAGCTCAGCAAACTGGCCCACGCCGAGCTGCTGTTCCAGCGCGGCCGACCGCCCGAGGCGACCTACCTGTTCAAGCACGCGCTCATCCAGGATGCCGCCTACGCCTCCATGCTCAAGAAGAAACGGCGCGATTTTCATCGTCGCATCGCCGAAACACTGCGGGAACGCTTCCCCGAGATCGTCGAGACACAACCGGAGCTGCTCGCCTACCACTACACGGAGGCCGGCGACGTTGCCAACGCGGTGGACTACTGGGAGAAGGCCGGCAAGCGCTCGCACGATCATTCAGCGCATCCCGAGGCCATCGGTCACCTCGGCAAGGCGCTCGAGCTGCTCGTCGAATTGCCCGACACCCCCGAGCGCGACCGGCGCGAGTACCGCCTGCAGCCGATGCTAGGCGTCTCCACGCTCTCGGTGCAGGGCTATGCCTTCCCACAGCTCGGCGCCATCTATGAGCGTATCCGCGAGCTCGCCGACAAGATGAACGACCCCACGGGGCGCGTGTACGGCGCCTGGTTCATGAGCTCCTGGCGCATCGTTCGCGACGAGATGGACATCTGCCGCGATCTCGCCAGCGAGATCCTCGATCTGGCGCATCGCACCAAGGACGATGGCTTGCTGATGGAAGCGCACTTCATCAAGAACATCGTGCACTTCTACCGCGGCGAGCTGCGCGACGCGCTCGACCACGGGCTGCGCGGCATGGCGCTCGACGACTTCGAGCGGGTACGCTTTCACGCCCGCCAGATGGGGCAAAACGCCGCGGTAGCACACCTGTCGTATCTGGCGCTGGCGCTGTGGCATCTCGGCCATCCCGACCAGGGGCGCACCCGGCTGGACGCGTCGCTGGAGCTCGCCGACCGCCTCGATGACCATCCATTCAGCACGGCGTTCGCCCTGCACCACGCCGGCTGGTGGTGCAAGACCTGCCGCCTGGGGGCGGAGGGGCAGGCGCACGCCGAGCGGCAGATCGAGGTATCGCGGGAGCAAGGCTTTTTCTTCTGGCAGACGACCGGAACGCTGTATCGCGGCGCCGCGCTCATCGAGCAGGGTCGCTTCGACGAGGGCATCGCCCAGATGAGCGAGGCGATGCAGTACTACCTCGCCACCGGCGCCGAGCTCGGCCTGCCCTACTACTACAGCTGGCTGGCCGAGGGCCAGATCGGCGCCGGCGATCCGGCGGCGGCACTGACCACGCTCGGCAAGGCGTTGGCGGCGGTGGAGAAGTCCGAGGAACGCTTCCAAGAGGCCGAGGTCCACCGCCTGCGCGGTGTCGCCCTACTGGCGCAGTCGGACGACAACGACGTGGAGGCCGACGCCTGCTTCGCGCGCTCGCTCGAGGTCGCGCGGGCGCAGTCGGCGCGCGCCTGGGAGCTGCGCACCACCATGTCGAGGGCGCGGCTACAGCAACGCCGCGGCGAGATTGAGGCCGCGCGCAACGCGCTCAAGGCAGTGTACGACGGCTTCGAAGAGGGGCTCGATACGCCCGACCTGGTCGACGCCAGGGCGCTGCTCGACGAGCTTGCCTGAGCGCACTCGGTCGCCCTCCGGGACGGTCGCCGACCGCCGTCCCTTTCAGACGCGCTCGTGCCCGTCGAGCAGGTTCTTGGCGCGCGCCAGCCCGACGATCTCTGCCAGGCGACGCGCCTCGCCCACAGCCACACCGCGGCCGTCGGCGGTGAGCTCGTAGTAGCGGCGGCGCTCATCCGTGTCGTCGTCGTCCGGCCCGCCGGATTCCTCGATCAGGCCGTCGTCGAGCAGGCGCTTGATCGAGCGATACAGCGTGCCGGGCGGCAAGCGCATCTCACCGTGGGTGGAGCGCTCGACCTCCTGCATGATGGCGTAGCCGTGGCGCGGACCTTCGGCGAGAGCGAGCAGGATGTGGAACATCGCCGGAGTGACGTCCGCCGATGGGGTCGGTTTGCGATTCTTGGCAACGGTCTCGGTCATGATGTCGGCTCCACTTTCGGTCTCAATCGGCTCTCAGAGCCGTGAGGGGATCGATCTTGGTGGCACGCCGCGCCGGTACCCAGGCGGCGAGCAACCCGACGACGACGATGGCGACAACGGTGAGCAGGAGCGTGGCGGCGTCGTACGGCGCGACGCCGAACAGAAAGCCTGCGATCGCACGACCCGCCACCAGAGTGAGCAGGATGCCGCCGGCGACGCCGAAG
>JASFRZ010000222.1:0-8001 GCA_050114655.1 Acidobacteriota bacterium
CGCAACACCTCGATGCAGGCATCCTGCGGATGCATGCCGGAGCGCATGTACTCGACCGCCAAGAACGAGCAGCAATCCAGCAGGTTGGCCTCACCGAGGCCGGTCGAGCCCGCCGCGCCGATGTCGTTGTCGACGTACAGGCCGGCGCCGAGGATCGGCGAGTCGCCCACGCGGCCGGGGATCTTCCAGCTCAGCCCGCTGGTGGTGGTGACACCGGAGATCTCGCCGGCGGCGTTGACGCAGTTGCAGTTGATCGTGCCGTGGTAACGAAAGAAAGGATCGAACTCGTCGGCCGCATCATGGTCGACGTTCGTATCGAGCTGCCCACCGCGGCCGCCGCCGCTGCGCGGCGGCGCGAGCCAATCGTCGCGATCTGACAGGTTCTCTTTCCATTGCAGCCAGCGCTCACGCGCGCGATCGGTGAGCAGGTTCTCGACCTCGAAGCCGTGCGCCTTGGCGAAATCCTGCGCCCCCTGCCCGACGATCAGCACGTGGTCGGTGCGCTCCATCACCAGCTTGGCCACCTTCGACGGGGTCTTGATGCCCTCGATGCAGGCCACCGCCCCGCCGTTGCGCGTCGGCCCGTGCATCACCGAGGAGTCGAGTTGCACCACCCCGACTTCGTTGGGTAGACCGCCGTAACCAACGCTCATGTCGTTGGGGTCTTCCTCGACGATGTTGACACCGGCGATGACCGCGTCGAGCGTATCCTCACCCGCCTGTAGCATCTCCATCGCCTTCCGGCATGCTTCTGTGCCGTTGGCGCTCGAGATCACCAGCGGGAGCGTGCCCTGCCCCTTGCGTGCATGCCCGGCTGGTGCGGCGAATGCGCTCTTGCCGGCGAGCGCGCCGAGACCGGCAGCGGCGCCGGCCTGCAATATGCCTCTACGACTCCAACGGAATCCCATTGCTGCCTCCTCATCCCCCTCTGCGGCAATCCCCGCGCCTCGACCCCGGGCATCTCCCCTGCTCACGGAGCGCTGGTTCCTTCGCGCCCGTAGCGATCTTCGATGCGCACGACGTCGTCGAGATGCGGCGTCGAGACCTCGAACACGTCGCAGGTCGTGATCGCGCGCATGCGATGAACCGTCCCCGGAGGAATGTGGCGCGACTCACCGGACTCCAGCACGTGCGCAACCAGCTCGTCCCCTTCCTTGATCTCCAGCTCGAGCTTGCCGGCGGACACGAAGACCGTTTCGTCCTTGATCTCGTGGTATTGCAGGCTGAGCTGCTCGCCCTCTTCCACGTGCAGGACCTTGCCGACGTACTTGTCCGTGGCGGCGAAGATCAGCTCGTAGCCCCACGGCTTTTCAACGCGTTGCATGCATCCTCCGTTCAGGCGCGCGGGCGATCGCCTGCAGTCGTTTCCTCGTTCATCCGCTCGCCAGATCCGGAAATGCGGCGAGCAAGCGGGGCAACGCCAGCGCTTCGATCTCCGCGGCAGTGCCGAGCTCGAAGGCCCGGTCCAGTAGCTCGCGTGCCTCGGTGCGATCGAGCTTGCGAACCACGTTCTTGATCAGCGGAATCGCGCTCGGAATCATGCTCAGTTGGTCGATGCCGAACCCTAGCAGGATCAGCGCCGACAGCGGCTCCGCCGCCATTTCGCCACACATGCTAACCGGGATGTTCTTGGCGCGCGCGGTCTCGACGATGTGGCGCAGAATGCGCAGTACCGCCGGATGCAGCGGCTCGTAGAGATGCGCGACCGAATCGTTCGCGCGGTCGACCGCGAGCAGGTACTGGATCAGGTCGTTGCTGCCGATGGCGAAGAAATCGACCTCGGCGGCGAGCAGGTCGACCGCCAGGGCCGCGGCAGGCACCTCGAGCATCGCTCCCACCGGAATCTCGTCGGCCACCGGGTATCCATCACCAACGAGCCGATCGCGCGTCTCGTCGATCAGCGCGCGCGCCTCGCGCAGCTCCTCGAGACCGGAGACAAAGGGCAACATGATCTGCAGCCGGCCGTGGACGCTGGCGCGCAACAGGCCGCGCAGTTGGGTACCGAATACCTCGCGCTCGCGCAAAGCCAGCCGGAGAGCGCGCAGGCCGAGCAAACCCTCCGCTGACGGCGCACCGCCGGGATCACCCGGCAGCAGCTTCTCACCACCGATGTCGAGCGTACGAATCGCCACCGGCTTGTCGCCGAGCGCCTGCAGCACAGCACGGTACTCCGTGTAGTGCTCCTCCTCCGTGGGCAGAACGCCGGGGTTGCGCAGGTAGAGGTATTCGGAGCGGAACAGGCCGACGCCCTCACCGCCGTTGGCGGCCACCGCCGCGGCATCGCCGGCTCCTTCGATGTTGGCCAGGATGGTCACCCGGAAGCCGTCGCGGGTGACCGCCGGCTGCTCACGCTGGGCGAAGTAGCCGGCAGCCTGGCGCACGCGCAGGGCGTCCCCCTCGCGATAGCGACGCAGCTCGCTCTCCTCGGGGCGCAGCACCACCACGCCGGCATCGCCATCGATCGCCACCCGCTCCCCGGATTGCAGCGCCGAGGTGATGTCGTGCAAGCCGACGACGGCGGGAATGCCGAGCGAGCGGGCAACGATGGCGGTGTGGCTGGTGCGCGAGCCGACGTCGGTGGCGAAACCCAGCACCATCGAGGGATCAAGCAGGGCGGTCTCGGAGGGCGTCAGATCGTGGGCGAACAGGACGATCGGCTCGCTGAGCTGGTCGAGGCGATGGCCTTCCTCGCCGAGCAGCGCGCGTAGCAGACGCTCGGTCAGGTCGTCGACGTCGGTGCCACGCTCGCGCAGATAGACGTCGGAGATGCTCGAAAGGCGGTTGCTGAGGTTGCGGCCCACCTGGCGCACCGCCCACTCGGCATTCTGCTGCTGGGTGCGGACGCGGCTCTCGATCTCGCCGAGGAACATGGTGTCCTCGAGCAACAGCATCTGGGCGTCGAAGATCTGCGCCACGCCCGGGCCGAGCGCGGCGTCGGCGCGCTGTTTGAGCAGCTCGAGCTCGGCGCGGGCACGCGATACGGCATCCGCCAGGCGGGTGAGCTCGTCGATTGCCTGCGACGTAGGCAGGGTCTTTTCGGTAACCGCGGCGCGGCGACGCTCGAGCACCAGAGCCGGCCCGATGGCGACGCCCGGCGATACGCCAATGCCTTGCCGCCTGTCTCCCGGCGCCATCATCAGTCTTCGCCGAACTTGTCTTCGACGAGTCGGGCAATGGCGTCGATGGCGGCCTTCTCGTCGTCACCCTCGGCGATGACCTCGAGCACGGTTCCCATCGGCGCGGCCAGGAGCAGCACGCCCATGATGCTCTTGCCGTCGACGCGCATGTCACCCCGCACAATGGTGAGGGTGGCCGAGAAGTCCGCGGCGCAACGCACGAACTTGGCCGCGGCGCGGGCGTGCAGGCCGAGCTTGTTACGGATCTCCAGCTCGCGTCGAACCATGCTCAGCCGCCCCGCCAGCTCAAGCCTCTTCGCGCGAAGAGAGAATCTCGCTCGCCACGTAGACGCTGTTCTGGCCGCGCTCGCGCAGGTCCTGGGCGATCTCCAGCAGCGAGCCCTTCTGGTTCTGCACGCTCGTCAGCTTGATGATCATCGGCAGGTTGACGCCGGTGATGATCTCGACCCGGTCCTGTTCCAGAAACGCCAGGCTCACGTTGGTGGGGGTGCCGCCGAACATGTCGGTGAAGATCAGCACGCCGCGGCCGTGGTCGACGTCCTTGATCGCGGCGTCGATCTCCTGGCGCGCATCGGCGACATCGTCGTCCCAGTCCATCGAGACGGCGCGAATGCCCTCCGTGCGGCCGACGATGCGCTCCGCGGCGTCCAGCAGCTCGCGCGCCAGCGCTCCGTGGGTAACGATTACGGCACCGATCATCGTTTGTCCTCGGCGGTTGTTTGCGGTTCGCCTTCGGCCGGCAGGTCGCGGTGCGATACTGACACGTCGTATCCCATGCCGCGCAGGTTCTGGGCCACCCGCGAGGCGATGGCAACGGAACGATGGCGCCCGCCGGTACACCCGAAGGCGAGTGTCAGGTAGGCGCGCCCCTCGCCCGCCAGCCGGGGCACGAGAAAACGAAGTAACCCCTCGACGTGATTGAGGAATTCCTGTGTTTCCGGGCGCGATTCTACATATTCGCGTACGGCTCTGTCCATTCCCGTGAGATCCCTGAGATCAGCAACGTAGTTGGGGTTCGGCACGAAGCGGACGTCGAACACCAGGTCGGCGTTCTTCGGCAGCCCGCCCCGAAATCCGAAGCTGACGACGCGAATCGCGGCGTGATCGTTGGTCCGTTCGCCGTAGGTCTTGAAGATGAAGTCGCGCAGCTCGTACGGGGTGAACTCGCTCGTGTCGATGACCTGGTTGGCAAGCTCGCGGATCGGCGCCATCAGGTCGCGCTCCCGCGCGATGCCCGCGGCGACGTCCCCGGCGCCCGCCATCGGGTGCGGCCGCCGGGTCTCGGAAAAGCGCTGCTGCAGCACCGCGTCTTCGGCGTCGAGGAACACCATGTCGACGTTGTCGCCGCGCTCGCGCAACTCGTCGAATACCGTGCTGAATTCATCGAGCACGCCGTGGGTGCGAGCATCGACCACCAACGCCGCGCGCTCGACGCCGCCACGGTCACAGAGGTCGGCGAAGGTCAGCATCAGCGCCGGCGGGAGGTTGTCGACGCAGTAATAGCCCAGATCCTCGAGCCCGCGCAGCGCGGCGCTCTTGCCGGCACCGGCAAGCCCCGACAACACCACCAACCGCGTCAGCGTGCTCACTACTCCATATCGCCTTCATCCGGGTCGAGCCGCAGCGGCACGACCTCCGGTTTCTCCATCGCCTCCTGCAGGCGACGGGTGAGCTCTTCGGCGGGGTGGAATCCGGTCAGCTTGAGGATGTGGTTACGCACTGCCACCTCGATCAGGATCGAGAGGTTGCGACCGGAAGCCACCGGCAGGCGAATGAACGGCAGCGCAACGCCGAGAATCTCGTGCGTGGTGCGGTCCAAGCCGAGGCGATCGTAATCCGCGTCCTCGTCCCACTGCTCGAGCAGCACGACGATCTCGACCCGCTTGCGATCGCGCACCGAGGCGGCTCCGAACAGATGCTCGATATTGAGGATCCCCAGCCCCCGCAGCTCCATGTGGTGACGGATGAGCTCGGGGCCTCTGCCCATCAGGATCTCTCCCGCCCGGCAGCGGATCTCGACGATGTCGTCGGCCACCAGGCGGTGGCCGCGGACGATCAGATCAAGGGCGCACTCGCTCTTGCCAACCCCGGAGGAGCCGGTGATCAGCACGCCGACGCCGTAGACGTCGACGAGCACGCCGTGCACCGTGGTGCGCGGTGCCAGCACGCTGTCGAGGTACAGCGTGATGCGGTCGATGAAGGTCGACGAAACCAGCGGGCTACGCAGCAACGGCAGGCGGTTCGTGGCGCACAGCTCGACCACTTCGTCGGGGATGTCGAGGCCCTTGGTGACGGTGATGCAGGGGATCGGCAAGGCGCACAGGCTCGCCATCAGGCGGCGCCGCTCGGCGCTACCCAGGCTTCCGAGGTAGCGCATCTCCGATTCGCCCAGGACCTGCACCCGGCCACCGCGCACGAAGTCGACGTAGCCGGTCATCGCCAAGCCGGGCTTCTGAATGCGATGGAAGACGATCTCGCGATCGAGGCCGTCGCCCCCGGTGACCAGCTCGAGCTCGAGGTGTCGCCCGTCCTCCGACAGCAGTTCGCGGACGCTGATGCGCTCGGCTTCGCCGACACGATCGTCGCTGCTCACCGCGGCGCCCTTCGCACCTTCGACGCCGGAATGCCGAGCTCCTCACGATATTTGGCCACCGTGCGCCGGGCGATCTGCAGTCCTTCTTCCTTCAGCGCCTTGGCCACGCGGGCGTCCGAAAGCGGCTTCTTGGCGTCCTCGGCGGCGATGAGCTTGCGGATCTTTTCCTTCACCGACACCGACGAAACATCCGACCCGCTGGTGTGCCCGAGCGCGCTGTGGAAAAAGAACTTCATCTCGTAGATGCCCTGGGGCGTATTCATATACTTGCCGTTGACCACCCGCGAGACCGTGGACTCGTGCATCTCGATGTCGTCGGCGACGTCGCGCAGCACCATGGGCCGCAGCTCGGCGAGGCCGTTCTCGAGAAACGGCTCCTGGTGCTTGACGATGCTCTCCGCCACGCGCTGGATCGTGCGCTGCCGCTGACCGTAGGACTTGATCAGCCACAGCGCCGACTTGAGCTTGTTCTGCAGGAACTCGGAGGCGTCCTTGGAGAGCTGGTCGCGCGAGCGCAGCATCTGGCGGTAAAGGCGCGAGATCCGCAGCTTGGGCAGGCCGTCTTCGTTGAGGACAACGCGGTAGACGTCACCGTCCTTGACCACGGTGACGTCAGGGACGATGTAGCGCGACGGCTCGGTGGCGTACACGGCGCCGGGCTTGGGGTTGAGGCGCTGGATGATCTCGATGGCGGTCTCGACGTCCGCCGGACGCGCCCCGGTGGTCCGCGCGATGGCGCTGTGGTCGCGCGCCTTGAGCAGGTCGAGGTGCTCGTCGACGATGCGGGACGCCAGGCCGTCCTGTTCGCCGAGGTGCTCGAGCTGCAACAGCAGACACTCGCGCAGGTCGCGCGCCGCGACACCCGGCGGATCGAGTTGGTGTACCGCGGAGAGAGCGGCCGCGACCTCCTCCGCTTCCCAGCCACCCATTTCCTGCAGCTCCTCGATGCTCGCCGTCAGGTAGCCCTCCTCGTCGAGATTGCCGAGGATCGCCTGGCCGATCTCCATGTCGCGCTCGCTGATGTGGCTCATCTCGAGCTGCCAGACGAGCTGCTCCTCCATCGTCGGGCGCGCGGCGAGGGTGTTCTCCAGCTGCAGCTCGTCGCGTTCCTCGCGCATCGAGGGCGTGCCCGGCGAGGCGTCGTAGTAGTCCTGGAAGTACGACTCGATGTTGATCTCGTCGAAGGAGTCGACCTCCTCGGGCTCGGCGCTTTCCTGGTCGGCGGCGGCGTCGGTGGAGGGCTCGGCGGTGGCGTCGACGCCCTCGTCGCGCTCCTCGCGCTCCTCGAGCATCGGGTTCTCCACCATCTCCTGCTGCAACACGTCTTCGAGCTCGAGCTTGTTGAGCTGCAACAAGCGGATGGCCATCTGCAGCGCCGGCGTCATCACCAGGCGCTGCTGGAGCTTCGGAGCGAGCTTCTGTTCCAAGGCCATTAGTCGGACACGCTCCTAGTCCAGCCGGAAGTTCTGACCCAGGTAGATCTCGCGGGTCTCGCGGTCACGTCCGAGCTCTTCGGGCGTGCCCGAGCGGAAGATGCGGCCGCTCCGGATAATGTAGGCGCGGTCGGTGATCTGCAGGGTCTCGCGCACGTTGTGGTCGGTAATCAGCACGCCGATCCCGCGGTCCCTCAATGTGCGGACGATCTTCTGGATCTCGGCGATGGCGATCGGGTCGATGCCGGTGAAGGGCTCGTCGAGAAGGACGAACGCCGGGTCGGTGGTGAGCGCGCGGGCGATCTCCACGCGCCGGCGCTCGCCTCCGGACAGGGTATACGCGGGGTTGTTCGCCAGGTGCCGCACCCCGAGCTCGTCGAGCAGCGCCTCGCAGCGGGCCAGGCGCTGCTCGCGGTCGAGGTCCAGCCCTTCGAGGATCGCCAGCAGGTTCTGCGACACGGTGAGCTTGCGAAAGACCGACGGCTCCTGCGGCAGGTACGAGATACCGTACCGACGCGCGCGCACGAACATCGGCTCGTAGGTCACGTCGACGCCGCCGACCGTGACGCGGCCGGCATCGGGCCGGGTCAGCCCGACGACCATGTAGAAGGAGGTCGTCTTGCCGGCGCCGTTGGGCCCCAGCAACCCGACGACCTCGCCGGGGGCGATATCGAAGCTGACGCCGTCGACCACACGGCGGCCGCGGTATGCCTTCACCAGGGAGTCGACGGCCAGTCGGGTCTCCGGCACGGCACGGGCGACAACCTCCGCACCCGTTTCGCTTTCCCAATCGGTTACCGCCGCAGAACGCTCAACCATGGGTAGATCGTAGCAACGT
>JASFRZ010000223.1:0-7998 GCA_050114655.1 Acidobacteriota bacterium
CGGTGCGATTCCCTGGCGCAAAGCCCTCCGACTGGCGCGCGTGCGGCGCCTTCCGGCGCCGCGATGGATGCACCGCGCGGTACGCGCAGTCGCCGCCCCGCTGGGGCTCGCCGCGCCGCTCCATGAGGTCGACAGAACACGCTACTCGTGGACCGTGTCCGGCGACCGCGCTCGCAGCAGCCTCGACTTCTCGCCGCGTGACTCCAGCGCTGAAGCCGTTGTCCGCCTCTCCCCGCGGGCGCAAGGGAGCCGCGGTGGGCAGGCGCGGGGCGCCACGTTCGACGAGTTCGGACTCGACGCCGAGCGCATCGGCGGCTGGCGGCGCCGGCACATCAGATTCCTGCACGACGCCTACTGGCGTGTCGAAGTCGAGGGCACCCGCAACCTGCCACGCCGCGGAGCCGGCGTGATGGTCGGCGTTCATCGCGGGTTCATGCCGTTCGACGGCGTCATGGTGGTGCACGACGTCGTCGGCGCAACGGGCCGGTATCCGCGTTTTCTGATCCATCCGGCGCTGGTGAAATTCCCGTTCCTCGCCAACTACATGTTCAAGCTCGGCGGCATCATCGCCTGTCGCGAGAATGCCGACTACGTGCTGCAACGAGACGGTCTCCTGGCCGTCTTTCCCGAGGGAATCCGCGGGGCCTTCTCGCTGTACCGCGATGCGTACCGGATTAGCGGCTTCGGCCGGCCCGACTACGTGCGCCTGGCGCTGCGCCACCGCGCGCCGATCATCCCCTTTGTCACCGTCGGCAGCGCAGAGATCTTCCCGATCTTCAAGAAGGTCGATTGGCGCTGGTGGGAGCGGCTCACGGAGTGGCCCTGCTTTCCCCTGACCCCGACCTTTCCGCTGCTGCCGGTGCCGCTGCCGTCGAAGTGGCACACGGAATACCTCGAGCCGATCGCGGTGCAGGAGCAATACCCGCCCGAGGCGGCGAGCAACCCCGAAACCGTCGCGCGCATCGATGCTCAGGTGCAATCGATCGTCGCGGCGAAGCTACAGGAGCTGCTGCGCGCACGCCCGTCGATCTGGTACGGGTCGGTATTCGAGAAGGAGATGAATCATGCCGGATGAGCCGCTGCAGCAGGATGTCGTGTTTCTCGGTGGCGGCCTGGCGGCTTCCATGATGGCTCGCTACCTGAAGCTGAGTCATCCGCACCTGCAGATCACGGTTGTCGAGAAGAACACCGATACCCACTACAGCCCGGGCGAATCGACCGTCGGGGTGGCGGCCATCTTTCTCATTCGGGACCTCGGTCTCTCCACCTACTGTTACCTCAACCACCTGCCCAAGTGCGGCCTGCGCTACTTCTTTCACGATCACGACAAGGAGTTCGACGTCACGGCGTGCTCCGAGATCGGGCCCAACATCCTGCCCATCATTCCGACATTCCAGGTCGACCGCAAACGCCTGGACAAGGACCTCTGGGGCCTGAACCGGGAGATCGGTATCGACGTGCGCACCGGCTGCCCGGTGATCGATATCGAGCTCGGCGCCGGGGAAGCTCCGCACCGGATTCGCTTCCAGCAAGACGGCGAGACGAAGACGCTGCGCGCTCACTGGCTGGTCAACGCGCTCGGCAGGAACACCAGGATCGGCGCGCCGTTCGACAAGCTGGCGCCGAGTCATGGCGACCAGGAACTACGCACGGCGGCAGCCTGGGGACGCTTCCGCAACACCCGCGATATCGATCTGCTCGGAGATGACGCGTGGCGGGCGCGCGTCGGCTATACCTCGCGTTATCTGTCGACCAACCACTTCATGGGGCGCGGCTTCTGGATCTGGGCGATCCCCATCGGTGAGGGCATCGTGAGCTGGGGCGTCGTCTACGACACCACCATCGTCGATGAGGATCTCACCTCCCGAGACGACTTTCGTGCCTTCCTCGACTCGCAGCCGTTCCCAAAGGCCCTGCTGGAGGGCGCCGAGCAGATCGATTTCCAGTGCCACCCTCACCTGACTTTCAAGCGCGAGCGGTTCTGCTCCGCCGACCGCTGGGCGATCGTCGGAGACTCGCACGGATTCGTCGACCCCTTCTACTCCCCGGGGAGCGACTCCCTGGCCCGGCAGGCTTACCTGCTCGAGCACCTGGTATTGGAAGAGGACGAACGCGAGCTGCAGCGGAAAGTCGACCTGATCAACGAGTACAGCAGCTTCGAGTACGACCTCCTCAAGCTGCTGTACGACGACCAGTACAACGGCTTCGGCAGCTACGAGCTGTTCAACATCAAGTCGCTGTGGGACTTCCATAGCTACACCAACCGCTTGGTGTGGTTCTTCCTGTCCCGCAAGTACGCCGACCTCGAATGGCTGGAGACGGAGCTGGCGAACAAGGAGCGCACGCTGCGACTGACCGGCGCCATTCAGCGCGGTCTGCGGGACCTCGCCACCTATCTCATCGAGAGCGGCCTCTACGAGCGCAAGAACCAGGGCGAATACTCGCTGCGGCAGAACCGCTTCCGCATGGAAGAGGAGATGCTCGCCGCCTACGACGATGGCACGTCGATCGGTAGCCACTTTCACATCTGCCGGCTCACCGTCAGCGAGATGGTCGAGGTGCGCTTCGACATCGACGGCTTCCTGCGCAACAAGCTGGCGCAGCGCCTCCTCTCCTCGGTGGAGATCGCTCAATTCGAGCTCACCGAGGCCTGGTTGCGGTCATTCTGTGAACGCCTCGCGCGCCAGCTCGAGGCCGATCTGGCGGCGCGATTCGAACGACCGTTCCAGCTCCACGTCGACAAGGAAAGCTTCTCCATGCCCTACCCCCGGGGCCTCGAGGACGAGCCCGCGGAAGTGCGAGACCTCGCAGCCGCGATCTGGGGGGAGGAAGCGTACAACCCGGTTCTCGACGCCCTCATCGGGCACCCCGGATAGAACGAGCCGGTGCCGCGTCTTCCCCTGAGGTGCAGATCCTGCACCTTCGCACCGCCGCCGAGCGCAAATCCTGCGCCCCCACACCGGCGCCCCGAAGCCTGACGGCCTCCTAGCCTGCCATCGCCGGGCAAATCCGCCCGAGCCGCGTGTGGCATCGCCCTTGCACTCCTGCGGAACAGCAAGCTCGAACGTCCCCGGACCGGCTCTCCCGACAGCGGGAACGAGCCGCAACGACAGGAGCAGGACGATGTTCATTAACGTGCTGCGACGCGGTTCCGTCGCACTGGCGCTGCTCGTAGCCGCCGGCGCAGTGTTCGCCGCAGGCTGCGGCGACGACGCGACCTCCCCCACCCAGCCGGCGCTGCCGGCATTCCAGCAGACCGCCGCGAACGGCGGCGGCACGGGCCTCAACACCGTGCTCGGCACCGACACAGTGGAGGCCATGAACCTGGCGATACAGGACGAGTACCACGCCGAGTTCACCTACCTGAAGGTGATCGAAACGTTCGGCGAGGTGCAGCCCTTCTACAACATCCTGTTCGCCGAGCAACGGCACTCCGCAGCGATCGCACAGCTGTTCACCAACCACGGCCTGCCCGTGCCGGCGAGTAATTGGAACCTCGACAACGCACCAACCTTCGGCTCGCTGACCGAAGCCTGTGCGGCGGGCGTCGAGGCCGAGCTGGCGAACATCGCCCTGTATAACCAGCTGCTCGCCCGCGAGCTGCCACAGGACGTGAGCAACGTGTTCACCAACCTGCGCGCGGCGTCGCTCGAAGGACACCTGCCCGCCTTCCAGACCTGCTGCGCGTGCACGCAGTGACGGAACGGTCCGCGCGCTCCGGCGCGCGGCGGCAGTGAACGAAGCCGAGGAGAGGAAGCCATGAAGACATCACGAAAGATCATCGCGCTGGCAGGAGCGCTCGCACTGCTCGCCGTCCCGGTTGCCGCGCAGCAGGGGCAACGCGGCCAGAGCGGTCAGCGCGGTCAGCAGTCACAGCGCGGCTCGATGAACACGATGGGCCAGCGAATGTCGCAGCAGATGACGGTGCAGCAGCGTCAGACGATCCGCGCCAACCAGCAGCAGTCGAAGGGAGTGCGCGCCTGCACCGGCATCGCCGCCGGAGTTCAGGCGCGCGCGCGCGAGCTGGCGGGACGCGCCGGCAGCGGCGGCGGCTTCAACGGCACGCGAGCCCGGAGCGAAGGCGCCGGGATGAGCGAACAGGTGCAGAAGATGCTGCGCCAACACGACCAATTGATCGAAGGCATGAATGGCCAGCAACTCTACTGGCTGCAGGACCAGGTGCGCGACCTCGACCATACGCGGGACCGCATCCGCGACCGGCTACAGGAGCTGAGCTCCGCGCTCGGCGTCGCTGATCCCGAGCCGGCGCGCGTCGTCCAGTACAGCGACGAGCTGGCGCAGGAGATGGAGCAGTGGCAGGCACAGTACCACCAGATGGGCACCGACATGGGCGTCAACTTCGACGACGAGGAGGAGAAGAAATGAACACCCGAGGATGGACTCGCATCGCAGGTCTGACCGTGCTCACCGTCACGCTGATCACGGCTCCCGCGCTCGCTCAGCAGGGGCGCGGCTGGCAGGGCGGACGCAACTACGACCCGGCGACGGTCACCACCGTGGAAGCAACGGTCCAGGAGGTGCTGCTGGAGAGCGGCCGCAACGGCGGCTCCGGCGTGCACCTGCTGCTGCAAACCGAAGGGGAGCCGACCGTAGTGCATCTCGCTCCGCAGTTCTGGTTGAACGACAACGACCTCACCCTCGCCGCCGGCGACCGCGTCACGGTGACGGGCTCGAAGACCGTCGTCGCCGGCGCGCCTGCGCTCATCGCTCGCGAGATTGGCCGCGGCGACACCTCGCTGACGCTGCGCGACGAGGCGGGCGTGCCGGCGTGGCGTGGCAACGGGTTCCGGACTGCCGGCGCGGGGCGCGGCAACGGGTTCCGGGCCGCCGGCGCGGGGCGCGGCAACGGGCTCCGGGTTGCCGGCGTGGGCCGCGGCAGGCAGGGGACGCGTGGCGCCGGTAACGGCCGCGGATACCGCGGTGGTCGTGGCGGCGGCAACGGCCCCGGCGTCGGCGCGCGGGCCGGCGACGGAACCGGGCCGCACTGCCCGGGCTGCATCGGTCGCTAGCAGCCCGTCCGGCCACCGCCGCCACGGCCCACACCGCCCGGGAACGGGCCTGACATCCGTTCCCGGGCGGATAACCTATGAGGGGTGAGCATCCGTCGCGGAAGCGTCCGCGACAGGCGACGGCGGGATACCGAGGAGAAGACGTTGGCACGCTCCGCAGAATCGATCACCAACGGTCGGCCCTTCCCGGTGCGGCCCGTTGCCGCGGGCGTGCTAATCGTCTGCGTGGCGCTTGCCGTGAGCGCTGGCTACAGCTACGTCACGCTGACGCGGCTACGCGACGACTATCTCGCCAGTCGCGGCGCGGATCTGGTCAACGTCCTCGACGCGCGCACCCGCGGGCGCGGCCCCGGCGGCCGCAGCGACGTGAACATCTGGCGCGCGGCGATCGAGGAGACGCTCGCCACGCAAGAAGACACGGTGGCATTCATCGAGGTGGTGAACGCGCGCGGCGAGGTGGTGGCGCGCGGCGGCGAGGAGCGCGAGGGGCTGTATCTGTTCGAGCGCCCCCTGCCGACACCGGGACGAGGCGCCGGTCGCGGCTCCCCGACGCCGCAGGGCTGGCGCGTGCGCGCCGGGCTCGATGCGCGAGCGACCCTGTTCATTGCCCGCGCGGCGAATCTGCAGGTGGCGGCCGCGGCGGTGGCGATCATCGCCCTGCTGACGACCGCGGTCTGGCTCGGCCGCACCGCGCGGCGCTTCGTAGCGCTGCGCGCGCGCGAGCTGCAGGCGCGCCGGCTTGCCGACCTCGGGCAAATGGCGGCGACGCTGGCGCACGAGATCCGCAACCCACTCGGCGCGGTGAAAGGGTTGACCCAGGTGGCGCGCGAGCAGATGCCGGCGGAGCACGGCGCCCAATCACACCTGCAGACGGTCGTCGGCGAAGCCGAACGCCTCGAGCGCCTCGTCGACGACCTGTTGCGCTTCGCCCGGCCGCGGACGCTGGAGATCTCGCGCTTCGATCTCGCCGGCGCGCTGCAACGAGCGCGCGAGACGGTTCGTGTCGCGCACCCCGACACGCCGATCGAGGTCCGTGTTGCGAACGCGGGTGACGACGGTGCCCTGTGGATCCGCTCCGACGCCGACGGGCTGCGCCAGGTGCTGCTCAACGTGCTGCTCAACGCCGTTCAGGCGACGCCCACCGGCGGCACGGTGCGCGTCGCGGCGCGCGCGCTCGACAGCGCGCAGGCTATTGAAGTGAACGTCGAGGACGACGGCCCCGGGCTTCAGGGCCGTGATCCCGAGGAGCTGTTCTCTCCCTTCGCCACCACCAAGACGCGCGGCAGCGGCCTCGGCCTGCCGGTATCGCGCCAGATCGTCGAGCAGCTCGGCGGCTCGATCCGCATCACCGACGGGCCGCAAGGCGGCGCGTGTTGCACCATCAACCTACCCCGGGAGCCACATTCGTGAGCGCTCTTACAAGTATCCTGATCGTCGATGACGAACCGTCGCAGCGGCAACTGCTGCAGGCGATCCTCGGCGAGACCTACGAGGTCGTGCCTGCCGCCGATGGAGAAGAGGCACGCCAGCTACTCGACAAGCGTGCCTTCGACCTGGTGGTAACCGACGACCGCATGCCGGGGATTAGCGGCACCGAGCTGGTGCAGTGGGCCGCCGAGCACTCTCCGGAGACGCCGTTCGTCGTGCTCACCGCACACGGCTCGATCGAGACCGCGGTGCAGGCGATGAAGCACGGTGCGCGCGACTACCTCACCAAGCCGCTGGCGAGCCCCGAAGAGCTACGCCTGGTGGTGGACAAGGCGCTGCGCGAGCGTCGCCTCGAGCAGCGCAGCGCGGCGTTCGAGGCCGACGCAGAGGCGCGCTTCCCGGCCGACGTGATCGCCGAGAGCACGGCGATGAAGGAGGTTCTCGGCCTCGCCGAGCAGGTCGCGAGCCAGCCCACCACGGTGCTGCTGACCGGCGAGTCGGGCACCGGCAAGGAGGTCGTGGCGCGCTTCATCCACCGGCGCAGCCCACGCTCCGACGGTCCGTTCGTCGCTGTCAACTGCGCCGCGCTCACCGAAACGCTGCTCGAATCCGAGATGTTCGGTCACGAGAAGGGCGCCTTCACCGGCGCCACCGAGGCACGCCGCGGCCGCTTCGAGCTGGCGCATGGCGGCACGCTGTTTCTCGACGAGATCAGCGAGATGGGCGCCAACCTGCAGGCCAAGCTGTTGCGCGTCCTCGAGGAGCGCGAGCTCGAGCGCGTCGGCGGCACGCGCACGGTGGCGGTCGACGTGCGCGTCATCGCGGCGACCAACCGGGATCCGGAGACGGCGGTGGCGGAGGGCGCGCTGCGCGACGACCTCTACTACCGCCTCAACGTGTTCCCTCTGCGCATCCCGCCGCTGCGCGAGCGCAAGGCCGACGTGCTGCCGCTCGCCGAGCACTTCGCGCGCAAGATCTCGCGCCGCATGGGACGGTCGGTGAAGCCCTTCGACGACGCCGCGCGCGGCGCGATCTGTGCCCACCACTGGCCGGGCAACGTGCGTGAGCTGCAAAACGCCGTCGAGCGGGCGCTGATCGTCGCCACCGGCGAGACCATCCGGCGACGCGACCTGCCCTTCGTCGACGATACCTCGGTCCCCGCGGACCCCACGACGCCGCCGACCCTGGCTGACCTCGAGCGCCGCGCCATCCTCGAAGCGCTCGAGCGCAACGACGGCAACCGGCGCGCCACCGCCGACGAGCTCGGCATCAGCCTGCGCACCCTGCAGTACCGCCTCAAGGACTACGGCGTCACGGGCGACGACTGAGCGCAACCACCTGAGCCGCCACAACTCACCGTCGCGATCCCGTTGCTCCTCGGCACCCGCTTCTCGACAAGAGTGCCCCGCGACGAAACTCGCGCCCGTCGAGACCCGTCTATCTAGGCGAGAGCGGCGCCGGGTCGGTCAACGAACTGCCCGCTGCTGACGGCTCGGCGCCGCTTCCTCAACCAGGTGGGTCGCAGGCATGCGCCCGCCGG
>JASFRZ010000224.1:0-7985 GCA_050114655.1 Acidobacteriota bacterium
CCCCGTAACCGTCCGTCGTCACGACGGGTGAGGGAGAGGAGGGCGATCGTGGCCAACGCCGCCGCCCGCCCGGCGATCAGCATCGGTTTTCGCAGCCGCTCCGAAGAGGCCATCTGGCACTTCTGCGAGAACTGCCCGCGATGGCCCGATGCTCCGGTCACCTTCGAGGAGTGGAGCGGTCCGCTGCCCGCGGGGTCGGAGATCTGCCCACAGTGCCTCGACCTGCGCAAGACCGGCAACTGCAGGCTACGCACCGCCGTCTCCGGCTTCACACGCTAGCCGGCGGTGATGAGGGTCCGATGGGGCCGCACCCTTGCCGGGGCCTGCCCGCGGCCTGCTCGGCGGCCGATTCCCGATACAATGGTCCATCATCGGGCGCTGGATGTCCGCTAACTCCCCATTGGAGAGCCTGCTCATGGTCTTTCGTCGCGTCGCCCTGATCCTCCTCGTCGTCTTCGCCGCTTGTCCGCTCGTATCCGGCGCTGCGGTTGCCGCGCCGCCACCCCAGCAGCAGGCTGCCCTCGCCGGCCAGCGCTACGGTGAAGAACACCGCGCCGTTCGTCGCGACATCCCGCTCACCGACGCGATCGTCAAGGCGATGGAGGCCGGCACGCGCGACTTCACCGGTCGCCCGGGTCCCGAGTACTGGCAACTCGAAACCGACTACTCGATCGACGTCAGCCTCGATCCGGCGACCGCGACGCTGACCGGATCGGAATCAATCCAGCTGCACAACAACAGCCCCGACACGCTCGACCAGATCTTGCTGCGGCTCGACCACAACATCTTCCGCGAGCGTATGCCGTTGGCCTCGCCCTGGAGGCCGGCCGAGATCACCGACGGAATGGTGGTGACGCGCATCACGGTCAACGGTGACGTCGTCGACCTGAACCCGCCGGCGGGAGGGCGTCAGGGACGGGGGGGCGGTCGCGGTGCGCCGCCGCGGCTGGCGGCATCGGGACTGGACCAGACGGTGGCGCGGATCACGCTCGTCGATCCGATCCCCGCCCGCTCCACCGCGGCGGTCGAGATCGACTGGCACACCAAGCTGCCCGGGGGCGACACCGGCCGCGCCCACCGGATGACGCAGCGCTGGGACCACACGCTGTTTCAGCCGACCCAGTGGTACCCGCGCATCGCCAAGTACGACGACCTTCGCGGCTGGGACGACAACCTGTACCTGGGCCCGTCGGAGTTCTACAACAACTTCGGTCGCTTCGACGTACGCATCAACGTGCCGGCGGGCTGGGTCGTGTCGGGCACCGGCCTGCTGCAGAACCCGGAGGAGGTGCTGACCGCGCAGGCGCGCCAGCGCCTCGCCACGGTGCTCGATACCGACGACGTGGTCACCATCGTCGGCGCCGATGAGGTCGGCCCGGGTCGCTCGACCGCTCCGGGCGACCGCCTCACCTGGCACATGGTCGCCGACAGGGTCAACGACTTCGCCTGGGCGACCGCCGAGCACTATGTCTGGCAGGCGCTGCGCGCCGACATCCCCGAGAAGGGCTATGTCCCGATCAACATGGTGTTCCTGCCCGAGCGTGCCAACCTGTTCACCAACGCCGGCGCGATCAGCCGGCATGCGCTGGAGTACTACTCCAAGCTGTGGATCCCGTATCCCTTCCCGCAACTCACCTTGCAGGACGGACCGAGCGCCGGAATGGAATACCCGATGGTGATCAACTCCAACCAGGGCGCGGCCGATCACGAAGCCGGCCACCAGTGGTGGCCGATGATGGTCGGCAACAACGAGACCTGGTACGGCTGGATGGACGAGGGCTTCAATCAGTACATGAACATCCTGTCCAATGCCGACCGGCGCGGCACGGAGCCCGAGCTCGACGGGCGCGGTCAGAGCTATGGACGGATCAGCGGCAACGAATGGGAGCCGACGATGATGTGGGTCGCCAACTATGACGGCCCGATGTACAGCTTCGAGACCTACTCCAAGACCCCGCTCATGCTGTCGATGCTCGGCGGTATCGTCGGCGACGAGGAAGTGCAGGCGGCGCACCGCGAGTACACCCGCACATGGGCCTTCAAGCACCCGTCGCCGTGGGATTATGCATTCTTCATGAGCAACGCGCTGGACCGCGACCTGGGCTGGTTCTGGTACTACTGGCTGTTCACCACCGACTCGGTCGACGGCTCGATCCAGAACGTCGTCTCCTCCGGCGGTCGCTCCACGGTCACGGTGCGGCAGGACGGCGAGATGCCCTCGCCGGTGGTGCTGCGCGTCGAGCTGGCGGCGAGCGGTCCGGCGGTGCAACCAATGGACAACGCCGAGATGATCGGTGACACCACCGCCATCGTCACCTGGCCGGTGGACGTCTGGTTCGATGGCTCGCGCACCTTCGACGCAGTGCTCGATTTCGGCGGCCGCTCGATCGAAAGCGTCACCTTCGATCCATTCGGTCGCTTCCCTGACAGGAACCCCGCCGACAACGTCTGGCCGCGCTAGCAGCGCGGCTTTCGCGAGGGCAGGGGAAACCCGCACGCGAGTTTCGCGCACGCGATGTTTGCGACGCACCTTCGACGGTGGCCGCCCGCGCACCACGCTGCGCCTGACGCCCGCGGGGCGGGCGGCCTTCAGCAAGCACATGGAGATCTTGCGGGCGTTCCTCGGCACCTCCGATTAGCACCCACGGTCGGTCAGCGGAGGTGAGTTTCAGACGTTACTATCCTGTTTAAGGGACCTGTCCGAAGGACCTCTGCGACGCGCCCCCGGCACGCTCTGTTGCGGCCGCTCATGGCCGCGTGACGAGGACGCCGCGATGCAGCCGATCCCGCATGAGCCGCACAAGATCAAGACGGTCCGCTCTGTCTCCATGCCGACGCTGGAAGAGCGCCGTAAGTACCTCGCCGAGGCGGATTTCAACGTCTTCAACCTGACGCCGTCCCAGGTCGGCTTCGACATGTGCTCGTTGGGTACCAGCGCGATGACCCAGGAGCAGCTCGCCGGCCAGCTGATCGGCGACGAGGCCTACGCCGGCGCGCGCAACTTCGAGCGCCTGCAGGGCGCCGTGCACGACGTGCTCGGGCACACCTATGTCTGCCCGACGCACAACGTGCTGGGATGCGTGAAGCTGCTTGCCGCCACCATGGTCCCGGCGGGCTCGAGCCTGCCGTCCAACGCCCGCACCCGCATCGACATCCTGGCGCCGCGCCACGTCGAGGTCATCGACGTGCGCGACCCCTCCGATGCTCCGTTCACCGGCAACGTCGACCTGACGCGCCTCGAGGAGGCGCTCGCGACGGGTAACGTGGCGGCGGTGGGCGTGCAGGCCTACGCCGACGGCCAGCACCCCTTCAGCCTGGAGAACCTGCGCGCGGTGCGCGCGCTGGCGGCGCGCCACGGCAAGCGCCTGGTGGTCGATGGCTCGCGCGTCATCGAGAACGCCTGGATGATCCAGCAGCACGAGCCCGGCATGGGGTCGCACAGCATCGCCACGCTGGTCCGGGAGATCGCCAAGACCGCGCACGTCTTCCAGATCGACGGTGCCCAGGACCCCAAGTGCCCGACCGGCGGGCTGCTAGTCACCGACAACCCCGAGCTGCACGAACACTTCATGAACGAAGTGGTGGTCTACGAGGGATTGCACACCTACGGCGGCATGGCCGGGCGCACCATGGAAGTGTTTGCGCGCGGCCTCGAGGAGATGTGCGACGAGGAGGAGGTGCAGTGGGTGATGCAGCAGACCGAGCGCTTCTGCCGGCGACTGCGTGCCGCCGGCGTCCCGATCGAGAACGGCTGTGACGGCGCGTACGTGCTCGCCGACGAGTTCTTCCCGCACCTCGCCGCCTTCCAGCAGGACGCCTTCTCGGCGGCGCTGTACGAGATGTCGGGCGTGCGCGCCCTGGCGCACGGGGCGGTCGGGCGCGACAACCTGGTACCGGTGCAGATTCCGCGGTTGGCGATGACCATGCGGCAGATCAGCCAGGTGGCCGACGCCATCATCAGCCTGTACGAGCAGCACGATCGCGTGCCACCGCTGGAGCCGGTGCGCGAGGGCGGGTGGCGCGATCAGATGCGCTATCGCTGGGTCTTCTGTGACCTGCTGCCGTTCGAGTTCGACACCTACCCCTTCGTCATCCACACCATCGAGCGCATCGCCTCCTCGAGCCGGCTCCAGCGGCGGCACGCCATCGAGGAGGCCGGGTACAACACCTTCTTGCTGCGCTCGGCCGACGTGACCATCGACCTGCTCACCGACTCCGGCACCTCGGCGATGAGCACCGACCAGTGGGGCGCGTTCGATCGCGCCCGCGCCACACCCACCACCACCGACGAATACCTGCGCTTCGTCGCGGTGCTGCAGGAGGCGACCGGTTACGAGCACATCATTCCGACGCACCAGGGGCGGGCCGCCGAGCAGATCCTGTCCGAGGTCATGATCAAGCCGGGGCAGATCGTGCCCGGCAACATGTACTTCACCACTACCAAGCTGCACCAGGAGCTCGCCGGCGGCCTGTTCGCCGACGTCATCGTCGACGAGGCGCACGTACCCGAGAGCGACTTCCCGTGGAAGGGCAACATTGATCTCGATAAGCTGCGCCCGCTGGTCGACGAGCACGGCGCCGACAAGATCGCCTACATCTCGTTCGAACACTCGGTCAACATGGCCGGCGGCCAGCCAGTGTCGATGGCCAACATGCGCGAGGTCTACGGCTACTGCAGCAACCACCACATTCCGGTGTTCTTCGACGCCACCCGCATGGCGGAAAACGCCTTCATGATCCAGCAGCGCGACCCGCGCTACCGCGACACCAGGATCCGCGACATTCTGCGCGAGATGCTGCTGTACGGTGACGGGATGACCGTGTCCGGCAAGAAGGACTTCCTGATCAACATCGGCGGTTTGCTGGCTTTCAAGGACAACGCGGAGTGGGCGGAGAGGTCCGAAGCCCTGCTGCGCATCTACGAGGGGCACGTCACCGACGGCGGGCTGTCGGCCTCCGACCTCGCGGCAATGGCGGTCGGCGTGGAGGAGATGCTCGACGATCGCTACATTCGCGCGCGCGTGCGGCAGACCGCAGCGCTCGGGCAGATGTTGCTCGAAGCCGGCGTGCCGATCGTGCTACCGCCCGGCAGCCACGCGATCTTCCTCGACGCCAAGCGCTTCCTGCCGCACATCGATCAGGACGAGTTTCCGGCACAGCGGCTCGCTGCGGAGCTGTTCGTCGAGACCGGCGTGCGCGCGATGGAGCGCGGCAACGTGTCGAAGGGACGCGACCCGCACACCGGCGAGAACTACCGGCCGGCGCTCGAGCTGGTGCGCCTGACCATCCCGCGCCGTGTCTATACCCGTGATCACATGCGGGCGGTGGCCGACGGCATCATCCGGCTGTACCAGCGGCGCGACGAGCTCACCGGCCTGCGCTTCGTCTACGAGCCCGAGAAGCTGCGCTTCTTCCAGGGACGCTTCGAGCCGGTATCGACGGCTCGTCGCCGGTCGGCGCAGGACGCGGCGACCGCGAGCGAGCCCACGATGCGCGAGAAGGAACCTGCCGGGGTGTGAGGCGCTGCGGCGGTCACCATCGGCGGTTGCCGATATGCACTGCGGCAAGGTGGCGGATGCGCGTGGCACTCAGCGCCCCATGCGCGCCTTCGCCTCCGGCGTCAGCTCCCACAGCACGTTGATGATCTTCCACTCGCCGTCGACCCTGCCGATGTGCAGGTAGTCGACCCAGTCGGTGGCGGTGACCCGCACGCTGGCGACGTTCTCGTACACGTCGAGCACGTCAACGTCCATGCGGCGCTGATCCTCCGGGGTGCGCGTCCCGGCGCCGGCGCGCGTCGCATCGACGAGCTGCTCGGCAGTCATGTTCTGCACTGTTGCATGGCCGTCGGGGCCGGTCATCACGATGCGCTTGGCGAGATCGGGGTGCAGCGCGCGCTCCATGCGCGCGGCATCGCCGGTGTACCAGCCCTCGATGTAGTCGAGCGCGGTGGCCTTGATGGCATCCTCCTGCGACGGCGCGGCGCCGGCGGCGAAGCCGGCAAGGAGGACCGAGAAGACGAGCAGGAACGCAAGCATGCGCATGGCGGATTTCTCCGGGGGGAGCGCAGAGTTTGCTGGGCAGCGTGCCCCTCGATTGTAGCCTGTAGACGAGTCCGCTCCAGGGCGCCCGCCGGCAGCGGGCGGCCAGGGTCCTTCGCAGCGCCGCTCGCGCCTATCGCAGGCTGTTGACGAGCAGCACGATGAACAGCACCAGCGCGGCGTTCAGCGGCACGATGTAGTGATAGAAGAGCGGTCCGGGGTGCCCGCGCTCGGCGGTCGTCTCGTCGCGGTACTCGGCGACGTGGCGCAGAATCGCGAGGCGTAGCCACAGCACGTCGACCGGTGCGCCGTGGCGGACGCGGTCGCGCACGATCAACATCGCGGCGGTCGCCGCCCAGGCGCCGCATACGACGATCAACAGCGGCAGCGGCTGCAAGGGTCTGTCTCCTTGTTCAGATCCGCGCCGCGGGACCCGAGCCCCCCGGTGCGGACGGTCTCGATCGGTGTTCGTATCCCCAGTCGAAGAGCAGCACGACGAATGCCATGAAAGCGATGGCGTACCAGCGCAGCTCCATGGGGGAGAGGATGCGGGCGGTCATCAGCAGCAGCGCCGACACCAGGGCGGCGGCGGCGTATACGCCGATGTTGCCCGACAGCAGCCCGGCGACGGCGGGGATGGCGATGGCCAGGGCCGCCAGCACCACCGCCGGCGTCGTCGCGGTCAGCAGCCCGCCGTCGATAGCCATCAGCGTGCACATCACGACGATCGCCGCAGCGACCAGCCAGCGCTGCGGGTTGCGCACGATCTCCCGCGTCCAGTGGCGCACCAGCAGCGGCCAGGCCGAGGCGGTGACCTGCCACCAGAACCATGAGCGCGCCGCGGCCATGCCATGGCGCGGCAGGATCAGGGTCTCGGCTTCCTCGATGAGGTCGCCGGTGACCTCGTCGCGGTGCTCTCCGGGCACCAGCAGCCGCAGTACGACGAGCGCGAGCGGACCGGGAAACTCCGGCGCGAGCTCGCGCCCGGACTCCCGGTCGGTGGTCATGACTCGGCCCCGACCGGTTCGACTTCCTTGACGCCGCGACGCATGCGATCGAGGGATGCCAACGCCCGTTGCAGCGCGCGCACGCCGGCCGCCTGGACGTGGAAGAAGCGCTTGGCGCGGCCGCGCCGCTCGGAGGTGGCCCCGCCCACCTGCGACGACACCAGCCCCTTGTCCTCCAGGCGATCGAGCGTCGCGTAGATGGCGCCCAGAGAGACGTTGCGATCGGCGCGCTCCTCGATCTCACGGCGCACGGTCATCCCGTAGGCGTTGTCGTCCAGGCGCATCACCGCGAGCAGGACGAGCTGCTCGAAGTCCCCGAGGTATTCACCCCTGGCCATGCTGCACCTCACTTTCTACAAAGTAGGAACTTCTACAAAGTAGAAATACTCCTGCGCGGCCCGGTTGTCAACAGGTCAAAGCGCCGGCGAGGGCACGAATGTGCTCCGGGGTGGTGCCGCAGCAGCCGCCGATTACGCGCACACCTGCGGCGAGCAGCGCAGGCACCGCGGCGGCGAACATCTCGGGTGTCTCGTCATAGCGAACCTCGCCGCCGACAATGCGCGGCTGGCCGGCGTTCGACTGGATCAGGATCGGCAGATCGGTGTGCTCCCCGAAAGCCCGCGCGATCTCGACCATGCGCCCGATGCTGTTGCCGCAGTTGGAGCCCACGATGTCGGCGCCGGCCTTCGCCAGGCCGTCGCATACGTCGGCAACGCTGTTGCCCATGATGGTGAAGAAGCCGCGCGGCGTCGGATCGAAGGTCATCGTTGCCATCACCGGAGTGTCAGGCCGGGTGGACTTGGCAGCGCGGACCGCCAGCGTCGCCTCACGCAGATCGGTCATGGTCTCGATGCAGATGACGTCGGCGCCGACCAGAGCCTGCATCTGAGCGGCGAAGGTATCGGCGACCGACTCCTCGGAGGTATCGCCGTAGGGT
>JASFRZ010000225.1:0-7981 GCA_050114655.1 Acidobacteriota bacterium
AAGCCAACCCGTTCGACAGCCAGAGCGCGGATATCACCGTCGGCGAGATTCTCGACCGCGGTGCCGAGCGCCTGAGTAGCCTCGACGACCAACCCCTGGTGAAGGCGAGGATGCTCCGGACCATGGGGCAGGCATACGCTTCGCTCGGTCTGTACGAGAAGTCGGAGGCGACCCTTGTCGAGGCCCTGGCGATCCGGCGGCGGGAGAATGGCGCCCGCAGCGTCGATGCCGCCGGCATCGCGAAGGCGCTTGCCGTTGCTTACATCGGGCTCGGGCGCCTCGACGACGCCATCGACATCACCACGCAGGCGCTGGACGACTTCGCGGGCGCCGATCCCATTGACCCCGACTCGGTGGCGGATGCCGCCGGGATCCTCACCGATGCGTACATGCGCGCCGGCCGCTACGACGAGGCGCTGGCGGCAGCCAACCGTGGCTTCGAGCTCGTCCAGGAGACGAGCCCGACGCCGGAGCTCTTATCGGCCCTCCACGGAGACCGAGGCGCCGTCCTCAGCCGGCTCGGCCGCCAGGATGAGGCGCTCACCGACATGCAACGGGCACTCGAGCTGATCGAGGGGTCCGAGCGGCCGGACCATCCGGCGATCGCCCAGGCGCTTTCGGACCTCGGTGCCGTGTATGCACAGACCGGCCGGTTCGAAGAGGCCGCGGAGGTGCTGGAACGCGCCCTGCAGATCAACGAAGGGCAGATCGAGCCGGACAGCCCGTTCTTTTCCACCGTGCTGAACAACCTCGGCTCGTTGAACGTGGACATGGGACGTTACGACATCGCGCAAGATTACCTGCAGCGGGCCATCACGGCGCGCGAGAGAACGTATGGAGTGGATCACCCGGCGGTCACTTCCTCGCTCAACAACCTCGCCAAGGTCCACATGATGCAGGGGGACTACGCTGGGTCGTTGCGGCTGTACGAACGCTCCGCGAGGATCCGCGAGACCGCGCTGGGTCCCGAGCATCCGGCGCTCGCGCTCAGCTACCAGGGATTGGCCGAGCTGTACCGCCGGTGGGAACGCTATGCGGAGTCGGCCGACTACTTCGAGCGGGCCATCGCCATCCAGGAGATCAACGACGCGCCGGACCCCTCGACCCTGCAGCTGTACAGTGAGGTGCTGCGATCCCTGGGCCGCGACGAGGAGGCGGAAGCCGCCCTCGCCCGGGCGCGAGAGATCGGCGATTCCGGCGAGCGCTGACGGCGCCCATCGGGCATGACGCTGCGCGCGGTTGCCGCTCGCCGGCACAGCCTGGGACAATCATCGTGTGAGCGATCCTGTCCGCGATCAATCCAGCCGGCCGTTACGCGAGCTGCGCGTCTCGGTTACCGACCGCTGCAACTTCCGCTGTGGCTATTGCATGCCGCGTGAGGTGTTCGGCGAGGGGTACGAGTTCCTGCCGCGGCGCGCCATCCTGCGCTTCGAGGAGATCCAGCGCGTGGTGCGCATCTTCGTCGAGCTGGGGGTACGCAAGGTGCGGGTCACTGGAGGCGAGCCGCTGCTGCGCCACGACCTGCCACAGCTCGTCGCCATGCTGGCGGAGATCGAGGGCATCGAGCTGGCGCTGACCACCAACGGCGCGCTGCTACCGAAGTACGCCCGGGAGCTTGCCGACGCCGGCATGCACCGGGTCACGGTGAGCCTGGATTCGCTCGACGACGCGGTCTTCCGCAGGATGAACGACGCCGACTTCCCGGTGGCCAGGGTGCTCGAGGGCATCGCCGCCGCCGAGGCCGCCGGCATGGCGCCGATCAAGGTCAACTGCATGGTCCAGCGCGGCGTCAACGACCACACGCTGGTCGAGCTGGCGCGCCACTTCAAGAGCACCGGCCACGTAGTGCGCTTCATCGAGTTCATGGACGTCGGCACCACCAACGAGTGGCATGCGGAAGACGTGGTCTCCGGCGCCGAGATCGTCGAGCGCATCACCGCCGAGTTTCCCGCCGATCCCGTCGAGCCCGCCTACCGCGGTGAGGTCGCCAAGCGCTGGCGCTACCGCGACGGATCCGGCGAGTTCGGCGTCATCACTTCGGTGACCCGGCCGTTCTGCGGCGATTGCACGCGCGCCCGCCTGTCGGCCGAAGGGGTGGTCTACACCTGCCTGTTCGCCCACCAGGGCACCGACCTGCGCGAGACCCTGCGCGGCGGCCACTCCGACGACCGCCTGCGCGAAGTGATCAGCGGCCTGTGGACCGCCCGCACCGACCGCTACTCCGAGCTCCGCGCCGCCGGCAAGACCCCCCCGAAGATCGAGATGTCGTATATCGGGGGCTAGTGGTTGAACGCCCCACCCTTTCCCTGGGTGAAATAGGGATTGTCGCCGGAGTTGTGATCGGTGGTGTCGTAGACGCTCTCGATCTCCGGGAAGTTCTCCTTGAGCATGCGCTCGATCCCGTGCTTGAGCGTGACGTCGACCATGCCGCAACCCTGGCAGCCGCCGCCGAGTTGCACGTACACCACGCCGTCGTTGACCTCGAGCAGCGATACGCTGCCGCCGTGCGTCGCCACGCCGGGGTTGATGTGGTGGTCGATGAACTCCTGGACACGCTTGAACAGCGGGTCGGTGGAGGGGTCGGGCTCGTTGGGGTTGGAGACGCTGAAGCCGCCCCCGGAGACCTTGTCGACGTAATCGACCGTGGCGCCGCGCAGCAGGTGCAAGCTGAAGCCGTCGACGTACAGGTCGAAGCCTTCCTGCGGCACGACGACATCGATTTCCTGCTTATGATCGAACTTGAAGCCGTAGTCGTAGCTCGTGCGGCCGGCCTGGACGTACAGTCGCAGGCCGATGTCCTCGGGCTGGTCGGACTTTTCGGCGAACTCCAGGACTTTCAGTGCCGCCGCGGTGGTGAAGGTGATCGGCTTGTCGTCTACCTTGGCGCCCTGCAGCGGCGAGGTCATCTCTTGCTGGCTCATGAATTCCTCCGCGCCGGCGGGATGAAGGCGTCGGGCCGGCTCAAAAAAAAGGGTACGGCACCCCCCGGCGTCGGTAAAGCGCTCCCCGCCGGGTGCCGGCGACGGCCGCGCCGGCGGGTCGCGATCACGCCGGCTCGACGTCGATGGTCAGCTGCGCATACGCGGCACGCAGCGCGGCTTCGGCTTCGGTGGGCGTGTCGGCGTGGGCGAAGATGAAGCCCAGGTAGCGGTTGCCTTCGGGCAGCGGCAGCACGCGCTGGCCCGGGTTGATGGTGAAGGTGACCTCGCGGATGCCGTCGATCTCGCGGGCGCCGGACACGCCCTTCACGCCGCGCAGCGTGCCGGCGCGCGGGATCGGGATCATCATCACGCCGCCGGCGCCATCCTCGCGCCGGAAGGCGGTGAAGTCCTCGCCCAGGGCGTGACGCAGGATGAGCTCCTCGAGCGACATACCGGTGCCGAAGCGCAGCACACGCGGGCACAGACCGCCTATGGCGCGCGCGGCGAGATCGACGATGTAGACACCGGATTCGTTGACGCGCAGCTCGGCGTGCAGCGGCCCCTCGCGCAATCCGAACGCGGCCACCGCCTGGGCGACGGTGCCGACGATCTGCTCCTGTACCGTCTCGGGAGCACGCGACGGCGTCACGTAGATGGTCTCCTCGAAGTACGGCCCTTCGAGCGGGTCCGGTTTGTCGAACAGCGCCAGCAAGTGCAGGTCGCCGCCGCGCAGCATCGCCTCGACGGCGTACTCGTCACCGGGGATGTACTCCTCCACCAGGATCAGGTGGGACTCCGGGTTGCCGCCGCCGGCGCGCCGCTCGTCGTGCAGGATCTCGCCGATGCGCCGCGCAGCGGCGCGGAACTCGACCTCGTCGTCGGCGCGGATGACGCCGCGGCTGGCGGCCAGGAAGGTTGGCTTCAGCACGCAGGGAAACGGCACACGCTCGCTCTCGAGCATCGTGGCGATGGCCGCCTTGAGTCGCGCGTCGCGCTCCGGGCGCGGCTGATCGGCAAACCCCGCACCGATGTTGAGGACGCGGAACGCCGGGGAGGCGAAACCGTGGTCGGCGAGCGTGCCGCGCAGGCTCAGCTTGCTGCGCGTCGGCAGCACCGCTTCGAGCGGGTTGTGCGGCAGCCCGAGCGCGCCCGCCGCGGCGGCGGCCAGCGCGGTGGTCTCGTCGTCAGCGGCGACGACGGCGGACAGCGGGTAGTTGCGGTGCAGCGCCTCGATCGCCGCCACCGAGCCCTCGAGGTCGTTGAAGTCGAGGGTCAGCGTGGAGCCCGGCGTCTGCTCCTGCAGCGCCTGGCTGCCGTTGGTGCCCACGGTGACGCTGACCCCGAGCGCCGCGGCGGCGTCGACGAAGTCGGCGGCGTGGTAGGTGGTGGTCGGCATCAACAGCAGTGCGCGCGCCATGAGGAGACTTTCCCGCCGTTCGGCACGGCAATCAAGCGAGACACGCCCCTGATTTCAACGGCCCGCTTCCAGCCAGCGTTGTGTCGCGGGGTGCAGCGGTATGGGCGCTTCCGCCAGCGCCGCCAGATCGATCTGGCGGGCGATCTCGTTGACCCGAATGAGCTCGTCGCGCCGGTCGCGTAGCGCGTCGAGCAGTGCGGTGACGGTGGCGTCATCGAGGGTGTCGAGGCCGACCATCCAGTTCATCGCCGCGATGGTGGGCAGGTCGGTATCGAGACCGGCATAGGTGCCAGCGGGTATGACCGCCTGTGTGTAATACGGGCGCGCGGCGTGCAGGCGCTCGGCCTCCACAGCGTCGATCGGCAACAGGGTCACGGCGGCATTGGTGGTTGCCTCGAGCACCGCCGCGGCGGGGTAGCCAACCGAGAGGACCGCCGCGTCGATGGCGCCGTCGCGCAGCGCCGCCGAGGATTCCGAAAACGACAGGTAGCGCTCGTCGATGTCGTCATAGTCGAGGCCGTAGGCTTCCAGGAGGTGGCGCGAGAACTGCTCGGTACCGCTGCCCGCCGAGCCGACCGACACCGTCTTGCCGGCGAAATCGGCCACCGACACGATGCCCGAATCCTCGCGCACCAGCACGTGCGTCACGTTGGGGTAGAGCGGCGCGACGATGCGCAGCGCGGGAACGGCTTCCATGCCGTCACCTCCATCAAACGCCGCGCGCGCCGAAGCGCCGAGCGTGAAACCCATATCGATCTCGCCGCTCGCCACGCGCGCGATGTTCTCCACCGAGCCGCCGGTGACCTCGGCGGTGTACTGACGCGACGAGTCGGCGGCCGACAGCATTGCCGCGATGGCGCCGCCGAGCGGGTAGTAGATTCCGCCGGTGCCGCCGGTGCCGATGCTGAGGAACTGCACCGACGGGCCGCCGCAGGCCGGCGAGGTCAGCATGACGAGCAGTACCAGCGGGGCGAGCAGACGTCGGAGCATGGTGGCGATTCTAGCCGACCGGTCGCGACGGTATCGGGCGATCCGACACGGCGCGATGTCCGATCTCGGCCGATGAAGTCGGCGGAACCGGGTGGTCAGGCTTCTCGCCTGGCGAGCGCCGTCTCTTTGCCGCGGGACCGTTTCACGTCACCGGCGCCGCGCTCGGTGATCTCCAGGCCGAGGGCGCCGGCGAAACCCAGCAGCGCGTCCTCCAGCACCGACATCTTCAGCCGGTACATCACTACGCGCCCGATCTTCTCCGTGCTCACCAGGCCGGCTTCCTGCAGCACCGAGAAGTGCGCCGACATAGTCGGCTTGGAGACCGGGAAGTGATCGGCCAGATCCCCTGCGCTCATCGGCCCGTTGCGCAACAGCTCCAGGACGCGCCGACGCGTCGGATCGGCGAGCGCCTTGAAGACGCTGTTCATCGCCATTGTTCGCCTCCCACCGGGCCGGCGTTCATCCAGATGACGGCCGCCAGCACGGTGAGCATGCAGGCACCGAGCATCCACCGGGGTAGCAAGGTGGCGAGCTCCAGGGGTGCGAACAGGAAGGCGACTGCCATGGTCAGCCCCAGAAGCACCCAGACGAGGCCGACGAAGCGACGCGCGGTCTCCAGCCGCACCGCTCCGCCGCGTGGCAGCATCGACAGTGGCGTCACCATCTTCGGGATACGGTTGCCGAGCAGGATGACGAAAGCGCTCGCCGACAACAGGAGCAGGCGCCGGGCGATATCCGGATCGCCGTTTCCGACGGTCGTCCAGATAACCAGGCAGGAGCGCACGATGTACACCGCGCCCACGAGGACGATCACCGGGATGGACACCGAGTCGAAGTAGTAGCGCACCGCGGCCTCATCCTCGAATCCCCGTCGCGCCCGCGACCGCAGCATCCACCGTTGCCAGATCGTCAGGGCAAGCCATAGGACGGGCAGTTGCAGCATACGAAACAGCCATCGCGAAGCCTTGCTCGGATCGAGGAGCCAATTCACCCCGGCGAGTACGGCGACCAGCACCAATACCACGGCAACGAGGGTTCGCCCTCTCGATTCGGTGACCGGCTGCGTGGATCGCTCTGTCATGATGGTTCTATATTTAGCTAATCATCGAAATGTTGTCAACCCCCGGACGATCTCGTAATCCGTAGCCTGCGAATCGGCGTGGACCGGCCTTCGGCAAGGGCCGCGGCAGGCGGCGCCGAGCTTCGCGAAGGCGGCGCGGCTAGCGGCCCGCGGCGCGCCGGCCAATCTCGATCGTGCGGAAGCCGGCGTCGCCCCAGCTCATCACGAACACGCTGAAGCCCTGCTGCATGCGCATCTCGATGTCGTCCGGACCGGCGGGGAAGCCGCACGGGATGCCGAACTCCTTGCAGGCGGAAAGCACCTGCTGGATGGCGTTCTCCCAGCCCTCTTCGTCAAATACGCGCTCGCCGGTGGCGTCGGTGCTCGAAAACACGCGGCGCAGCGTGCCGGCGCCGGGCCACAGCACGCCGATGCCGGGGACGGCGGCGATCTCGCGCAGGTGGTCGAGCCCCTCCTTGCTCTCGACGATGGTCCAGTTGATCAGCTCGCCGGCGGGGTTGAGCGGCCACAGGTCGGCCTTGCGACGGTACTCGTCGGCCGACATACCCCAGCGCGCCGCGGCCTCACCGGTGTCGTTGTCGGGGCGCGTGCCGCCGTTGGAGCCGAAACGCATCGCTGCGAGCGCCGCGCGCAGCTCGTCGGCGCTCTCCACCTGCGGAAACATGATGCCGCTGACGCCGAGGTCGAGCTGCGTCTGGATGTCGGCGGCGACGCCATCGTACAGCTCGGGGGATTTGACGATCAGCGGGTGGGTGAGGCGCGGGGGAGGGCCGGGCAGCAGCGGGTCGGCCTCGGTCCAGCCCTCGGTGAAGGCAGTGAAGGCGGGCAGCGCCCGCTCGAGACCGCCCTCCATGCTGCCGTCGAAGAGAAAGTCGGTGTCCCGGTAAGCGACCGCTTCGGCAGCGAGGTCGGCCGGCGTGGGCGTCGGCCCGGTAGGTTGCGTCGCTCCGCGGCCCCCGCGGCCGCGCGCCGGGCGCGGCGCGTAGACGCCGAAGACGGGCTGGCCCTGCTCGAGCAGGGCGATGACCGGATTGAGATGCGTGTCGCCCGGCATCTGTGCCGCGGCGGCGCTTATGGCGAGCAGCAACGCCACGCCGGAGATCGTCAGAGCTTTGCGCATCCGTCCTCCTCGTTGCCGACGGCGACGGCCGTCGGAGGCGGGATTCTCGCAGCGTGATCACGTCCACGGCAAGGGGCGTGAAACCCGGAGCTGCTCGCCAACGTCAATGAACGTGTAGAGGCTCCCCGTCTCCACGACGTCCCTGGCGACCCTCTGCTCCCCCGAAAGCCGGTTCACGATGAGCCGAAAGGCCCCCGCTTGCACAACTGCCCTCGCGCTCGCCTGCGTGTGCCTGATGGCGCTGGCCACCGCCCGCGAGGCCGGCGCCGCGCGCCCGTCGCCACCGATCGCTCCCGCCGGCGATGTGATCTGGTTGGGGCCCGACGGTGGGCCGCTGCCCTTCGCCGGGCGCGCCGACGCCGTCGAGTTCCTGCGCCGGGCCGCGGTGCTGGAGATGGAGGAGATTCCCGGCAGCCAGAACAAGCCGCTAAAAGTGTTGCTCGAGCTCGATG
>JASFRZ010000226.1:0-7980 GCA_050114655.1 Acidobacteriota bacterium
CTTGTCGGAGATGCCCTCGGTGGCACTCGCCAGCAACCCCTGCGCCACCGGAATCAATTCGTCCTTCAACGCCGCTCCCGCGGGTGTCAGGAAGGTGAGCACGCCACGGCGGTCCTCGGGATCCGTTTCGCGCCGCACCAGGCCCTTGTCGACCATGCTGTCGAGCAGGCGGGTGACGGTCGTGCGGTCGCGCACCGTCGAGGCGGTGAGCTCGGCGTGACGTTGGCCGTCCTGTGCCCACAGGCGGTTCAGAAGTACCCATTCCTCCGGGGTGACGCTGTGCCCGGCCTCGCCGAAAGTTTTCTGGAACGCCTTACGCATGAAGTGGCAGGTGCGCCCGACGACGAAGGCGATGGTGGAGTCGAGGTCGAACGCCGTCTTCGGCTTTCGCATTGCTGTCAATGTCCTGGCTCTCTCAATGTGTAAAGTACACAAAGTGTAGGTTGCACGTAAAGGAAAAGCAAACAGCTATCAGATACCTCCCGCACGCGCGGGGTTGCGTGCGCTGCGACTAGACTGTGGGGGCGAGAGCACCCTCGGAAGGAGGCGACGATGAAGACCCTCGGACTCATCGGCGGCATGAGTTGGGAGTCGACCGTGCCCTACTACCGGCGCATCAACGAGCTGGTGGGCGAGCGGCTCGGCGGTCTGCACTCGGCACCGATCGTGATGGTGAGCGTCGATTTCCAGCCCATCGAAGAGCTGCAGCACGCCGGCCGCTGGGAGGAGACGGGCGACATCCTCGCGGGTGCGGCGCGCACCCTCGAGGGCGCCGGCGCCGAGGTCCTCGTTCTCTGCACGAACACCATGCACAAGGTCGCTGGAGCCATCGAGGCGGCGGTACAGATCCCACTCCTGCACATCGCCGACGCCACGGCGGCGGCGGTCGAGGAGCAGAACATCGACAGCGTCGGCCTGCTCGGTACGCGTTTCACCATGGAGCAGGACTTCTATCGCGATCGCCTGGAAGCGCAGGGCATCGATGTCATCGTCCCCGATGCCGAAGGCCGCGAGTTGGTGCACCGGGTGATCTACGGCGAGCTGTGTCGCGGCAAGATCGTCGATGCGTCACGCGACGCCTACGTTGAAGTCATCGAATCGCTCGTGCGAGCAGGCGCGCGAGGGATCGTGCTCGGGTGCACCGAGATCGGATTGCTGGTGTCCGCGGTGGATTCCCCGGTTCCGGTGTTCGACACCACGGAGATTCACGCCACTGCCGCGGTGGACCTCGCCCTGGCCGGCGCCTGAGCTTCCGGGCCGTGTGGCCTGCTAGCCCATCAGCTCCGGGCGATTGGCGAACAGCTCGAGCGCCTCGGGGTTGGCGAGCGCCTCCTTGTTCTTCACCGGGCGCCCGTGCACCACGTCGCGCACCGCCAGTTCGGTGATCTTGCCGCTCTTGGTGCGCGGGATGTCCGCGACCTCGAGCACCACGGCGGGGACGTGCCGCGGGCTGGCGCCCTCGCGGATCTGCGTCTTGATGCGACCGATCAGCTCGTCGTCGAGCTTCGTGCCTTCGGCGAGGCGCACGAACAGCACCACGCGCACATCGTTGTCCCACTCCTGGCCGATCACCAGTGCTTCCTCGATCTCGGGCATCTTCTCGACTTGGCGGTAGATCTCTGCGGTGCCGATGCGTACCCCGCCGGGATTGAGCGTGGCGTCGGAACGGCCGTAGATGATCACCCCGTCGTGCTCGGTGATCTCGATGAAATCGCCGTGCCACCACACCCCCGGATAACGTTCGAAGTAGGCGGCACGGTAGCGCGCACCGTCGGGATCATTCCAGAAGCTCACCGGCATGCTCGGGAACGGTTCGGTGCAAACCAGCTCACCTTTCTCGCCGCGGAGAGAGCGGCCCTTGTCGTCGTACACGTCGACCGCCATCCCCAGGCCGCGCGCCTGGATCTCGCCGCGCCACACCGGTCCGATGGGGTTGCCGCCGACAAAGCAGCCGACGATGTCGGTACCGCCCGAGATCGAGCTCAAGCAAACGTCTTCCTTGACGTGCTCGTAGACGTAGTCGAAGCCTTCGGGAGCGAGTGGCGAGCCGGTCGAGGTAATGGTGCGTAGTGCCGACAGATCATGACTCGCGCGCGGATCGAGCCGCAGGTTGCGCAGCGCGTCGATGAACTTTGCCGAGGTGCCGAACAGCGTCATGCGCTCAGCGGCGGCGAAATCGAACAAGGCGTTGGCGTCGGGGTGTAACGGGTTGCCGTCGTATAGCAGCAGGGTGGCGCGCGACGCCAGTCCGGTGGCGAGCCAGTTCCACATCATCCAGCCGCAGGTAGTGAAGTAGAAGATCCGGTCCCCTGGCTTCACGTCACACATGAGCTGGTGCTCGTAGAGGTGCTTGAGCAGCGTGCCGCCTGCGCCGTGGACGATGCACTTGGGTTTTCCGGTGGTGCCGGAGGAGTACAGGATGTACAGCGGGTGATCGAAGGGAAGCTGTACGAATTCGAGCTCTGCGCCGGCGTGCATGACGTAGAGCTCCTCGAGCGTGACCACCGGTGGTGAGGGGCCGGTCGCTTCGTTGTCGCTATTCGTCGAAGGCCTGCCGGCGAGCGCTTCGTTCAGCGGTGCGAGTTCCGGCATCCCGCCGGCGTAGCCGGCCACGATCACGTATTCGACGCTCGGTAATCGCGGTAGGAAGCGCGCCACACGCTCGAACGAGTCGATCCACTTGCCCTTGAAGCGATAGCCGTCGGCGCAGATCAGCACCTTGGGCTCGATCTGGCCGAAGCGGTCGACCACGCCCTGGACGCCGAAGTCGGGCGAGCAGCTCGACCAGGTGGCGCCGATCGCCGCCGCCGCCAGCATGCCGATGATCGCCTCGGGCAGGTTGGGGATGAACGCCGCCACGCGGTCGCCGGGCTCGACGCCCATGACACGTAGCGACGCTGCCAGCCGTACTACGCGGTCGCGCAACTCGTCGTGGCTGACGCGGCGGCGCACCACGTCCTCGCCGCGGAATACCAGCGCGTCGCCGTCGCCCGTCGTGCACAGTAGGTTCTCGGCAAAGTTCAACCGCGCATCGGGAAAGAAGCGCGCGCCCGGCATCTTGTCGCCGTCGACCAGCGCGCGCTCGCCGCGGGTCTCGGCGATCACCCCGTCGAAGTCCCACACAACGCTCCAGAAGTCGCCGATGTTGCCGATCGACCAACGATACAGCGTGGCGTAGTCGGGCAGCTCCACATCGTGGCGCTCGGCGACCTGTCGCATGAAGGCGGTCAGCAGCGCCGCCTCGATGCGCTCCTCGTCCGGCTGCCACAGAGGTTCACTCATGCGGCAATCCTACAGGACCGTGCGACGACGCCGGAGTGGCTCTTTGTCATCCCGGTCACCGGGCCGTACCATCGCCTGCGGAGGAATGGTGCGATGCGCGTTGCAGCGCTATACGACATCCACGGCAACCTCCCGGCGCTCGAGGCGGTGCTCGACGATGTGCGGCGGGAACGGGTCGACCAGGTCGTTGTCGGTGGCGATGTGTTCCCCGGGCCGATGCCCGGCGAGTGTCTGCAGTACCTGCTCGACCTCGAACTGCCGGTACGGTTCATCCACGGCAACGGCGACCGCGAGACCCTGGCCGCCGCCGCCGGCGGCAGCTCCGTTCACCTGCCCGAGCCGGCGCGTGCGCCGATCGCATGGGGAGCCGAGCAGCTCGAAGACCGGCACCGGCGCATCATGGAAGGGTGGCCGCCATCGCTCACGCTCGTGGTCGAAGGGGTGGGCGAGGTGCTTTTCTGCCACGCCACACCACGCAACGACACGGAGATCTTCACCCGGGAGACGCCTGACGAGCGCCTGCTCGGCGCATTCGAGAGCGCGCCGGGTGTCGTCGTGTGCGGTCACACCCACATGCAGTTCGACCGCAGCGTCGGCGATCGGCGGGTGATCAACGCCGGTAGCGTCGGCATGCCGTTCGGCGAGCCCGGAGCCTACTGGCTGTTGCTCGGCCCCGATGTCGCGCTGCATCACACCGACTACGATCTCGTCGTCGCCGCCGATCGGGTGCGCGCAAGCGGTTACCCGCAGGCCGATGAGTTTGCCGACGGCAACGTCCTGAGCCCGCCCTCGGCCGAGCAGATGTTGCAGGCTTTCGAAGCCACAGCCCCTGTCGCGGGAGCGGCCGATGACCACTGATTCCGCGCCGCTGCACGGGCTGTCCGAGCAGGATCGCGCCTTCCGCCGTGACTTCGAAGCGTTCCGGGTCGCACCGGCGGACTTCGACCACCGTGCCCACGTACGGCTGGCGTATGTCTACCTGTGTGAGCATTCGGTCAAGCAGTCGACGGAGCTCATGAAGGCTTCGCTACTGGCGTTTCTCGAGCACTGCGGCATCGACCAGTCGAAATACCATGAGACGCTGACACGTGCCTGGGTGATGGCGATCCGCCACTTCATGGAGCGGTCGCCGGCGGCGAGCTCGGCCACTGATTTCATCGAGCACAACCCGCGGTTGCTCGACCCCGAGATCATGCTGACTCACTACTCTGCCGAGGTCCTCTTCTCACCCGGCGCCCGAGCCGGATTCATCGATCCCGACATCGACGCGATCCCGGAGTACTAGCAACGAGCCTTCGTGCTCATCCGACCCCCGGAGGAACAGCGACATGGACGACCCCAAGGCTCTCGTGTCCCGCATTGCCGACGAGATCTGGAACCGCGGCGCGCTGGACGTCTGTGACCAGGTGATGGCCGCGGACGCGACCTATCATGGCCCGCACATGCCCGGCGGAAGCGGCGGCCGCGACGACTGGCGAAACGCGATCGGCTTCTACCGCGCGGCATTCCCCGACTCCCACGTCACCTACGACGAGCTGATCGACGCCGGCGATACGATCGTCGGGCGATGGAGCGCGACGGGGACCCACACGGGCCCACTTCCCGGCCTCAAGCCGACCGGCAGGCCCATCGCGATCAGCGGAATCACCATCTACCGCATCGCCTCCGGCAAGATCGTCGAGGCTTGGGAGCAGCTCGACATGCTGGGGATGTGGCGGCAGCTGGGTGTGGTGTCGCTGCCCGGCCACGGCGAGAGCTGACGACGGCGCAAGCGCGCCGCGTCGGCGCCGAGCTCGCGTAGGGCTCAGATCACCTTTTCCTTCCAGCGCCCGCGCCGGAACATCGCGGCGGAGACCAGCGCCAGCAGGGAAAACGACAGCGTCATGGCGATGAACACGCCGTTGGGGCCCCAGCCGAGCATGTGCGCCATCAGCGCCGCCCCCGGCAGCTCGAAGCCCCAGAAGCACAGCAGGTTGAGGTAGGTCGGCGTCCAGGCGTCGCCGGCGCCGTTGAACGACTGGCTCAACACCATGCCATAGGCGTAGAAGATGAAGCCGCTGCAGACGATGCGCAGGCAGCGCACGCCCCAGGCGACTACGGTGGCCACCTCGGCGGCGCGGGCAGGGTCGTTGACGCGCGCGAAGAACGACACCAACTGGGGGGCCAGCAGCCAGTACAGTACGCCGATCGTCCCCAGGCAGAGCATGTTGTAGAAGGCGGCGGTCCACACCGCGCGCTCGGCGCGCTCCGGCTTGCCGGCGCCGAGCGCCTGGCCGACCATCGTCGCCGCCGCGTTGCTGACCCCCCAGCTCGGCAGCAGCGCGAAGATGATCAGCCGGATGCCGATGGTGTAGCCGGCCAGCACCTCGGCGCCGAAGCCGGCGAGGATCCGGATCAGCCCGATCCAGCTGGCGACGGCGACGAACACCTGGAACATCCCGGTCGCCGACAGCCGGATGAGTCGCCACATGACGGCGGGGATCACCCGCACGTGGCGCCACCCCACGGTCAGTCGCCCGCCGGCCCTCGCGAGCCACAGCAGTTGCACGCCCACGGCGATGCCGCGGCCGATGTTGGTGGCCACCGCGGCGCCGGTAATCCCCATCGCCGGCAGCGGTCCCCAGCCGAAAATCAGCGCGGGGTCGAGCACGATGTTGATGCCGTTGGCGATCCACAGCACGCGCATCGCGATGGCGGCGTCACCGGCGCCGCGGAACGCGGCGTTGATCAGGAACAGCAGCAGGACGGTGGCGTTGCCGGCGAACATCACCCGGGTGAAGCCCGCGCCGCGCGCCACCACTTCGCCGTCTGCGCCCATCAAGCCGAGGACCTGCGGCGCGAACATGCCGCCGACGATCCCGATGACCGCGGCGATGGCGAGGCCGAGGACAATGGCCTGCACCGCGGCGCGCGCCGCGCCGTCGGGGTCCTTCTCGCCGACGCGTCGCGAGACCATTGCGGTGACGCCGATCGACAGCCCCATCGCCACCGTGTACACCAGGTGCAGGATGGTCTCGGTGATGCCGACCGTCGCGGTGGCCCAGGCGCCGAGCTTGGAGACGAAGAAGACATCGACGACGGCGAACACCGACTCCGCCAGCGTCTCGAGCACCATCGGGACGGCGAGCAGCAGCACGGCGCGGCCCACCGGGCCGCTGGTGTAGTCGTGCTGCACGCCGCGCAGGGCGCCGCGCAGCTCCGCCCAGAGGTTGCCGGGAGGCGGCTCGGGCATCGTCATGACTTCGGCAGGGCGGGTCATCGCGGGTCACCGTCGAGGGAAGCGTCCGGACGTTGTATCACCGTGGAGGTCGGTTCGGAACCGCGGCGACCATCTTGTATAATCGTGTCGTATTTTGAGGCACCGCCGGCGCCCGCCGGGCGCCGCCTCGGACGTTCACGCTGCATTCTCCACGCAATCTCGAATCCCGATGGGGAGGACAACCTTGTCTGCCAACAGTGATGCCAAGTACCTCGTGGCCGTCGTGGGCGCCGGTCCCGCCGGACTGTACGCCTCGCGTGAGCTGGTTGGTGCCGGCTGCCGCGTCGCCCTGTTCAACCGCGATGTGAAGCCGGGCGGCCTGGCCGAATACGGCATCTTCCACAACAAGATCAAGATGAAGACCGGGCTGCGCAAGCAGTTCGCAATGATCCTGGCCGACCCCAATGTCGAGTACTACGGCAACGTCGTGGTGGGCGAAGACGGCGACCTGACGCTGAAGGATCTCGAGGACCTCGGCTTTCAGGCGATCCTGGTGACGGTCGGCGCGCAGGGCACCAAGTGGCTCGGCCTGCCGGGCGAGGAGCTCGAGGGCGTCTACCACGCCAAGGACGTCGTCTATCATTACAACCACTTGCCGCCGTTCTCGCAGGAGGAGATGAAGACCGGCGACAAGCTGCTGATCATCGGCCTGGGCAACGTCATGTGCGACATCGCCCACTGGGCGGTACGCGACCTCAAGCTGAAGGAAGTCGGTGCCATCGTGCGGCGCGGTCCGGGGCAGGCGAAGTTCACTCCCAAGGAGTGGCAAGTCTTTGCGCGCAACCTCGACCTCGACGACTTCGAGGAGGAGTGGGCCCGCTGCGTGCCCAAGATGGAAGCGGTCGGCGAGGACATCGATGAGGCCAAGGCGGTCTTCCTCGACGGCGTCGAGAAGGGCAAGGACCCGATCTCCGACACGCGCTTCTTCTTCCGCTTCTTCCATTCACCCAAGGGCATGGTCGGCGAGAACGGCAAGTGCACCGGCCTGGAGGTCGAGGAGACCTACCTCGAGGACCGCGACGGTTACCTCAAGGCGATCGGCACCGGCAACACCCAGGTGATCCCGTGCGACAGCGTGGTGTTCTGCATCGGTGACAAGGTCGACGACAACTTCGGCCTGCCGATCGAGTGGAACGAGTTCGTCAAGAACCCCGAGCCGCGCTATCCGGTCGAGGAAACCTCCTACGAAGCGTTCGATCCGAGCGGCGAGCGCGACCTGTCGAACATTTTCGTCGCCGGATGGTCACGCAAGGCGTCCGACGGCCTCGTCGGCGTGGCGCGCAAGGACGGTACCAACGGCGCCCATGCGGTGTTGCAGTACCTGGAGGATCAGGGCGAGGCGTCTTCGACCGACACCCAGGCGCTCAAGAACAAGCTCGCCGGCATCGATAAGGTCGTGGTGCACAACGACGACGTGCCCAAGCTGTTCGAGGCCGAGG
>JASFRZ010000227.1:0-7964 GCA_050114655.1 Acidobacteriota bacterium
CCGGCGGCGCGGGCGCGGCGCTCCAGCGCGCCGACGCCGGCGGCGGCGGACATCGAGCGCCGCAGCTCGCCGTCCAGCGTGAGCGTCTCGAAGATGCCCACCCGGCCGTCGAAGCCACCGCGGCACGCCGAGCATCCGGCGCTGGCGTGGTAACAATCGCGCTCCGTCGGGGCGGGCAGTCCGAGCGCGTCGGTCTCCTCGCGCGCCGGCGTGTAGGCGCGCCGGCAACGCCGGCACAGTAGCCGCACCAGGCGCTGCGAGATCACGCCGATCAGCGCGGCGGCGGCGAGGTAGGGCGGCACGCCGAGCTCGAGCAGCCGCAGCACCGATTCGGCGGCGTTGTTGGTATGCACCGAGGACAGCACCAGATGACCGGTGGTCGCGGCGCGCACCGCCACCGCCGCGCTCTCCTCGTCGCGGATTTCGCCCAGCAGGATGACGTCGGGATCATGGCGCAGCACGGCGCGCAGGGCACAGGCGAAATCCACGCCGATCGCGGTGCGCACCGGGATCTGCGCCGCTCCCGGCAGGGTGTACTCGATCGGGTCCTCGAGGGTGACGATGCTGCGGCCGACCGCGTCGATGCGGTGCAGCAGCGCGTGCAGGGTGGTGGTCTTGCCCGAGCCGGTGGGGCCGGCGGCGAGCACCAGGCCGTACGGACGATGGACGAAGGCCTCGGCGCGGCGCAGGCGTTCGGCGTCGAGGCCGAGCTCGCCGAGGCCGGGCGGTTGCCGGCTGCGCGGCAGCAGCCGCACGGTGACCTTCTCGCCGTACTGCGTGGCGGCGGTGGCCACCCGCAGATCAACGGTCGAGCCGGTCGCTGCGCGGAACAGGCTGCGCCCGTCCTGCGGGCGTCGACGCTCGGTCACGTCCATCGCGGCGAGGATCTTGAAGCGCGACACCAGCCCGGAGTGCATCCAGCGCGGCAGCGGGTCGAGCTCGTGCAGCCAGCCGTCGACGCGGATGCGCAGGCGCACGCGCTCGGGAAACGGCTCGATGTGCAGGTCGCTGGCGCCGGCGTCCACCGCGCGCTGCAGGAGGCGCTCCTGCAGCGAGATCATCGCGCCGCGATCGTCGTCGGCGGCAGGGCCGGGTTGCCGGCGCGGGGCGGGAGAGGCGGCGGGCGTTGGCAGCAGTTCGGACATCGGGTCTCACCGGGAGCATCTTCCGGTGGAGACGGTCACCGAGGCGCCGTTTCCGTGCCGCTTACAAAAAAGAGACGCACCGCGTGGCGGTGCGTCTCGATCTGGCTGCGACAACGGTGCGAGCTACATCCCGCCCATTTCTTGCTGCTTCTCAAACCACTCGACCAGCCGTTCTTTCTTGAACCGCCACTGGCCGGCGACCTTGTTCCCGGGGAGCCGCCCTTCGCGCGCCATGCGATAGACCGTGGACTTGTGCAGACGAAGGAACTTGGCCACTTCGTCGAGGGTCATGATGGTCGGTCGCGTTTCCTGCATTTCCCGTTCTCCTTCACAATGCCGGATGGTAACGGCGTCCCTCCAGCTGCTCCGAGGAGAGACTCCCGGCAGGCGAGGGCTGTTCACGACTGCGTATGAACATGCTCAAGTGTTCCACTCTATGGATTGGTTTCTAAGCTGTCAAGATGAAATCGTGTGCATAAGTGCGCGCTGGTGTGCGCAGCTGTACGACATTGATATCCGTCAGAGTCTACGTAAAGCACCCTGAGAGGGGTTTCGAGGCTGATTTGTGGCCTTGTTCATAGTGCGATGCTCATCGTCCGGTGCCCGCATCTATACTGAATCGATGACCGCACTCAGCCGCCACCGCGAGCCCGAGATCATGGATTCTCCCCGGCTCGACGCGGCTCGTCACCGGCGCGCGCTCGATGCTCTGGGACGCATCAACCTGCTGTCGCGCAGCGCCGCGCAGCTGTGGACCGACATCCGCTCGATCGACCACCGCGGGCGGCCATTGCGCATTCTCGATCTGGCGTGCGGCGGCGGGGACGTGGCGATTGCCCTGCAGCGTCGCGCCACGCGCAGCGGGGTCCCGGTAGAGGTGAGCGGCTGTGACGCCAGCGAGCTGGCTGTCGCGCGGGCGCAGCAGCGCGCCGCGGCTGTGGGCGCCGAGGTGCGGTTCTTTCGCCGCGACGTGCTACGAGAGCCGCTGCCCGCAGACCTCGACGTTGCGTGCAGCACTCTGTTCCTGCACCACCTCGACGATGTTGACGCGGTGCTGTTGCTCGAGAAGATGGTGACAGCGGCGCGCCGCATGGTGGTGGTGCAGGACCTCGAGCGCAGCCGTACTGGCTGGTTGCTGGCCTATCTCGGCGTGCGCATGCTGAGCCGCTCGGACGTCGCGTGGGTTGACGGACCGCGTTCGGTGCGTGCCGCCTACACAGCGAACGAGGCGTTGGCGCTGGCGCGTCGTGCCGGCATCGAGGCGCGCGCGCGGCGTTGCTGGCCGTTCCGCTTCAACCTGGTATGGCAGGCGTCATGACCATCGAGAGGACGGCGGCCGCGGTCCGGCTCGACCGTTTGACCTGGGACGCGCTGGTGGTGGGCGCCGGGCCGGCCGGCTCGCTGCTCGCCCGGCGGCTCGCTGAAGGAGGGCTGCAGGTGCTGCTCGTCGACCGCTACTCGTTCCCTCGCCCCAAGGTGTGCGGTGGTTGTCTCAGCGCGCGCACGCTGGCGCACCTCTACGACCTCGGCCATGCGGCGGAGATCGCCGAAAGCGGCGCGCACCCGTTGCAGCTCCTGCGCCTCGCCGGCTGGTGTGGCGCCGTCGACCTGGACTTGCCGGGAGGCGTGGCACTCGCGCGCGCCACCCTCGATGCGATGCTGGTACGAGCCGCGATCGCGGCCGGGGCCGACTTCCTGCCGGCGGCGCGTGCCGACCTCGGCGAAGCCGATGGGGATGCGCGCACGGTTTTCGTACGACGCGGCGATGGGCGGGTCGCAGCGCGTGCCCGCGTCGTGGTGGATGCCACCGGCCTGGGCGGGGCGCTGCTGCGCGCCGACGCAGGGCCTGTCGCGCGCGCCTCGCGCCGGCCGCGGGTGGGTTGCAGTGCGATCGTGCACGCCGCGGACGGAACGTACCCGGAAGGCATCGTTCACATGGCTGTGGACGACGATGGCTACGTCGGTGCTGCGCGGCTCGAAAACGGTTGGCTCAACTTCGCAGCGGCAATCGACCAGCGCGCAGTGCGCTCGCACGGTGCGGGAGGCGCCGCGCAGCGCATTCTGCGCAGGGCGGGGGGTTCGTGTCCCGCCGACCTCGGCGACGCGGTCTGGTCCGGAACGCCGCCGCTGCGGCAGCGACCGCGGCGCTGCGCGTCGCTACGGGTGATCGCCGTGGGCGACGCGGCGGGATACGTCGAACCGTTCACCGGCGAGGGCATCGGTTGGGCGCTGCGCTCGGCCGAGCTTGCGGCGCCGCTGGTGATACGCGCTGCGCGCCGCTGGTCAGACGAGGTTGCGGACTCCTGGGTGCGCATTCACCGGCAAGAGCTGCTGCGCGACCAGCGCGGCTGTCGGGCCATGGCGCAGATACTGCGGCGCCCGCTTGCGGCGCGCCTCGCCCTCGCCGTCTTGCGTTGCCGACCACGCCTGGCGGCGCCGTTGGTGCGGCGCCTGCACGCGCCGCTGCCTGCTGGGGGTGGCGCGTGAGCCTGCGTGTCATCGGACTCGGCACTGCAGCGCCCGAGTTTTCCGTGTCACAGGCTGAGGTCGCCGAGGTCAACAAGTTGTTCTGCCCCGTGGACGAGCGCCGTCTGCGCTTGATCCCGCCGCTGTACCGCCGCGCCGGGGTCGACAAGCGCCACAGCGTGTTGCTGCAGGCCGGCGCCGGCGAGCCTCTTGCCCGGCAGTCGCTGTACTGGGCGGCGCGCGACGAAGACGATCACGGGCCGACAACGATGCAGCGCATGCTCGCATTCGAGGGCGCGGCGCCCGCGTTGTCGGCGCTCGCCTGCCGTGCGGCTCTCGAGGACGCCGCAGTCGATGGGGATGCCATCACCCACCTGGTTACGGTGTCGTGCACCGGCTTTCACGCTCCCGGCAACGACGCACGCCTGATCGAGCAACTCGGCCTGCGGCGCACGGTGAACCGTACCCACGTCGGATTCATGGGTTGCCACGGCGCACTCAACGGGCTGAGAGTGGCGGACTCCTTCGTCGGCGCCGACGCCGAGGCGCGCGTCCTGCTGTGCGCGGTTGAGCTGTGCACCCTGCACTTCTATTACGGTTGGGACGCCGAGAAGATCGTCGCAAATTCGCTGTTCGGCGACGGCGCCGGCGCGCTGGTCGGCGCCGCGGAGGGCGCCGGCGGTGCGCAGGACGACGACGCCTGGCGGCTGATCGCCAACGGCACTTATCTGATGCCGAATTCCCGTGACGCGATGACCTGGCGGATTGGTGACCACGGCTTCCACATGACGTTGTCGTCCCGGGTGCCCGGGCTGATTCGCGAGCACCTCGCCGGTTGGCTCGATGCATGGTTGGCCGATAACGGTCTCGCCGCTGCCGACGTCGCGACCTGGGCGGTGCACCCGGGCGGCCCGCGCATTCTCGACGCCGTGGTCGACGCGATGGCGCTCGCCGACGACGCTCTGGCGGTTTCGCGCGAGGTGCTGCGTGAGTTCGGCAACATGTCGTCGGCGACACTGCTGTTCATTCTCGAGCGGCTGCGCCGGCGCGGCGCGCCGCGTCCCTGCGTCGCCCTTGGCTTCGGCCCGGGAATGGTAGTGGAGGCTGCGCTGCTGCGTTAGGCGTGACGCGATGGGCAACGCGAACCGGGCAGCCGCAGCGCGCTCAGTCCTCGTTGCCGCCGGCGATCTCGTTGCGTCCTGCGAGGAAGCGCAGCAGGTTGGCCATCAGGTCACACCCAGATTTCCCTGATGATCTCGGGGCCCACCAACTCGAGCTGCCGTTGGCAGCCCATCAGCAGGGCGAGATCGCAGAGGTTGTTGATGCGGCGCGGGATGCCCTTGGAGCTGTCATGGATCAACGCCAGCGCTTCGTCCGAGAAGATCGCCGGGTCAGCGCCGAAACGCTCCAGCCGGTACCGGATGTAGGTGGTCGTTTGCGCTCCGTCGAGCTCCTGCAGGCGGCACTTCACAGCAAATCGGTCGGCGAGCTGAGGCATCTGGGAAACGCGGTGCCACAGATGGTCCTGCCCGACGAGCAACAGGCTGACCAGATTGCGATTGTTGAGCTGGTAGTTGAGCAACAGCCGGAGCTCTTCGAACTGCGAGTCGAGCGGCAACGACTGCGCTTCGTCGAGCACCACCAGGTTGTGCAGGCCCCGCCCGGCGTTGTCCAGGAAGTACGTGCCGAGCTGGTCGTAGAGATCGCTCTTGGTCGCCGACGTTGCCGGTGTCGCCTCCGTTTGCTGGAGAATGTGTCGAAACAGCGCGTTGCCTTCGACCAGTGGGTAGTTGATCAGGACCGTGCGGTACTTTTCCGGATCGATCTCGCTCAGCAGCACGCGGATCATCGTGGTCTTGCCGGTGCCGTACTCGCCGGTCAGGAGCGCGGCTGTCTTGTGCTCCTGGATGGCGTACTCGAGCAGGTTCAGCGCCCAGCGGTGACTCTCCGCCAGGTAGAAGCTGTCGGGATCGGGGACGTTCTCGAAAGGTCTTCCCTCGAGGCCCCAGTAGCTCAGATAGATGCCGGAATCGGTGCTCATGGCATGACGACTGGCCTCGGGGCGGAGCCCTGGTGACGTAGCGTTACCCTGGCGACGAAAGGCGGATGTTCACCCCACATCGGGCACAGTCACGACAGGCGTCGAGAAATCCCGGAATCGGCATCGGGACGGCCGCCACTGTTTGGCCGCCCGGGGCGCACTCACGCCGAGGTCTGTTCGGTCTCCTTGTCTGGACTCTCCTGCGCCACCGAAAAACCCCAGCTTCGTCCGATTCTAGGGTTGTACGGCGCGTTACTTCAATACCTTCCACTCAAGTACCTGGCGGTCAGGTAGGTGGAGACGACCAATGCGGAGACCCCGCCGATGGCGGGCGCCGCAGTCAGCAGCGCCAGCATGCCACTGGCGTAGCAGGCAAGCGCTATCGGCGCGACGATCACTGCGGGATGCCACGCTCGCCGGCGCAGCGCGGCGGCAGCGTCGCTCAGCAGCGGCTCGCCGACGACGAATACGACCGGGAAGGCGAGCATCACCATGGCGATGCGCTGGGTCATCGGGTTCGGCCACGGAGTGCCGAAAGCACGCGCTGCCGCCAGCAGCAGGATGATCGGCAGGGTGAGCAGCCATGCCCAGAACAGCCGGCCCTGTTCTTCGCGGCGACGCGCCAAGGACGGAGCCACGACTGCTAGTCGCCGGCGCGGTCGATATCGGCGAAGCGCTCGAGAATCGTTGCTTCCTGGTCGGTGGTCAGGTACTCGTCGGCGACGAGGAAGAGGATCTGGTCCTCTTTGAGCAGATGCTCGCGCACCAGGTGCACGATGTACAGACCGTAGCCCTTCAGCATCTGCGCAGCGAACGTCGCGCGTCGCCCTGCCTGTGCGTTGCGGCAGTCGGAGAGGGCCTCCTTGAACTTGCCGCTCATGATGTTGAGGTCCTCGTGGTCGGCGATGCGGGCGTCGAGTCGCAGGTCCTCGGACACCAGATGATCGGTGAGGAAGGGAAACAGGCAGTCCTCTTCCTTGCGGTGGTGCCGCGCCATCTCGTGATCGATGTAGCGCGCCACCTCCTCGATCCGGTCAAGCACTTCGGGGTCGGCGCCACGGTCGCCTAGCCGGCGCAGGGCCGTGGAGAGAACGTTGAGCTGCGCGTCGATCTGTCGATGCTCGGCGCGCAGGATCTCGGTCGGACGCAACGGAACCAGCTTGGACTTGGACGTCGAGGCGTCGCTCATCGAGTGGGCTGCGGTCGGGGGCGCGTGAACACCGAATACCTGAAAGTCGTTTCCAGTATAGTCTTCGCCTGCTCCCGCGGCAATCGAGCGCTTGAAGGCGCTGCACCGCGGCGGTAGCGTGACATCAGGTCGCGCCCCGCGGGTCTCGGGCGGCGGACAACACGACGGCGAAACGGGCATGGCGACATTGTGGCGGGTCGAAGAAGCAGCGGACTACCTCGGCATTCGGCCGAAGACGCTCTACGAGTGGGTGCGGTTGGACCGTGTGCCGTACCGCAAGATCGGCTTCAACGTCCGCTTTGATCCCGACGAGCTCGCCCGCTGGACCGCCAGCCAGGCGCGTGGCACGGACTCGGCCGCCAGCTCCGCGCAGGCCGGGCAGCCGGCACCGGAGACGCTGGCGACGCTGGTCGACCTGGCCTCCGACGCTTCCGCCGCGTTGCGCGACCTCGAGCGCGAAGTCGGTGCCAGCCTGAGCTTCCCGCAACGGCGTCGTCTGCTGGAGCTTGCCGAGCGCCTGGAGCAGGCGGCGTCGGAAGCGTCCCCCGGCTAGCGGGGCTGGCGTGGACCTGTTCGTCTATGGCGAGCTGTGCAAGCCGACCGTGCTGCTCGCGGTGATTGGGCGGGTGCCGTCCGCCGAGCCGGCGCTGCTGCCGGGCTACCGCCGGATTCTCGATCGAGACTCCGGGTACTTTCGCGCCGAGCCGCGCGATCATGGTGTCGTCGCCGGGCTGCTGCTGGCTGCGCTCGACGATGTGGAAATGGCGACGCTCGACGAGTTCGAGAACGTCGGCGGTGGGGAGTACCACCGAGTCGAGGTGGAGGTGAAAACGCTGACCGAGGGGCCGCGACGCAGTGCGTGGGCGTACGTCACACCCTGGGAGCGTGCCCACCCATAGATCGAACTGCCGGGCGATCGACGGCTGACGACGCCGGGCAACACGACCCCCCGAGGAACGGAGTTACCGTGTGCTGGCGTTGCTTTCGCGTGCGAGGGGAGCGACTACAGCCTAGACGTTGTCGAGCTTTGCGATGATCTCGCGCATGTGCCACTCAACAACTTCGTCGTAGTAGGCTTTTATCGAGTCCATCGTGTCCTGCCGCTCTTCCGGGCCGGTGGCCT
>JASFRZ010000228.1:0-7934 GCA_050114655.1 Acidobacteriota bacterium
ATGGCGGCGGCGCCATCGCTGGTGGGCGAGACATCGAGGCGGTTCACCGGCCACGCCATGATCTCGGACTCGAGCACGTCGTCAACGGTGAGCTCGGCGCCGAGCTGCGCGCAGGGATGGTCGAGAGCGTTGCCCTTGTTCTTCACCGCCACCTTGGCAATGTCGCGCTTCGAGATGCCGTAGGTGGTCATGTACCGGTTCATCTCGAGAGCGAAGATCCACAGCAGGTTGGGCTGCAGCGGCCGCTCGGTGGTGTGGTCGAAGATGGTGACGAAAGCGCCCTGCGGGTGCGGCTGGCAGGCCGACATCTTCTCCTCGCACAGGACCATGCAGACGTCGAACACCCCCGAGGCGACCATGTACCAGCCCTGGATGATCGAGAACACCCCCGTGCCGCCGCCGACGTAGCCGCGCAGCGTCGGCAGGCCGAGGCCGCCGGCGCCGTCGGTCAGGTACTCGGCGTTCATGTGGATCCCGTCGAAGGCGTCGGGTGCGGTGCCGAGGACGCAGCAGTCGATGTCGCGGCGACGCATGCCGGCCGACTCCAGGGCCATCGAGGCCGCGCCCCAGGAGAGCTCCTTGGGTGTCTCCAGCGCTCGGCGCATGAACTTGGTCATGCCGGCGCCGACCGCCGCTACTTTTCTGAGTCCGGTCTTCGCCATGGCTACACCTGGTTGGACAGCACGGCGACGCCACCGGTGGAGGTGGGCACTCCGCGCCAGGATTGAACGAGACCGCGCTCGACGCCCTCGAGTTGCTGCCGACCGGCGTCGTAGCGCAGTTGCTCGACGACCTCGACCACGCGGTACAGACCGGCGGCGTCGAACAGGTAGCCGGCGCCGAGGGCGCCGCCGGAGACGTTGACCGGCAGCGCGCCGCCGCGCGCGAACTCACCGCGGCTCATCATCGATCCGGCCTCGCCGGGGCCGCACAGGCCGAGCGCTTCGAGGTGCATGAGCTGCTTGTAGGCGAAGCGGTCATCGACCTCGGCGAAGTCGATCGCCTGCGCAGGCGAGTCGATGCCCGCCATGCCGTAGGCGCGGATAGCCGCCTGCTCACAGTACGCGGCGCGGCCGAAGTCGCGGTCCTCGAGGCCGGGATGATCGGTGGACCAGCTCAGTCCCTCGATCCAGATCGGGTCGCGACCGCTCGAGCGCGCGATGTCAGCGCTGGCCAGCACCATCACGATGGCGCCGTCGACCGCCGCGGCGACCTCGGCGCGGCGCAGCGGCGCGTAGCCCATCGGGCTGTCGAGCACGTCGTCAAGCGACAAGGAAGCGCCGTAAGCGGCCCGCGGGTTGTCGAGCGCGTTGAAGCGGTTGTTGACCACTACCTCGGCACACTCCTCCGCGGTGGTGCCGGTGTCGTGCAGGAAGCGCTGCATTTCGAGGCCGGCGATGGCCTCCGCGGGAAAGCCGAGCTGACGGTTCCACACCGGATCGAGGGCGTAATCCTCGAGCGCTCCGGTGTCGGAAACGTTGGACGCCTTGGAGTGACCCTCCAGGACGATGATGTCGAAAGCTCCGGTGGCGATCTGCAACGCGGCTGCGCCGAGCCCCTGCAGGCCGTCGCCGGCAATCGTGTGGATGGGTTTGAGCACCGCACCGAGCTGGTCGGGGGTGTACTCGTCGAAGATGCTGACTCCCTCGAAGAAGTCCTCGGCCACGGTGACGACGCTATCGATGTCACCGGGCTCGATGCCGGCGTCAGTGTAGGCGCGCACCGCTGCCGCGTGGATCATCTCCCGATACGAACGTTCGGGACTGAGGGAGGAGAGACCTTCGACGCCGACGCCGATAATCGCGACCTGTCCGCGCACTGAAGAAACTCCCGTCGTGGCGTGAAAAGAAGGTACTGCGGTCGAAGTTAGAACGGGGTCCGGTAACGGTCAAGCGAGCAGCAAGGCGGGCGACAGTCGGGCGCCCCGGGACACCGGTGCACCATGGATGACGTAGGTAACCGGTGCGTGTAGCATCGCGCCATGGGTATCGATTGGGGCAATGTCATCATTCAGGCTGCGGTGCTGCTGTTCGCGCTCTCGTTCCACGAAATGGCGCACGCCTGGGCGGCCAACAAGCTCGGGGATTCGACCGCGCGCGACCTCGGCCGCCTGACGTTGAACCCGATTCCGCACATCGATCCGTTCATGACGTTGATCTTTCCGGCGATGTTGATCGCCATCGGCTCCCCGGTGATCTTCGGTGCCGCCAAGCCGGTGCCGGTCGATACTGCCAAACTCGCGCATCCCAAGCGCGATCACATGTGGATCGCCGCCGCCGGTCCGATCAGCAACCTCATCCTGGCGACGATCAGCATCGTGCTGGTCAACCTGGTGTGGCAGCCGGTGCAGGTCGGCGCGGCGATGGGCGCGGCCTGGGCGCAGCCGGTGCGGCAGCTGCTGTTGATGAGCGTGTACATCAACGTCCTGTTGGCGGCCTTCAACCTCATCCCGCTGTATCCGCTCGACGGCTCCTGGGTGCTGTCGCGCTTCCTTTCGGGCGGTGCGGCGCGTGTCTTCGCATCGCTGCGGCCTTACGGCTTCATCATCCTCATCCTGCTGATGTGGTCGGGATATCTGTGGCTCTACATCAACCCCTTCATGCGGGTCGCCGGGATGTTCCTGCCCAGCGCTAGATGATCGACGACCGCTTTCGTGTCCAGGTCGGGGAGTTCGAGGGGCCGCTGGACCTCTTGCTGCACCTGGTGCGCACCCACGAGGTGCAGATCAAGAGCCTGCCGCTGGCCGACATCACCGGCGAGTATCTCGAGATGCTGCGTTTCATGGAGGAGATCGACCTGGAGCCGGCGAGCGAGTTCCTCGAGGTGGCGGCCAGCCTGGTGCGCATCAAGGCGCAGGCGCTGCTGCCCAGCCCGTCGGTGGCGGGCAATGCGGAAGAGCTCGCGGCCGAAGAGGAGGCGCTGCTCGAACAGCTCGTCGAGCACCAGGTCACGCGCATGGCGGCGCGCGAGCTGCGCGGCCGCGAGGCCAAAGTCGCCGCGGTATGGTTCCGCGGCGAGCCCGATCCGGGCGGCATCGCCGCCGAGCGCACCGAGGTCGTGGAGGCCGACCTGTTTTCGCTGGTGGCGGCCTTCCGCGAGCTGCTGACCGACCTGGAAGCTCCGCGACTGTTCTCGGTCAGCGCCGATCAGTACCCGGTCGCGGAGCGGGTCGAGGTGTTACGCACGCGCCTGCAGGAGGGTGAGCCGTTGCCGTTCGACACGCTTTTTACCCGCGGGGACCCGCGCGGTAAGCTCATCGCCACCTTCCTGGCGCTGCTCGAGTTGATTCGTTCCGGCGAGGCGCGCGCCTACCAGGAGGCCTCCTTCGGCAAGATCGTCATCTTTCCCGTGCAAATGCTGGAGAACACCGCATGAGCGGAGACGAACAGACCCCGCAGCCGGACGACGGAGGCGTCGAGGCACTGCCAGCGGCCGACGCCTCCGCAGCGGCGTCGCCGGCCGATGCCGTGGCGGTGAGCGACGACGTCCTGTCGGCACAGGTGGTGCCGGTGCTGGAGGCGCTCCTGTACGCCGCCGAGGATCCGGTGCCGGTCCGGGAGCTGGTCGAGGTGCTGGCGTCGGTGGGGGCCGAGCAGGGACGCGAGTGGGCCGCTCAGATCAGCGCGATGCTGGTCGAGCGCGCCGCGCTGCTGCTGTCGGACCGTCTGATGCAAGCCGGCAGCGCATTGCAGCTACTCGAGGTCGCCGGCGGCTTCCGCCTCGGCACACGGCCGCAATACGACGCGTGGATCCGCGCTCTGCGCCAGGTCGAGCGCCCGTCGCGCCTGTCGGTGGCGTCACTCGAGACGCTCGCGGTGGTGGCTTATCGTCAACCGGTCACGGCGGCCGAGATTGCCGCGGTGCGCGGGGTCGACCCCTCGACAGCGCTGCGCACGCTACGCGACCAGGGCCTGGTGCGCATCACCGGGCGCAAGCGTGCCGTCGGCCGCCCGTTCACTTATGGAACGACGCGGCAGTTCCTGGAGATCTTCGGTCTGCGCGACCTCGACGAGCTGCCCGATCCGGAAGAATTCGAAGAGCTGCTCGAGGGTTAGCCGGAACTCTCGATGGAGCGGAGGGCTGAACCGTTGGGGCAGCAGCGTCTGCAGAAGATCATCGCCGCCGCCGGTGTCACCTCGCGGCGCAAAGCCGAAGGCCTGATCACCGCCGGGCGGGTGGCGGTCAACGGCGAGATCGTGCGCGAGCTGGGCGCCGGCGCCGACCCCGACGCCGACCTGATCACACTGGACGGGCACCCGTTGCACAGCGAGCGATTGCGCTACTTCGTCGTCGACAAGCCGTGCGGCGTGCTGTGCGCGGTGAGCGACGATCGCGGGCGTCCGGTAGTCACCGGACTGCTACCCCTGGCGGTTCATGAGCGGCTGTACCCGGCCGGCCGCCTCGATCTCGACAGCGAGGGGCTGGTGTTGCTGACCAACGACGGTGACCTGATGCAGCGCGTGACCCGTCCCGGTAGCAGCATCGACAAGGAATACGAGGTGACCGTCGGCGGCCGGCCGGCGGACGACGAGCTCGACCGCCTGCGCAGTGGCGCGGAGGTCGGCGGCCGCCGCCTCATGCCGTGCCAGATCGAGGTGCTGGAGCGCGTCGAGCCGGCGGACGGCGGGCCGGGGAAGGACCAGCGCGGCTACACCCGGCTGCGCGTGGTGCTGCATGAAGGGAAGAAGAACCAGATCCGTCGCATGTTCAGCGATGCCGGGCACCGCGTCGACCGGCTGATGCGCACGCGCATCGGCCCTCTCACCCTGGAGCGGGTGCCGCGCGGCGGCGTGCGTGAGCTGTCGGCTGCCGAGGTCGAGGAGCTGCGCGCCCGCAGCGCCGGGGCGGGGCAGGGGAAATCGTCGTGAGCCGACCGCTGCGCATCGCCATCGACGGGCCGAGCGGGTCGGGCAAGTCGACGCTCGGCCGGGCGCTGGCGCGGCGACTCGGCCTGCCGTACGTCGACACCGGCGCGATGTACCGCGCCGTTGCCTGGGCGATGAACCAGCATGGCCTGCGCGAGCCGGGGGAGATCGTCGCCCGGCTGGAGAGCCTGAGCCTGGAGATTGACGCGCGGCCGGACGACTTTCGCGTGCGGGTCGATGGCCGCGACGTGACCGACCTGCTACGTGATCCGGAGATCGGCAAGGCGGCGGCACGGGTCGCCGCGATCTCCGAGGTCCGCGCCTGGCTGGTGCCGCGTCAACAGCGCGCCGCGGAAGGCGGCGGCGTCCTGGAGGGCCGCGATATCGGCACTGTCGTGCTTCCTGACGCTGACTTCAAGTTCTTCGTAACATCCGATGAAAGCACGCGATTAGCTCGCCGGGCGGCGCAGCTGGGAACGCAGAGCAGCGGCGCCGAGGTGATCGAGGACGTGCGCGAGCGCGACCGGATGGACCGCAGCCGCAGGATTTCTCCGCTGGTCGCTCCGGACGACGCGGTGCACATCGATACCAGCGCGCAGACGGTGGAGGAGAGCCTCGCCACGATGCTCGCGACGATCGACGCGCGGGGCTGAAACGAGCCCCCGTGCAAGACGGCGACGCCCTTTATTTGCGGGGGTTTGCGCGTTGACAGGGGGACGGGTGACCCGTAGCATGGAGTTTCCAACGAGCGCCCGAAGTGCGGGCGTATTCGACGTCATTCATGGAGGACCCAGAAACCATGCCGGGGAAGACTGTGGTCGAGTCGAGCGACGCCGAGCAGGAGGCTGTGCTGAGCAGCACTCCGGTGATCGGCGACGAGGAAATGCTCGACGAAGAGACCCTCATGCAACTCATTGACCAGAGCCTTCAAGAGCTTGTCGAAGGTGAGGTCGTAAAGGGCCGCGTCCTGGAAGTCGATGGGGACGAGGTCATCGTAGACATCGGTTATAAATCAGAAGGCATCGTCCGCGCGGATGAGTTCCGCGACGACGAGGGCAACATCGAGGTTGCCCCCGGTGACGAAGTCGAGGTCTTGCTCGAACGTTGCGAAGACAAGGAAGGCAACGTCGTCGTCTCGCGCGAAAAAGCCGAGAAGATGAAGGTCTGGGGCAAGATCGAGGACGCCTACAAGAACGACGAGATCATCCACGGCATGGTGGTCGATCGGGTCAAGGGCGGCCTGGCTGTCAACATCGGTGTCCGCGCGTTCCTCCCCGGCTCGCAAGTGGACATCCGGCCCGTACGCAACCTCGAGTCGATGGTCGGCGAGGAAATCCGCGTCAAGGTCATCAAGCTGAACAAGCGCCGTGCCAACGTCGTGGTGTCGCGCAAGATCGTCCTGGAAGCGGAGCGCGCCGAGGAGAAGAAGGACACCCTCAAGCAGCTCGACCCGGGCAATGTGCTGGGCGGTGTCGTCAAGAACATCACCGACTACGGCGCTTTCGTCGACCTCGGCGGCATCGACGGTCTGCTGCACATCACCGACATGTCGTGGGGCCGTATCTCGCACCCCTCCGAATTGCTCAACATCGGCGATGAGATCGACGTCGTCATTCTGAATTTCGACCCCGAGCGCGAGCGCGTATCTCTGGGCTACAAGCAGCGCATGCCCGACCCGTGGGTAGGTGTGTCCGAGAAGTACCCGGCAGGCTCGCGCATCCAGGGCAAGGTGGTCAGCCTGACCGATTACGGTGCCTTCGTGGAGCTCGAAGAGGGCGTCGAGGGCCTGGTGCACATCTCCGAGATGTCCTGGCGCAAGCGCATCAAGCACCCCTCGAAGCTGGTAGAGGTCGGCGACGAGGTCGACGTGGTGATCCTCGATGTCGACGAGGAAAACCGCCGTATCTCGCTGGGCATGAAGCAGACCGAGCCCAACCCGTGGCGTTTGATTGCCGAGAAGTACGAAGAGGGCAACATCATTCAGGGTCGTGTGCGTAACCTGACCGACTTCGGCGCCTTCGTCGAGATCGAGGAGGGGATCGACGGCCTGATCCATATCTCCGACATGTCGTGGACCAAGCGCGTCGAGCATCCTTCCGAGGTTCTGCAGAAGGGACAGGAGGTCGAGGTCGCCGTGCTCAGCGTCGACGCCGAGCGCCAGCGCCTGTCCCTGGGCCTCAAGCAGCTTCGCCCCAACATCTGGGACAAATACGCAGAGGCGCACAGGCAGGGCGAGGTGGTCGAAGGGACGGTCACCAAGCTCACCAATTTCGGGGCCTTCGTCGAGCTCGGCGACGGCATCGAGGGCCTGGTGCACGTCTCGGAAATCGCCGACCGTCACGTCAAGGACCCCGCCGACGAGCTCAAGGTGGGCGACAAGCTCAAGGTCAAGATCCTCAAGATCGATGCAGACTCGCACAAGATCAGCCTGTCGGCCAAGGAAGGCGACAGCCCGTCGTCGCACCGGGAGCCCGAGCCCGAAGTGCCCTCCGAGCCGCTCACGCAGTACGAGCAGGACGGTAAGATGACGCTGGGTGACGTTGTCGACCTTTCCGGATTCGGCAAGATGCAACCGGGTGACGAGGAGCGCGAGGACGGGTAGGGCGGCATGACCAAGGCCGATCTCATCGAGGAAGTCGCGGCGGTCTCGCGACTCAGCAAGAAGAGCTCGGAAGTCGTCGTCAACACCTTCTTCGACAGTATCGTCGGCTCGCTGCAACGACGCGAGAAGATCGAGCTGCGCGGTTTCGGCTCGTTCAAGCTTCGCCAGCGGCGCGCCCGCGTCGGGCGCAACCCGAAGACCGGCGAGCGCGTCGAGGTTCCGGCCAAGCTGGTGCCGTACTTCAAGCCCGGCAAGGACCTGCGCGAGCTGGTCAACCAATAGCGCGGGAGCGGCGTCGTGGGGGCATCTGCGGTGTTGCAGCTCCTCGACGATAGGTACTCATCGCCTGCGTCGCTGCGCCTTGCATCTGCCCCCACGCTGCCACTCCCACGCGTTGTCGCGTCCTGGTGGTCGGAAGGGGGAGCACGATGGAGCGGCTCTGGACGCCGTGGAGATATGAGTACGTG
>JASFRZ010000229.1:0-7871 GCA_050114655.1 Acidobacteriota bacterium
ACCGTGGCGGAGAAATCAAAGGTCTCGGTGACCTGTGTGTCGAGCGTGTAGCGGTACAGCGCTGTGGGATCGCAGCCGAGGGGGCGCCACTGCGCGCCGCGGCCGTCGATCAGCGGTCGCACCGGGGGACGCCACGCCAGACCGGCGAGTGCCTCCAGACCGTCGCGCGACACCGCCGTCATGAGCGACGAGTGGAAGGCCGAGTGCCCGGGTATGGTGAGCGGATACTTGCGGCTGCCGACGTTGGTCTCGGGCAGCGCGGAGAGCAGCACCCCGAGCCCCGCCTGGTCGGCCCAAAGCACCGCGTAGCCGCCGTAGCGGATCGACCAGCCGGCCTGCGCACCGGCCGACGTCACCGCGGACAGTGCCTGCTGTACGTGCTGCCGGCGCTCGGCGTCGACGTGCCACTGCTCATCGACCAGCGGATAGATGAGCTGCGCGCCGATCGCGCCGTCGCGCGTCGCCGCTCCCATCGTTTCGATCAATGTGAAGGTATCGTCGAGGTCCAGCGCGCCGCCGGCGAAGAGGGCGGAGTACCAGCCCATGCTGTTGCCGCCCACCGCGACGACGTCGACGGCGTCCCCATCCAGGCGCAGGAAGTCAAGCGCCGTGCAGGCGAAGGTCAGGCCGGAGGCGTTCTCGCCGCGTAAGAAGTCGCTCGAGAAGCTGTCGGCACCGTCCATCGCGCGGATCGTCGCATCGCCGCGGGCGGCGCGGCCCTGGTCCACCCGGTCGATCGCCGTTTCGAGCGCCGCGCGGCGCTCATCCGCCAGGGGACGGGTCAGGTAGCCGAGCTCGCTGGCTGTGTAGCTGCCGCGGCCGGGGCAGAGCAGCAGGGCGGGGCGACTCATTGCCGTGCTCCCGGCGTGTCTGCGCTGCCCTCGAGCCGCAGGACGCGCTCCACAATGCCCTGCTCGTTCGGCAGCACGTGTCCCCACGCGGGGCCGAGGGGAATGAAGGTGTCTTCGCCGCAGTAGCGCGCCATGCGGGGCAATGCGCCATCGTGACGCCGGGGATACTCCTCCACCAGAGCGGTGATGATTGCCTCGCTGGTGCCGCCCGTACGGCGCCCCTCATCGACCACCAGAACGCGGCCCGCCGCATGCGCCGCGGCACACAGGGTGTCGATATCGAGCGGCTGCAGCCAGCGAAGATCGACGACCCGCGCGCGCACCCCGTGCTCTTCGCGCAGCGTGCGGGCGGCACGCAACGAGCGCCAGAGGCCGTTGGCCCAGCTGACCAGGGCGACGTCGGGATTGCCGCCGTCGTGCTCGTCGTAGACACGCGCGCAACCGAGCTCGACCGCAGCGCCGGGTGCGGGAAAGGCGTCGAGCCACCTCTCGTCACCGTCTTCGTACAGGTCGCGCGTGCGGTACAGCGCGATGGGCTCGACAAAGAACGCCACGCGGCCGTCCACCTTGGCCAGCGCCAGCAGCGTACGCAGCATGCCCACTGCATCCTCGCCGCGCGCCGGCGTCGCGATCACCACGCCGGGGACGTCGCGTAGCGCGGCGATCGAGTTGTCGTTGTGGAAGTGGCCGCCGAAGCCGCGCTGGTAGGCCCATCCGGCGACGCGCACGACCATCGGGTTGCGTAGCTGGCCGCGGGAGAAGTACTGCAGCGAGGAGGCCTCACCGCGGATCTGGTCCTCCGCGTTGTGGTAATAGGCGAGGTACTGGATCTCGGGAACCGGCAGGAAGCCGAGCTGCGCGGCGCCGATTGCCATGCCCAGGATGCTCTGCTCGTCGAGCAAGGTGTTGAAGACGCGTCCGGCGCCAAACTTCTCGTACAGCTGCGCGGTGATGCCGTACACGCCGCCGCGTTTGGCGACGTCCTCGCCGAACACCAGCATCTCGGGGTACTTGGCGAGCAGGTCGCACAGCGCGTGGTTGATCGATTGCGCCAGCAGCCGCGGTGGCTGATTCTCGGGCAGACGGTCGGGGCCGCCGAAGTATAACTCCCGTTCCAGCCCGTAGCCCGTCGCGCGCTCGGCCTCCGCGCGCACGGCATCGGGCGTGTAGGGCGCCAACGGCTTCATGACCGCTGCTGCGCTCTCCAGATGGGGGCGAAGCGCGGCCTCGCGGGCGGCGCGGCGAACGCGAGCGCCGATCTCGTCGTACAGGGCGCCGAGCTGCGCGCCATCAGCCAGGCCACTGTCGATGGCACGCCGGGTGTTGGCCAGCAGTGGGTCGAGCGCCTCCTCGGCCTTGATCTCCTCGATGTCGCGGTAGGCGAGCTCGACGTCGGTGCCGGCATGGCCGAGCAGGCGCACCAGGTCGAGGTGCAACAGCACCGGCGTGCGCCGACGCCGGCAGCGCTGCACAGCGCGGGTGGCGGCGTCGAAGGTGTCGATCAGGTCGAGCCCGTCGGCCGGCACGTACGTCATTCCGGGCTGGCTGCCCCATCGCTTTTCGATCCAGCCGGGCGGCGTGTTGACCGAGATGCCCAGGCCGTTGTCTTCGCAGACGAACAGGATCGGCACCGGAATGTGCTGGTAGCTGGCCCACAGCGCCGCGTTGAGCGCTCCCACGGCGGTGGAGTGATTCATGCTGGCGTCGCCGAGGCTACACACCACGATGGCGTCCTCGGGGAACGGCAGCGGCCACTCGAGGTGCTCGGCACGCCCGATCGCCACCGCGTGGCCGACGGCCTTGGGCAGGTGCGAGGCGATCGTCGAGGTCTGTGGGTAGATGAACAGCGGCACGCTGCCGAACACCTTGTGGCGGCCGCCGGCAATCGGTTCGTCGGCCGCCGCAGTGAGCGACAGCAGCACGTCGAAGATCGGCGTCTGCCCTGGCACCTGCCGCGCTCGCTGGACGAAAAAGCCGCCCGAGCGGTAGTGAAGGAAGGCCGGATCACTGGGACGCAGGGCGGCGGCCACCGCGGCGTTGACCTCGTGGCCGGCGCTGGCGATGGTGTAGTAGCCCTCGTCGCTGTCCTTGAGGGCGCGCGCCTCGAGGTCGAGCTGCCGCACCGTGTACATCGTTTCGAGCAGCTCGAGAAAGCGATATCCGTCGAGCCCCGATCCCGGAGCCACCGGGTCCTCTGGATTGCGCGCCGGGCGCGGCCGTGGGCCGGCGTCGAAGAGGGCACGCAAATTGGCTTCGAGGACGTCGGCTCGACTCATCGGAGATCGGGGTAGGGAAGGCACGGCAGCGGTGGATCAGCCGTGCGTTGAGATGGCTAATTCTAGCAGGCGGCGAACGGTGTTCGGCTCCATCCGTGGCACACTGTCGGCGCCGTCAACCGCGACAGCAGGAGGTCGACCCGGTGCTCAGCCGGTCATTGCGCAACGCTCTCTCGTTGGTGGCGTTATTACTAGCAGTCGCCGGCATCATTGCCCTTCTGTTGCTGGGGCATCTCGTCGCGACGAGTCCGATTCTCATCGGCGTCCAGGTCGCGGCCGCGCTGCTGATGCTGTGGGCTCGACAGACCTTCGGCCTGCGGAGCTTCCACGCGGCGGCGAGCACCTCCGAGGGCGAGCTGGTCAGGACCGGGCCGTACCGCTATCTGCGCCACCCGATCTACGCCTCGATCATCTACTTCGTGTGGGCGGGGCAGGTGCAAGCGCCGACCGGGCAGTCGTTGGCCGCGGCGGCCCTGGTGACCGCGGGTCTCGCGGCACGAATGCTGCTCGAGGAACGGTTTCTGCGCACAGCGTATCCCGACTACGCGGAGTACGCGCGGCGCACCAAGCGAGTCATTCCGTTTATCGTGTGAGCAGCGCCGGGGTCACGGCACAGTTTCCGGCGACACGCTGCGCTTCCACGTAGCGCCCATTGCAGCGTCGTTGGCCGTCGCCTACCCTCGGGCCACGTCGCTCTGCCCGGGTCGCTCCCCCAGGAGCATCCAGAATGCGTCGAGCGCAGGAACAGCGGGATCGCGACAGATGAGCGCGCACAGCAGGGAGCTGGCGGTAGGCTGGATCGAAGCGTGGATCCGCATGGATATGGACTGGTTGCGACAACGGCTGGCGCCTGATTTCGTCCATACCAGCCCGTTCGGTCGCCTCGAAGGGCGCGATCATTACCTCGCGACGGTCGAGCCGATGGCGCGTAAGAGCGTCACCGAGCTGGAGATCGTCGAGGTGATCGCGAGCAGCGATCGCGCGGCGGTGTGGTTTGAAAACCGCACGCCCAAGGGCGCGGTGCCGTCGTGCGACTGGGTTACCGTCGCGGGTGACTTGATTACCGAGGTGCGCTCGTTTTATGACAGTGCAAAGGTCCGCGAGGTGCTGTCGTCCGACGAGCAGGAGAGCCTCGGCGATTCTCACTGAAGTGGGGCGTCGTCGCAGAGGACGGCGCGTCACCCGACGGTAGGGCAAAGGCCATGCGGGCCGATCGCCTGCCGAGAAGGGAGGCCCAACCATGAGCATGCGCGGCCCCGAGGACATGGCCGCTGCAATCAGTCGCTCGATGCGCGAGCGGCGGGTTGGGAACGCCCGAGCGTGCAGGAGTACATCGACGGGCAGTACGCCGGTGCCAAGCAGAACGGCTGAGGGAGGGACGACATCGTGGAGACTCCGCCGATCCTGGTGATCATCGCGGTCCCGGCGATCGCCGCGTTCGTGGTGTTCGTGCTCTTTCCGTGGTTGTGGCGCCACGAGGAGCAGAAGAAGCGCAAGTGAGCCGGCGGGCCGCCGCGCGCGACTGCCGGTGTCCGGGACGCTCGAGCTTCGTCGCGGGAACCGCCGGCCTGGCTAGCGCCCGCCGCCCGACGCGGAACCGCGGCTGAGCGCGCGGAAGTACTCCTCCACCTGCTGGCGATAGCCTTCCGGAACCTCATCGGAGTCGGCCAGCGCCGGGCGCGGGCCGGTCTCCACTTCGGCCAGTCGGCGCAGCGTGTACTCGAACAGCTTGAGGTTCTCGATCACCTCGTCGCGCAGCTCGTCAATGCCGCGCGGCGTCCCGTCGAACTCCCAGTCACGCATTTCCTGGATGATCGAGTCGAGATCGGTGACCTGCTGGCCCTCTTCGCGCAGGCGATCGCGCAGGGCCTCGGCCTCGTCGATGCGGCGGTTGTACTCGGTCGCGTACTGGCGCTGCTGATCGGTCCAGTCACCGTCCCAGTTGCCGCCGCGGCCGCCGAAGTTGGCGCCGCCGAACGGGCTGCCGTTGTTGCGGCCGCCCAGGCGGCCCTGCTGCTGGCCGCCCTGCTGGCCTTGTTGACCCTGCTGGCCTTGCTGACCCTGCTGGCCTTGCTGACCCTGTTGGCCTTGTTGACCCTGTTGGCCTTGTTGACCCTGTTGGCCTTGCTGACCCTGCTGGCCTTGCTGACCCTGTTGGCCTTGCTGACCCTGCTGGCCTTGCTGACCCTGTTGCTCGCCTTGTTGTTCCTGCTGCTCGCCTTGCTGGCCCTGTTCCTGGCGTTCCAGGCCCTGGTCGTAGCGTTCGGCGAGCGACTCAAGGCCGCGGATGAGGCTACGTGTGTCGTCGAGCGCGTCGGTGATCTGGTCTTGCTGCGGGCCCTCGACCAGCTCCTGCGCCTCGTCGACCATCTCGCCCAGTCGATCGAGATCGTTGGTGATCTGCTCCTCGAACTGCTCGGCGTAGGGACCGAGGCGTTGCTGCGCGACGCCCTTCGAGTAGCGCACCTTGTCAGCGAGCTTGGAGTCACGCATCCAGTTGGAGGTCTCCTGCAGCTTGCGGGCGGCCTCGCGCTCGTCGCGCCGTGACTCGCGCGCCATGGTCTCGATCTGATCCTCCAGGCCGGCGATCTGCCCGGCGAGCTCGTCCTTGCGGTCGAGCACCCGCTGCATCTGTTCCATCAAGCGCTGGCGGTCGCCGCCGCTTGCCGCGTCGGTGCCGATCTGCCGCACGTCCTCGGCGATCTTCTCCTGCTCCTGCTGCAACTGGTCGATGCGATCCTGCACGTCTTCGAGGTCGCGCTGCAGGCGCCGGCTCTGCTCGCCCTGGAGGGAGTCTCGGGCCTGCTGCAGCGTATTGAGCGCGTTGAGGCCCTCGGCCAGTGCACGGTCGTTGTTGTTCGCAGCGGCACGCCGCATCGAATCGGCGGCCTCCTGCAGGCGTCGCGACAGCTCCTCCATCTGCGGGTTCTGGTTCTCGCGCGCCAGCCGCTGCAGCTGGCGGGCGAGCTCCTCGGCCTCGTCGGCGAGCTGGCGCTGACTGCCACCGCCCCCGCCGCCGCTCTGGTTCTGCGGCAGGCCGGCCAGGCGGCGCTGGCGCTCATTCTCCTGCTGCTGCCGGCGCGCCAGCTCCTCGAGGCGTTGCAGGGCTTCGTCGACCTCCTGGTCTGCCTGCTGCTGCTGGCTGCGCTGCACCTGCTCGTACTGGTTGCGTAGCTTTTCCATCTCGAGGTCGAGCAGGTCGGCGAGATCCTCGTTGAGCTGCTGCTGCCCCTGCTGCCCGCCACCGCCGCCGCCGCCCTGCTGGAAGCTGATCTGGACGTCGCGCATCAGCGCTTCGGCGCGTTGCAGGTGCTGCAGCGCGCGTTGCTCGGGGGGCAGGGCGGCCTCGGCGTCCATGCGGCCGAGCTCTTCTTCCGCCGGAGCCATTTCGGCGACCGCGTTGCGCAGGAACTCGGCCATCTTCTCGAAGTCCGACCCCGGCATCATGGCGCCGCGCTGCGAGGTGCGGCCGAGCATCAGCTCGACCTGCTCGCGCAGCCGCGCCTGGTTGACTGCCAGCGTGCCGAGGTCGCTCTCGTACTGGGTGTCGCTGATCTTGGCGCGATCGCGGATGAGGCGGAAGGTCGCCGCGACGATCTGACGCTGCCGCCGTGCGAAGGCCGTGTCTTCCTGTTGGCCACCGCCGCCGCCACCACCGCCGCCGCCGCCGCCCTGCTGCGACTGCCGGAAGGTCCGGTCGAGCGGGCGCACCTCCATGAAGTAGATGTCGGTGGTGGACACCTGTCCAGCGCCCTGGTTGTCGTAGGCGCGCGCGTAATAAGAGATGAAATCCCCCGGCTGAAGCTCCTCTTCCTCCACGTAGAAGGTGTGGCCGGCGCTCACGTCGGTGGTCATCGCGTCGCCCGCGTTGGGCGCGAATAGCGGTACCGAGACCTCTTCGGAGCCGTTGATCGAGTACACCAGCTCGACACCGGTGAGGGCGAAGTCGTCCTCCGCGACCACCTCGACGAAGGACTCGTCGAGCGGGCTCACAGTGGTGTCACGACCGGGTGTTTCGAAGGCGACCCGCGGTGGCTGGTCGTCGAGGGCGTCGATGAAATAGTCGGGAGAGGCGGCGTTCATGCCGCCGCCGAAGCCCTGCAACTCGACGTGGTACGAGCCCGCACCGGTGATCTCGAAGGTTCCGGTCAAGGCGCCGCCTTCCTGCACGGCGAGCGGCACCTCGACGGGCCCATCGGCGTCGTCGAAGCTCACCACCAGGAGGCCGGCAGGCACCTCGACGGTCGGTGTCACCGTCACCCCGACTTCGGTGCCGCGCAACACGGCGATGTCCCCGGCGTCCTCGACCTGCTGCGGCTCCAGCCCGCTGTAGGCCGGGAACCGGTACTCGTGCGCCATGGTATCGACGTAGGGCAGGTCGACGACCTCGATGCTGTAGAGGTTGGAGCGCACGCCGGCCGACTCGATGAAGTAATCGGTGTCGCTACCGACGTCGAACACCAGGAAGCCGTAGTCTCCGTCTCCTTCCTCGCTGGCCATCGGCCAGCGCTCCCAGTCGCCGCCGCTGTCCCGCACGGCGATCTCGACGCGGTCAGAGTCGAAACCGACCAGGCGTGCGGTGACCATCTGGTCGGCGCCCCGGGCGATCTGTACGTCGCCCGGCGTGACCTCGATCGCGTAGGGGTTGGCGAAGGCTGAACGCGCCCAGGGCATGAACAGCAACGGGGCGCCTGTGCGCAGGAAGGCCGGGCTCATGATCACCATCAGCATCACGAACGCCATC
>JASFRZ010000230.1:0-7857 GCA_050114655.1 Acidobacteriota bacterium
GCTCCACCGCGTGCCAGGAGAACAGCGTGTCGGCGATCCACCAGCGGTCGCGGAAGCCGCCGATCTCCCGGTGGATGCCGCGCGGGCATAGCAGGTTGGCGGTGGGGGCGATGTTCACCTCGCAACGCTTCGCACCCGGCAGCCACGAATCGTACTTGGCGAGGTGCACCGCCCAGTCGAAACCTGCTTCGCCGTAGCAACCGACGCCGCCGGCGACCAGCGCGCCGCCCTCGTCGTGCGCCGCCACCAGGCGGGCGAGCCAGTCGTGCTCGGCATAGACGTCGGGATCGGTGTGCACCAGGAGCTCCCCGTGCGCCAGCTCGGCGCCCTCGTTGCGCGCGGCGTGCGGCAACAGGCGGCGCTCGTTGTGCACGGCGCGTACTTCGGGGTACTTCGCGCGCACCGCATCGTGGCAGCGGCGCGACGGGCTCGAGTCGACGACGATGACCTCGAAGTCGCGGTAATCCTGGGCTGCCAGGGCGTCGAGGCAACCCTCGATGGTGGCGTCCGAGTCGTACGCCGGGATGATGACGCTGACGCGGGGGGCCCGGCCCGCCGCAGGGCTATTCATTGCCGTGCGATGTGCGCGCCAGATTGATCTCGAGGTCCGAGAAGCGTTGCGGCGAGTCACCGACGCCGAACAGCAGGCCGGCCGCCTGCCCGAAGCCGGCGACCGCACCGGTGGAGAGAATGACCGGCGCGCCGCGCAGCACGGTGCCGAGATGCTCGCGGTAGTCCCTGTGCACCAGCAACAGCAGCTTGGCGTAGCGTACGAACGGCAGCAGCGGCGTCGCGAGAACGCGCGCCGCGCGGTGCGGCCTCGACCAGCCGAGATAGCGCGCCCGCAACGACCCGAAGCAACGGTTCCAGTGCCAGTAGATGGGAAAGAAGCGCCTGACCGTGGTCTCGTTCAGGTGCGCGTGAACGGCGTGCGGGGCGAGGCAGAGATCGTGCCCCTGCTGGGCGAGCTGCTGCAACAGGATGGTGTCGATGAGCAGCAGCTCGGGGAGCTTGTCACCGTACTGCAGGAGAAGGTCGCGTTTGAAGGAGACGTTGTGCCCCGGCAAGGCGTCGCGTCGCCCTCCGGCCGTGGGATACATCCAGGGCGCGTACGAGTTGACGAAGACCGGGTCGCTCACGCCTTCGTGCGGGTTCAGGTTCTTGATCTGGCTGGACACCGCCGACCAGCTCTCGCGGTGAGCCTCGATCAGGCCCGCTCCCCAGCCCGGCTGCGCCTCGCAGTGCTCCTCGAGGAAAACGACGACGGGAGCGCGCGCCTCTCGCGTGCCGCGCGCCCGGGCGATGCCGAAGTGGACGGTGGGAGACATGCGGATTACGCGCACCGCCGGATGGTCGGAGCCCGGCAGCGGCTCGTTGTCCTGTGCGCCGCACTCGATGAGCAACAGCTCGATGCGGTCGATCACATCCTGCTGCAACACGCTGGCGAGCGCGCGGGCGCCACGCCGGCGGAGGTTGCCGACGACGATGACGACGGACAGCTCCGGCAGCGGATCGGACATTGCTCGCGCCAGTATAGTCGGATGCGCTGCACCGTGACATCATGCCAGCCACGGTGATATCTCCGGTTCGATTCCTCTGTGACCTGTACGTTCGGCGTGGCCCCCCGGTGCTCGTCTATCAGACGGGCAAGGTCGGCTCGATGTCGATCGCCGCCGCGGCGCGCTCGGCGGGGTGCCGCCGCGTCTTCCGCACGCACCGGCTGGTTCCGGACAACTACCGCAACGACCCGTGGCGCCAGCGCTCGGTGTCGGCCCTCTTGCACCGGCGCTTCATCTCCGGCGGCGCGCCCCCCCTCCGGGTCATCTCGCCGGTACGCGATCCGGTATCGCGCAACATCTCCGGCTTCTTTCAGAACCTGCAGCGCTACGTCGACGATCCGGCGCACGCGTCGGTGAGCGAGCTGCAGCACCGCTTCCTGGAGCGCTACCCCCATGACGTCGGGGTGAGGTGGTTCGACCGGGAAATGCGCAATGCCTTGGGCATCGACGTGTACGCCCACGCCTTCGACGCGGCGGTCGGGCATGCCACGGTACGGGAGGGTCGCGTCGATGTGCTGCTGTTCAAGATCGAGCTGCCCGACGAGACGATCGCTGCGCTGCTGGCAGGGTTCCTGGAGCTCGACTCCGTCGTTCTCGAACGGGTCAACGAGGCCGCCGCGCGCGGCAAACGGCACAAGTCGAGCTACGACGAGTTCCGCCGCTCGCTGGCGCTCCCCACAAGGCTGGTCGATTCCCTCTACGACTCGCAATTCGCGCGGCACTTCTACTCCGCGGACGAGCGCCGCACCGGACGTGCTCGCTGGACGGCAGCGGCAGCGCCCGCTGCGACCCCGATCGAGACGAGCTTCTGACGATGCAGGATGCGCCCCCGGGGGACCGAGTTGTGGCTACCGCGCGCCCCGATATCCTCGGCGTCGGCGTGGACCCGATCGATCTCACCACCGCCGTGGAGCGCATCGGCGCGTGGGTCGACAGCGGTACGGGAGGCTACGTGTGCGCAGCCAACGCGTACACGGTCATCACCTGCCGCAGAGAGGAGCGCTTTCGGCGCGTCGTCAGCGGCGCCACCATGGTCACGCCGGACGGCATGCCGCTGGTCTGGCTGAGCCGGCGGCAGGGCTTCCCGTCGACAGGGCGGGTCTACGGACCGGACCTGCTGCTTGCCGTGTGCGAGAAGTCGGTGTCGCGCGGTTGGCGACACTTCTTCTACGGGGGCGGCGCCGGCGTTGCCGATCTGCTCGCCCGCCGGCTTGCCGAGCGCTTCCCGGGGCTGGCGGTCGCCGGGACCCGGTCGCCGCCGTTCCGTCCCCTGAACGTCGCGGAGCGCGCCCGGGACATCGAGCGAATCCGCAACTCCGGCGCGAACATCGTGTGGGTGGGCCTGGGCACGCCGAAGCAGGAACGCTGGATGGCGGAGGTTGTCGACGAGCTGCCGGCGATTACGCTCATCGGCGTCGGCGCCGCCTTCGATTTTCACGCCGGACTGAAACCGCAGGCGCCGCGGTGGATGCAGCGTAGCGGCCTCGAGTGGCTGTTCCGGCTGTGCACGGAGCCCCGCCGGCTGTGGCGCCGCTATCTGCTTGGCAACCTGCACTTCATCGGGTTGCTGCTGCTGCAATCGCTCGGCATGCGCGACTTCCGCTCACCGGACCGGCCGGTGGAAGACGAGCGAATAAGGCACGGCGAGCGCGACGGCGAGGACAATCTCTAGCCGCGCCGCCTGCATCAGCACCATCGACGTCTGATTGGTCAGCAACACCACAACCGCCATCAACACCAGGGCACCGTAGAGAAGGCGCGCGGCGGGCTCGCGCAGCAGTCGAAGCTCGCCAAAGGGCGCCCCCAGCACCCAGGCGAGCGACACCATCAAGATGACCGCCGCAACCCATCCGCTCTCCACCGCCACCTGCAGGAAGATGTTGTGGGCGTGGTTGATCACCCGCGCCAGCCGTTGCTCGCATACATCGACCCACCCCCCGACGCCCCACCCGGTGAACGGACGCTCGGCGGCGAGGTCCCACGTGCAACGGTAGACACTCAGCCTCCAATCGGGGGCACTGACGCGCAACCCGGCGGGCGGTGAGGAGGTCAGGCGCCCCCAGACGACCACCGGAACCACCCGCCGCGCCGCGCGGGTGAGGGCGCCGAGCTCGAGCGCCGCGGCGGCGACCACGACCGCGGTCGCCGCAATCGGGCCAATGACGTATCGCCAGCGGATCCCGACCAGCCAGGCAACGGGCAGCGAGACTACGACCGCCGACAGCCAGGCGCCACGCGATCCCGACCACACCAGCATCACCAGGCAGAACACGATGATTGCGGCCAGCGCGTCGCTGCGCGCCCGTTGCGCCGGGCCGGCGCCGCTCGTCGGGCGGGCTCGCATCTCGTTGGCCAGCAGCGCCGCGGCCGCCACGCAGCAGAGCAGCGAGTAGGCCCCGAGACGATTGGGATGCACCAGCCCGGCACTGATCCGCCCGGCGAGCAGCTCGGGGATGCGCAGGTTGAGCTCCAGCAGCCACCCGTCACCGATCGGCAGCGCTCTCCAGAACGGTCCCCAGCCGAGGTACCGTTGCCCGACGGCGAACACGAAGTGGATCGGCACGGTCGCCACCAGCGTGGTGAGGATCGCCTTGACGTCGCGCACGGAGTAGTGGTCGACCACCATCACCGCGAAGCCGAACAGCATCAGCAGATAGTCGAACAGGCTCACCGGGTGTCGCTGCGCTGCCGCCAGCGGGTGATACCAGCCAGCGGCGCCGCTGGTGCCGCGAATGAGCCACAGCGCCGCGACCGCCGTCCATGCCGCCAGGCACACCAGGCGGCGCCGCGGCAGGGCGCGCCAGGGCGTCGCCACCGCGACCGCCAACAGGTAGAGCAGAAACAGGGCCTCGGCCCCGTGCATGCTGATCGGCGTAACCAGGAGGGCGAGAAGCAGCAGCCAGCGGCGCCTCGCCAGGCCCACGGCCGGCGCGATCTCGGGAGCCGGCACGGGGCTCGCCGCAACGCCCGCCCGCTCGGCGTCAGGCAAAGCGGTCGCGCCTTCGCTCAGTGCGCATCCCGACCCGTCAGGACGGGCTTGATGGTACGGGCGAGAATGGACAGGTCGAGCCCGATGGACCAGTTGCGGAGGTAATAGCCGTCGTACGCCTCCTGCGCCTCCAGGTCGCCGCCGCTGCGCACGGTCACCTGCCAGAGGCCGGTGAGCCCCGGGCGCACCTGCTCGCGCAGGTGACGGAACTCGGGCGTGAATCGGGCGACGTGATACTCCGGAAACGGTCGCGGCCCCACCAGGCTCATGTCACCCCGCACCACGTTCCACAGCTGCGGCAGCTCATCGAGACTGTAGCTGCGCAGCAGCGCCCCGAGCCCCGGGATCAGGCGCGGGTCCGCGCGCAGCTTGAAGCGGGTTTCCCACTGTTCACGCAACGCCGGGTCATCGTCGAGGTGCGCCGGTAGATCCCCCTCCGAGCCGACCACCATGGTGCGGATCTTGATCATCGGAAACGTCCGGCCTCCCATTCCCACGCGCTGCTGCGTGAAGAAGCCGGGGCCGCCGGTCTTCAGACGAACCGTCAGCGCCAGAGCGGCGATCAGCGGAGCGGCGAGGATCAGCCCGAGGATGCCGAACACCACGTCGATGCCGCGCTTGATCGCACGACGGACCGACGCCTCGCCCACCGGCGTCAGCGCGTCCTCGCCGTCCTGCCCTGCAAGCGAGGCAATGTAGACGCCGATGTTCTCGGACGGATCGTGATCGTGTGTGTCCGCTTCAGCCACGCGCTCGCGCCTTTCCATCCACTCTGCTCACGGAGCCGACACCGAGCGGACGATTTCGCAGCGGCACGTTGCCCATGATGAGCCGGCCGAGCGAAAGCTCGACGCTCTCCGTCTCGGATAGAAAGTGCTTCCAGCGGCCCGCGTGTCGCCAAGCCGGTAGGAGCCGCGCTGCAATCGCCATCCCCGTGAACATCGTGAAGCGCCATTGCATTCCAACGAGTTGACGCCACGAGTCGGCGAGAGAATACACCAAGTAGACGGGGCCTTCGCGGGGGCCGTAGCGCCCGCGCAGGCCCTCGAGTTCGGCCATGAGCTGACCCTTGTAGCGCGTCCGCAGCGCTTCCGTGCGAACCGCGTCGATGGCCAGGATTTCCTCGACTTTGTGCACGCGATACAGCGCCCCGGCGCGCATCCAGAAGTCACAGTCGCCGACGAAACGGAGGGTGGCATCGAAGCCGTCCAGCTCCTCGAACACCTCGCGGCGCCAGAACACCGTCGGCTGGCACAGCAGCGCGGTACGGCGCACCATGCCCAGGTCGAAGGGCGGCGAGAAGCGCGGCACGCCGCGGCCGCTCGGCTCGCGGATGTACAGCGCGTCGCCGCACACCAGGCCGCACTCCGGGAAGCGACGAAACGCGTCCACCGCCACCTGGACGGTCCAGGGGAAGTACTCGTCGTCGGTGTTGAGGTACGCCTGGATCTCGCCGCGCCCGTTGCGCAGCCCCTTGTTGACGGCGTCGTACATGCCGCCGTCCGGCTCCGATATCCAGCGTAGATCGTAGGCGCCTTCGTGGCGGCGGAGGGTATCGAGCGTGGTGTCGTGGCTGCCGCCGTCGACGACGATGTGCTCGACGTTGCGGTACGTCTGTCGGCGCACCGAGGTCAGATTGCGCTCGATGTAGTCGCCCTGGTTCAGCGACGGCGTGACGACGGTGACCAGTGGCGCCTCGCCGAGCGGAGGCAGTATCGGCGACATGGCTCGCAAAGTATCACGGCGCTGTCGTCAATCGATCCCGTACAGCAGCGCCTCGCGCACCAGCGCCGGGGGCATGCTGCCGATGCTCAGCAAGCGGTCGTGGAACTCGCGCAGGGTGAAGGCGTCACCGCGCCGGCGGTGGTACTCCTCGCGCATCTCGAGGATCGCCGTCATGCCCATGAAGTAGCCGATGAAGTAGCCCGGCCGCGCCAGCGCGGAATCGACCTCGGACTCCGCCGCCCAGCGCAGGAAACCGACCCGGTCGGTCATCAGGGCGATGGCCTCGTCGCGCGTCATGCGGCCGGTCTGCAAGCCGACGTCGTAGATGACGCGCGCATTGCGCCACAGGCGCAGCTGGAGCTGGCGCAGGTGGATGCGCTCGTCGGGAAAGAAGCCGGTCTCCTGGAAGAGCTGCTCGTTGTACAGGCCCCAGCCCTCGGTGAACATCGGCGTGCTCTGCGCCCGCCGCAGGCGCCGCGGGTTGTGCATCTGATAGATGATCTGCACGTGGTGGCCGCCGTAGGTCTCGTGCGGCGCGGTCACCAGGATGACGCCCCAGTCGTGCTCGACCAGGTAGTCCTGCTTGGTCTGCTCGTCCCAGGCCGGATCGAACGGGTTGATGTGCCACTCGCCGCGCAGCTCGCCGTTCGGTCCGGGGTCACGCCGCGTGGCGCCGGAGAAGTTGCCGTAGTAGGGGTTGTTGCCGGGCGTCGGAGTGCGCCGGACCACCGTACAGGTCTCCGGCCACGGCAGCGACATCAGGTCGTGATCGATCAGATGGGCGCGGGCCGCGTCGACCACCTCCTGGTGCGCCTCGATCATCCGCAGCGGATCGGGGTGGTCCTGTTTCACCTCGTCGGCGATCTGCAGCCAGCTCTTGGCCGGGTCGATCTCGGCGGCGATGGCATCGAGCTGCGCTACCGTGGCGTCGAACTGCTGCCAGGCGTAGTCCCACAGGCCTGCGGCATCGTAGGGCAGCAGGTACTGCTCGCGCAGCATGCGGGTGTAGGCGGCCTCGCCCATCGGCTCGCCGGGTTGCGGCTGCACGATGCGGCCGATCAGGACAGTCTCGGCGAAGCGCCGGTCGATCTGCTCGTCGAACGAAAGCTCCGCCGGATCGATCGCCCGCAGGCGCTCGAGTAGCACCGCCGGGTCGGGACGGTCCGCCTCCGGAGCGTCACGCGGAACGCGCGTGACGATCGCATCGATCACCGCGTCGAGCTCGGCGACCGGCGCGGGGGCCTGTTGCGCCGGCGACATCGTGCCGAAGGCCAGCGCCAGGATGAGTGCGTGAGAACTGAGCGTGGCGCGCGTCAAGCTGCTCCCATGACGTCCTGCATCTTGGCCGTGTCGACGTACTGCTGGAACTTGGCGATCTTGCCGTCCTGCAGCGTCCACAGGTGGCAGACCTGAATGTCAGCGGACTTTCCGGTTGCCTTGTACTCGCCCGAGTAGCGCGCCTCGACAACCACCACCTCACCGGCGTCGTGAAACGTGGCGGGATTGACCGCGAATCCGTCCCACTCCTCGGCCAGCCGGATGAACAGCTTGTTCAAGACCTCGTCCGGACCGACGAAGGGCTCG
>JASFRZ010000231.1:0-7844 GCA_050114655.1 Acidobacteriota bacterium
GCCCGGTTGCAGCAGGCCGCTGGTGACGTGGAACCGTACCTGGTCGATGATCTGCCGGTAGGCGGGGACGCCGCTGTGCGGGTCGATGGTCAGGATCATCGTGATTCCAAGTGTATAGGTTAACTAATACACCCCGATTATGCCGCCCTCAGGTGTATAAGTCAACTAATACAGTTCAGGAATGCTGCGCGCCCCGCGAGGGCAAGCAAAGCTGTGCGCCCTGCGCGGGGGCAGTGCGTGACGAGCTGCCAACCGAACGAGGCGCCTCGCTATTGCTGCCGCAGCGCGGTGATCGCGTCGACGCTCGCGGCGCGGCGTGCCGGAATGTAGGAGGCGAACAGCGAGGCCGCGGCCAGGATCGCCACCGCGGCGACGAAGGCGAGCGGATCGAGCGCGCTGACCTCGTACAGCAGGCTGCTCAGCACTTGTGCGACACCGGCCGCCAGCAAAAGCCCGATCGCCAGCCCGATGCCGGTCAGCGCCACCCCCTCGCGCACGAACAGCCGCACGGTGTCGCCGGAGGTCGCGCCGAGTGCCTTGCGGATGCCGATCTCGTGTGCCCGCTGTGCCACGGTGTAGGCCTTCACCCCATAGATGCCGACCACCGAAAGGAAGAGCGCCAGCACGCCGAAAGCCATGAACATCGTCGCACCCAGCCGCACCAGCCACAGGCCGGCGCTTTCGCGGACGTGGTCTTTCATGGTCTCGAGCCGCATGATCGGCAGCTCCGCATCGGTTGCGCGAATCGCGTCGCGCACCTGCAGCAGCAATGCGTCGAGTCGCTCGGGATCGTGCGTCGCGGCACGCAGGTGCAGGTTCATGCCGCTCTGGAAGCTCTGCCCGTACGGTACGTAGACGTGCGGGCCGGGCTCGTTGGGGAACAGGTCGTCGCGCACCGTCGCCACGACTCCCACGACCTCCATCTCCTCACCACGGTCCTCGGGGTCGCGGCCGAAGCCGATCTGCCGGCCGATGGGCTCTTCGCCCGGCCACAGCTCTTCGGCCAGCAGCTCGTCGACGATCGCCACGCGGGGACCGCTGTCGGACTCGGTCTCCAGGCGGCTGAACTCGCGACCGCGCAACAGCGGTATACCCAAGGTGGCGAAGTAGTCCGCGCCGACGATGTTCGACCGCGCGCTCACCGTGGCGAATGCGTTGGTGCCGTCCTCGGCCGAGCCGGGCCGGGCTTCGGCGCGCCGTACCGCGTCGCCGTTGGACACGCTGCCGAACGGCACGGTGGCGGCCAGGCTGGTCATCTCGATGCCCGGGATACCGTCGAGGCGCTCGACGAGAACGCGATACATCTCCTTCGTGCGGGGCTCGTCGTAGCCCACCAGGCTGGGGTCGATCTCCGCCACCAGCCCGTTGTCGAGGTCGAAACCCGGGTCGATGGCTGCCGCCTTGAACGAAGCGCGCACGAACAGGCCGGCGGCGGTGAGCAGGACCATCGACAGGGCGACCTGGCTCATCAGCAACAGGTTGCGCTGCCCGAGCAGGCGCTGGCGGCCGCGGCCGGCGCCGTAACCCGCCTGCTCCTTGAGGTCGCCCATCACGTCGGGGCGCGACTGCTTCCAGGCCGGGCCGAAACCGAATAGCAGTGTGCCGGCCAGGCAGAAAGCCATCGTCGCCAGCACGACGCGCACATCGGGGGCCGAACGCAGCACGATATCCATGGTGAAGCCGCTCAACGCCATAAGCTGGTTCAGCGAGGCGGTGAGCATGCTGTTGGACCAGTAGGCGAACAGCAGCCCGGCGACGCCGCCGAGCGCCGACAGCATGAGCCCCTCGGTGAGCAACTGGCGGATGATCCGCAGCCGCCCGCCGCCGATCGCAGCGCGGATGGCGAACTCCTTGCGCCGTGCGGCGCCGCGCGCCAGCAGCAGGTTGGCGAGATTGATGCAGGCAATCACCAGCACGATGGCCGTCATCGCCAGCAGGACCGATGCCACGAGCCCGAGCTGCACGTCGTCGTTGTCCGGTGCGGTGCTCACCGACAGGCGCGACAGCGGCCCCACGATGATGGTGTGGTCGGCGTTGGCGCCCGGATAGGTCTCCTCCATGCTGGCCGCGAGCACGGCGAGCTGCGCGTTCGCCTCGTCGATGCCCAGACCGTCCTTGAGCCGCCCGATGAGCATCAGCGCGTAGTTGTCACGCTCGCTCAGCACGGTGTCATCGCGAAACATGTCGTTCATCAACAGGTGGTACATGCCGAACGGCAGGTAGAGGCGAGACGACAGCAATGCCGTACGACCGGTGAAGTAGCGCGGCGCAATGCCGACCACGGTGACCGGCTGCCCATTCACGGTGAGCGTCTTGCCCACCATGTCGGGGTCCGACCCCTTTTTGCGCCAGTACTCGTAGCTCATCACCGCGACCGGAATAGCGGCGCCCGGCACCTCTTCCTCTCGTGTGAGGAAGCGCCCCATGAAAGGCTCGACGCCGAAGGTGCTGAAGTAGTCGTAGGAGACGAACTCGGCGAACACCCGCTCGGTGACCTCTCCTTCGGTGACGCCGACGAGGGTCAGATCGTGCGCCAGCACGCCGTCGAACGTGGTGTTGAGCTCGCGGATGTCCTTGAAGTTCGGATAGGAGAAGGACCGGTACGAATCGGGCCGCGTCGTGTGCTTGCTGTACAGCGCCACCAGCCGCTCCGGCTGCTTGGCTTCGATCGGCCGCAGCAGCAGCGAGTTGGTGAGCGTGAACATCGACGTGTTGGCGCCGATGCCGAGCGCCAGCACGAGCACCGCGACGGCCGTGAACCCGGGGTTCTTGCCGAGCATGCGGGCGGCGTAACGAATGTCCTGCCAGATACTGTCCATGAGTCTGCCTGTGTCGGTTGGGATTTCGGCTCCCCTTTTAAAACTCCCCAGCGGCGCGAAAAGTTCCCTACTTCTTTTGATCCGCTGAGTGATCAGGCGCCGCAGACACTGCCGCTGAGTCGGCTGTTAGAATTCCGCTTCCCATGATCACCCAAGAGATCCGCTACACCACCACCCACGACGGCGTCCGCATCGCCTGGTCGTCATCGGGCAGCGGTCCGCCGCTGGTCAAGGCGGCCAACTGGCTCAACCACCTGGAATTCGATTGGGAGAGCCCGGTGTGGAGCCACATCATCCGCGAGCTGTCACAGGACTTCCGCCTGATCCGCTACGATCAGCGCGGCAACGGCCTGTCGGACTGGGAGGTGGATGACCTGTCGTTCGACGCCTTCGTCGCCGACCTCGAGACGGTGGTCGATGCCGCCGGGCTGGAGAAGTTCTCGCTGTTCGGCATCTCACAGGGGTGCGCCCAGTCCATCGCCTACGCGGTCAAGCACCCCGAGCGGGTCGACAAGCTCATCCTGCACGGCGGCTACGCGCGCGGCTACGGGCACCGCTCGCCCGGTGAGCTGGAGCGCCGCCGCGCGCTGAACATGCTGATCCTGCAGGGTTGGGGTAAGAACAACCCGGCGTTCCGCCAGGTGTTCTCCGCGCTGTTCTTTCCCGACGGAACGCGTGAGGTGCACGACGCCTGGAACGAGCTGCAGCGAATCACCACCTCGCCCGAGAACGCCGTGCGCATCGCCGAGGCCAACGCCGCGCTCGACGTGCGCGACCTGCTCGGGCAGGTGCAGGCTCCGGCGCTGGTGCTGCATTGCCGCAACGAGGAGGTGGTGCAGTTCGAGTTCGCCCGCGAGCTCGCCAGCGGCTTGCCCAACGCCCGGCTGGTGAGCATCGACTCGCGCAACCACCTGATGCTCGAAAGCGAGCCCGGCTGGCAGAAGTGGGTGCGCGAGGTGCGCGTGTTCATGGGCCTGGCACCGCGCGCCATGGTCACCGGCGGGGTGGGGGAGGCGAACGGCGTCGGAGCGTATCAGGGCAACATAGCGACTCGCACCCCGGCGATGCCGGTCGCCTCGCTCTCCGGGCCTTCGGCCTCTGATACCCGCGGCGCCGGCGGCCGCGCCCGCACGGTGCTGCCGCCGGGCGAGCGCTTGCTGCACTACCGCATCGACGAGCACCTCGCCACCGGCGGCATGGGTGCGGTGTACCGGGCCCGCGACACCAACTTGCGGCGCGACGTTGCCATCAAGGTGCTGCCGCCGGAGTTCGTCGCCGACGCCGAGCGCCTGGCGCGCTTCCAGCGCGAAGCGCGCATGCTGGCGGCCCTCAACCATCCCAACATCGCCGCCATCTACGGGCTCGAGAGCCTGCCGAGCGGCAAGTTCATCGTCATGGAGCTGGCCCAGGGCGGCACGTTGCGCGACCGGTTGCGCTCGGGGCCGCTGACCAGCGCGGACGCGCTGCACGTCTGCCGCGACGTCGCTGCCGGCTTGCGGGCGGCGCACGCCAAGGGCATCGTGCATCGTGACCTCAAACCTTCCAACGTCATGCTCACCGAGGGCGGCGTCAAGCTGCTCGACTTCGGCATCGCCAAGCCGGTGGTCACCGGCGACATGACCGTGGCGATCGAAGAAGATGTCGATTCCGACGACCTCACGCGCAGCGGTGTGCTCATGGGTACCGGCCCGTACATGAGCCCGGAGCAGGTGCGTGGCTACGAGGTTGGCAAGGAATCCGATCTGTGGTCGTTCGGCTGCCTGCTGTACGAGACGCTGCGCGGGCGCAGCCCTTTCCGCCGCGATACGCTCGCCGACACGCTCACCGCCGTGCTCGAGCACGATGCCGACCTCGGTGCGCTGCCGGGCAACGCGCCCAGGCGGGCCGTGAAGCTGATCGATCGTTGCCTGCAGAAGGATCCCGAGGAGCGGCTCGGTGACATCGACGAGGCGTACGAGACGATCGACGCCTGCATTACCGATCTCGGCAGCGGTGGGCGCGGCGTGCTCGGCTGGCTCAAGCGAGGGGGCTGACGTGATTGCCGTGGCGAGGAGGGGTTGGCGAGCGCTTGCCGTGATCGCGTTGCTGGCGCTGGTGAGCGCATGCGGCGGCGAGGCCGGCCCGGACGCCGGCGCACCGGACAATGCCCGCGGCTCCGCGGATGCGGCTGACGCCGGCGCCGCCGGGCAGGGTGCCGGCATCCCTGCCGCGATCGAGGCGAACGGCTACAACCTGCTGCTGATCACCCTCGACACGACGCGCGCCGATCACCTGCCGGCCTACGGCTATGGCGCCGTCGATACCCCCGCGATCGACCGCCTGGCCGCGGAGGGCGCCCGCTTCGAGCACGTCACCTCGACGGTGCCGGCGACCCTGCCGGCGCATGCCTCGATCATGACCGGCCTGCTGCCCTTCCAGAGCGGCGTGCGCAACAACGGCACGTTCGTCCTCGGCGCGGATGCCGTAACGCTGGCCGAGGTTTTGCACGGTGCCGGCTATTCGACCGGTGGCTTCATCGCCGCCGTGGTGCTGGCGTCGCAGTTCGGCATGGCGCAGGGGTTCGATCACTTCGACGGCCTCGACCGCTACCAGGCGGAAACCGGCGACGAGAGCGGCCAGCGGCCGGGCGACGCCGTGCTGGAGCCGGCGGAGGCGTGGATCCGGCAGCAGAGCGGCCGCTGGTTCGCCTGGGTGCACCTGTACGATCCGCATTCGCCCTACGAGCCCCCCGAGCCCTACGCCAGCCGCTACGCCGATGCGCCCTACGACGGCGAGATCGCCTACACCGACGACGTCGTCGGACGGCTGCGTCGCGTGCTCGAGGAGACCGGCGCTGCCGGCAACACGCTCATCGTCTTGACCGCCGATCACGGCGAGGGCCTCGGCGACCACGGCGAGGACGGCCACGCCTACTTCATCTACGACAGCACCATGCACGTGCCGCTGATCCTGTGGGCGCCGGGCGTGGTGCCGGCCGGCGTGGTAGCTCGCGGCGGCGCCAGCGTCGTCGACATCTACCCCACGGTACTGTCGCTGTTGGGAGTTGCGGCGCCGCCTGCGCTGGGCGCTGCCGGCGACCCCGACCTCGGCGGCGGTGTTACCGGCGTCGATCTCACCCCGCGCCTCACCGACCCCGATGCCGCCGGCACCGCTGCCTATGCCGAGAGCCTGATCCCCTATCTCGACATGGGCTGGAGCGAGCTGCGCGCACTGGTCGACGGCAACTACAAGTACATCGCCGCCCCCGAGCCCGAGCTCTACGATCTCGCCGCCGATCCCGGCGAGACCGACAACCTGGTCGACGTCGACGTCGAGCGTGCCGACGCCATGGCAGAGCAGCTCGCCGCGCTGGTCGAAGGCGACGACGTTACCGCGGTGACCGGGGCCGCCGTCGATCCCGACAACGTCGCCGCGCTGCAGGCGCTCGGCTACCTCGCCGGTGGCGGGGTGGCGCGCGACCGCCGCGACATCGATCCCAAGGACATGGTGGAGGCCTACACGAGCTTTATCGGTGGCCTCGAGGACGTTGACGCGGCCCTCGCCGACGGGCGCTATGGCGACGCCAACGACATCCTCGTCCGACTCGACCAGCTCATGCCCGACAACTACCTGATCTACTACTCCTTCGGCCAGCTCGCCACGGAGGCCGGTGACCCTGCCACGGCGGTGGGGGTTTTGGAGCGTTCCCTCGAGCTCAACCCGTCGTACCTGCCGACCTACACCGAGCTCGCCAACGCCCTCAACGACAGCGGCGACCCGAGCGGCGCCCGCGACCTGATCGCGCAGGCGCTGAAAATGTTCCCCGACAACTTCGCGCTCACCCTGCTGGACGGCGCCATCGCGCACGACTCCGGCGATCTCGACGCCGCGCTGGCCGCCTACCGCGTGGCCGAGCGCCTCGAGCCCGACAACCCGCGCCTGCTCGAGCGCATGGGGCACCTGTTCCTGCTGCGCCAGCAGCCCGCCGACGCGGTCGCGGCGTTACGCCACCTGGTCGAGGTCACTCCCGGCAACGCCGCCGGCTGGGCACAGCTCGCCATCGCGCTGGCGCAGTCGGGCGACGTGCCCGGGGCGCAGGCCGCGCTGCAGCGCGCCGTCGATCTCGATCCGAACGACCCGCTGGTGCAGCAGATCATGCAGCAGTTCCGCTGAGCGCAGCGCTATCGTGCCAGCGCACCCGCCAGGTCGTTGACCAGCATCAGGTCGCTGCCCGCGCCGTCCTGCTGCGGGTAGACGATCCACAGGCCATCCTGAGACACGGTCATGCGACCGTAGCGGCCCAGCTGTACGCCAACGGGCAATTGCAGGATCTCGCGCGTCGCGCCGGTTCCGGGATCCAGTAGTTGCGCCGAGATCGGCGCCCCGGGCTCCTGCAGGAAGTACACCAGCTGCTCGCCCCACACCGCGAAGCCCGACAGCGTCAGCCCGGGATGCTCGAATACCTGCTCCTCCTCTCCGCCCGCCGCGCCGACGCGCCAGATGCTCAACGGCTCCTCCTCGCGCAGGTAGTAGACCCAGCGGCCGTCGCCCGACCCCTTGGGCAGTGCCCCGCCCCCTTGCGTCAGCTGCACCGTCTCGCCGCTGTCCACGTCGAGCCGCCAGATCTGATAGCTGCCGCTGCGGTCCGACATGATGTAGACGAAGCGGGAGTCTGCGGACCACCCGGTCGCCAGGTTGATCGATTCGCCCGATGCCACGACCCGCGGCGCACCCCCATCGACGGGGATGACGCGCACGTCGGGTCGCCCTTCGGATTCGCTGCCGTACACGATGCGCGAGCCGTCCGGCGACCAGCGCGGCGCCGAAGCCAGCCCGTCGGTCGGCAGCATCTCGCAATCCGAGCCGTCGCTTGCGCAGATCCACACGCGCGCGTCGCCCGATCGGTCCGAGGCGAAGGCGATGCGACGGCCGTCGGGCGAAAAGTCGGGCGCCCAGTCGTCACGCGTCGAGGCGATCAGGCGGCGCGGCGGTACCGGCTCGGGCGCCGCGGGGCCGCCCACGATCCACAGGTTGGTGTCTTGCTGC
>JASFRZ010000232.1:0-7835 GCA_050114655.1 Acidobacteriota bacterium
GAAAGAGCGTCTCCTCGGAGAATGCCGCGCGTGCCGACAGGGCGAAGACCTTCAGGTGCGTATCGAGGCTCTGGCCGTCGACGGGCTGGAGTGGGGTCCCCGCGGTCGTCAGGTAGAGCGCACCATTGGTCAGGTAGATGAATATTCCGGCGCCGATACCGAAGACGACGAAACGCAGCAATCGGCGCCGCGCGGGAATGGGCGCGAGCAGCAGGAACGAGGGCAACCCGAGGCTGCGCGCCGTCCACACGGCGAAGGCGGCGGTGATGGCGAAGGCTCCGGAGAAGACGAGCAACGCCCAGGGCACCGACAGGTGGGGCGGGTGGTCACCGCGCACGACCCAGTCGAAGACGACGGCCAGGGCGCTGCAGAGGGCGAAGGACCCCACCACGGAAAGTGTCTGCTTCCAGTGTGTCGGCGTGTCGTTGATGGCCCGTAAGTCCCGTGATACGTTGCGCCCGGCCCCTATTGTAGCGCACCGAACGGCTGCAAACGCGGGTCGAAAACCCTACCGACCGGAGGCAGTCGTGGTACGTCACATAGCCTGGGAGGGCATCCCCCGAGAAGAGCTGTCCAGTACCATCCAGCGGCGCATCGTGACCGGCGAGAAGGTCATGGCGGCGATCGTCGAGCTGAAAGAGGGCGCGGTGGTGCCCAACCACAGCCACGAGAGCGAGCAGATCACCTACGTCATCGAGGGCTGGCTGCAGTTCACGATGGGGGACGGCAGCATCATCGACGTCAAGAGCGGCGAGACGCTGGTCATCCCGTCCTGGGTCGAGCACGCCGCGGTGGCGATGGAGGACACTCTCGATCTCGATTGCTTCAGCCCCATCCGCCAGGACTGGTTGAATGGCGACGACGCGTACCTGCGAGGCGGCGATGAGGATTGACCTGTCGGGGCGTGTGGCTCTGGTGTGCGGCGCGTCCGACGGTCTCGGTCTGGCAATCGCCGAGGGCCTGGCGGGAACGGGCTGCAATCTGGTGCTGGCCGCACGCACCGCGGCCAAGCTCGACGCTGCAGCCGAGCGCCTGTCCGCCGAAGGCATCGAGGTGCTCACCGTGCCCACCGACCTGACCTCGGTCGATCAGATCGACGCGTTGTGCGCAGCGGCGCTCGATCGTTTCGGTACGGTCGACATCCTGGTCAACAACGCCGGCGGTCCGCCGGGCGGGACCTTCGACGAGCTCGACGAGGCGGACTGGCGCGCCGCCGTCGATTTGACGTTGATGTCCGCGGTCGAGGTCACCCGACGGCTGCTGCCGGCCATGCGGGCGCAGAAATGGGGTCGCGTCATCAACGTCACCTCGACGTCGGTGAAGCAGCCGGTCAACGGATTGATCCTGTCCAACAGCATCCGGCTGGCGGTGGTGGGTTGGGCGAAGACGCTGGCCAACGAGGTCGGTGCGGATCAGGTGACCGTCAACAGCGTCTGCCCGGGCTACACCACCACCGCGCGGCTCGACGAGCTGGCGGCCAACGCCGCACAGCGACAGGGAATCAGTTCCGAGCAGGTGTACGAGAACTGGGCGGCCCTGGTGCCGCTGCAGCGGCTCGCCACGCCGGAGGAATTCGCCAACGTGGTGGTCTTTCTCGCTTCCGAGCAGGCGGCCTACGTGCATGGAGCAACGGTGGCGGTCGACGGCGGACGCAACCAGTCGGTGATGTAGCTTCGGGACGCGCACGGTGCCGGTCGCGCGCCGAGCGCACCGCAGCGTGCGCGGCGGATGATCAGGAGCTTTGCCTCAGGGCCTCCAGGGTGAGGCCCTGGTACAAGGACAGCATCGCCCCCCAGGCGACGAGCCGCAGCCACAAGAGGGAGAGCACCAGCAGTTGGCCGGCGACCGCGGCGGCAGTCGAATCCTGCAGCAGGAGACGCAGCGCGGCGTTCAGCACGAGTGCGAGATTGGCCGTGATGACCGTTGCGAGCAGCAGCAACAGCTCCAGCGCCACGGTGCGCGGCAGGTTGCGCAGGAAGAACCCTGCCGAGCGTGCCAGCTCGATCACCATCGAACGGCTGTCGCGTGCAACGGTGCGTACGCGCCCGTAGTCGCAGATCGCCGCCACCACGGCCATGGCGATCACCGTGGTGCCGACCTCGACCCACAGCAACGCCGCGCCCGGTTCGGCGAAGGGCGCCGCCTCGATGATCGCGGCGAAGAGGCCGAACAGGGCGCCCTGCAGCAGCAGCAGGCGCGTGAAGCGACCGGCGTAGCGGCCGCAGGCGGCGCTCAGCTGGGCAAGGAACGGCGCCTGGCGAGGACTGTGCAGATAGCTGATCGCCCCGCCGGCAACGAAAGCGTAGAGGAGAAAGAAGTACGGGGTCGGCACCCATAGTGCGCGCGTCGGGGAGATGAAGATCGCCGCCCGGTAGCTCGCCTGCGCGGCCGGGAGTCCGACAATCCCCCCGGCGCCGGCGCTCAACATCAGTCGGTGGAACGCTTCGCGGGCGAAATCGGGGGCGCGCAGCACCTCGACGAGCAACCCGGCGGCCCCGAGCTCGAGCGCCACGTACAGCAGCCACAGAACCAGCAGCAGGAGCTTGGCGCTGCCGGCGCGCCGGACACCCCAGACGAATGCCGCGAGGACATTGCCGCGGGCGGCATCCGCCGTGCCGGGATGCCACTCGAGAAGCTCGTCGAAGTGTTCGGTGCTCGACGTCATCCCGGCGGCTCGCTGGTGGTGAAAGAGGGCGCCGCGGAGTCAGCGAGGCAAGCCGCGGCGCCCCGATCGGTCAGAGGTTGATGCTTTCCGCGAACTCGCGTTGCGACACGTGCAGCCGGTAGGTGTCGTACTCCTGCAGCTTCGTCTCGAGCAGCTTGTCGAGCACGTGCCCACCGAGCGTGGAACGGATCAGATCCGAGCTTCCCGCCGACTGCACCGCGTCGTACAGATCGTGCGGCAGCGACTCGATGCCCTGCTGCTCACGCTGCAACGGCGTGTAGTGATACAGGTCGTCGGTGACCGGGTCGGCGAGCGGCAGCTCCTCGTCGAGCCCGTGCAGGCCGGCCGACAGCATGACCGCGAAGGCGAGGTAGGGGTTGCACGCCGCGTCGGGGAAGCGCAGCTCGATGCGCGTGGCGACCTCGTTGCCGGGTTTGTACATGGGGATGCGCACCAGCGCCGAGCGGTTGCGCTCCGCCCAGGCAATGTAGACGGGCGCCTCGTAGCCCGGCACCAGCCGCTTGTACGAGTTGTACCACTGGTTGGTGACCAGGCACATGGCACGCGCGTTGCCCAGTACCCCGGCGAGGAAGTGACGCGCTGTCTTGGACAGATGGTGTGGATCGTTGGCGTCGTAGAAGGCGTTGCTCTTCTCGTCCTTGAAGATCGACAGGTGTGTGTGCATGCCGCTGCCGTTCTGTCCCGACAGGGGCTTGGGCATGAAGGTGGCATGGATGCCGTTGCGCCGCGCGATCTCCTTGACCAGCCACTTGTAGGTCTGCAGGTTGTCGGCCATGCGCAGCGCGTCCTTGTACTTCAGGTCGATCTCGTGCTGGCTGTGCGCGACCTCGTGGTGCATGTACTCGACATCGATGCCCATCGCCTGCAGCGCGAAGCGCGTCGCCTCACGAAAGTCGTCACCGACGTCCACCGGCACCATGTCGAAATAGCCGGCGTGGTCGAGTACGTTGGGCGCCTTGTCCGATTCGAAGTAGAAGAACTCCGCCTCGGGGCCGATGTTCATGTGCGAGAAGCCGTAGTCGCCGAGTCGGCTGAGCTGCTCCTTCAGGATGACCCGCGGGTCGCCGGAGTAGGGCGTTCCGTCCGGGCTGCGGATCTCCGCGAACATACGGATGCACTTGGCGGGGCCGACCTGGAAGGGGATGAACTGGGCGGTCCCGGCGATCGGCCAGGCGACCATGTCGGACTCCTGGATGCGCTGATAACCCTCCACTGACGAGCCGTCGAAGCCCATGCCCTCGTCGAACGCCCCCTCGATTTCCGCCGGGGTGACCTCGAACTTCTTGAGGAAGCCGAGGATGTCGGTGAACCACAGCCGGATCGAGGTGATCTCGTTCTTCTTGACGTAGTCGAGGACCTCTTTCTTGCTGCCGAGCTCGAGGCCCTTCGGCACGCCGTGCTCGATGCGGACGTGCTCCGCCGTGTAGGCGGTCATGGCGTTGGAGAAATCTCGTACCCGCTGGATGAAGTCGTTGCTCATGGCCCCTCGCGAGACGTCCCGTGCGGGCAGGGGATACAACCCTGCCGAGCGGGCCGGTGCTGTTTGGATGTGACTGATCGTCGACGCAGGTCGGGTGGGCTCGCGGGCAGCTTACGGCTGCAACGGGCGACCGTCAACTCGACCCGACCAGATGCCCGCACGACGCCGCGATTGCGCTATGGTCTGTTGGATTTCGACCCCGTCAACCCTCATTCGAAACGTCTGCTATTCATGATCGACACGGTCGCCATCATCGTGCTCGCGCTGTACGGCGCGGTGCTCGCGCTCATCGGTGTGTGGGCCGGCAGGCGGGTGCGCGTGGCGGCCGACTTCTACGTTGCCGGGCACCGTCTCGGGCCGCTGATGCTGGCCGCTACGGTGCTTGCGGCCAACATCGGGTCGGGGACCACGGTCGGCGTCGCGGGCCTGGGCTACACGATTGGTGCGGGGGCCGTCTGGTGGACCGGTTCCGCCGTGGTCGGTACATTCGTCCTCGCGCTCACGCTCGGTCCACGCATGTGGCGGGTAGCGCGCGACCTCGGTTGCTACACCGTTGGCGATTACCTCGAGCACCGTTTCGGCGTTGCCCTGCGCGCCACCGTCATGGCCCTGCTGTGGATCGGGTCGGTACTCGTCCTGATGGCGCAGATCATCGCTATCGGCACCGTGCTGCAGGCGTTCAGCGGCCTGGCACTGCCTTACGGCATCGTGGTCGGTGGCGCCGTGGTGCTCGTGTACTACGCTGCCGGCGGTCTGTGGAGCTCAGCGGTGGTGAACATGGTGCAGCTCGGCGTCAAGCTGGTGGCCTTTCCGTCGGCGCTACTGGCAACGGCGTGGGCACTCGGCGGAGTCGCCGCACTGCGCGCCGCGGCGCCCTCGATCTCAGCGGACTTTCTGTCGCCGACGAACGTCGGGCTGCTCAGCGCGGTGGGGTACCTCGGCGTGCTCGGCACCTCCTTCGTGATCTCGCCCGGCATCCTGCAGAAGGCGTTCGGCGCGCGTGACGAGGGCACCGCGCGCCGCGGCCTGCTGCTTGCCGGTACGGGCCTCGCCGCCTTCGCGTTCATCCCGGTCGCTCTGGGCATGTTCGCGCGGCTGCACTGGCCGATGACGCTCGATCCGGGCGATCCGCTCAATCAGTGGGTGCTGCCGCGGCTGATGGTCGACGTGCTGCCGCCTGCGCTCGGCATCCTGACGCTCGCGGCGGTGGTCTCCGCGGAGCTGTCGTCGGCCGACGCAGTGCTGTTCATGCTCTCGACCTCGATGTCGCGCGATTTCTACCAGCGCTTCTGGCGGCCCGACGTCGACGACGCGGGTCTCCTCCGTGCCGGGCGCGGAGCGGCGGTCGTGGGGCTCGTGGCGGCGGTCTTGCTGGCGCTGCGTTTTCCGTCGATCCTCGGCGGCCTGGGTACGTTTTACGCCATACTGGTGGCGTCACTCACCGTGCCGCTGGTTGCCGGCCTGTACTGGCCACGCTGCGGCAACCGCGCGGCGCTGGCGGCGCTGGCGAGCTCGCTCGCTGTGGCCACCGCCGCGTGGGCGTACACCGGTCGCTCGCTCGGGCCGGGCAACCTCTGGCCTTCCGTGGCCGGCATCGGCGTGGGGGCGGCGGCGTGTGTGTTGGTGACGCTGTGGTCTTCGAGCAACGGATGATACCTTTGCCGCTCAACCGCCCCCGGCAACCGTGAGCGCGATGAGCGAATCCACCCCTGCGGAGCACGACGTGTCGAGCCCGGCTTCGGAGAAGGTGTTCGTCGATGCCCGGACGCTGCTGGTCAATTCGGTCAAGCTGGCGCGCCGCATCTGGGACGACGGCTTCCGCCCCGACTACATCATCGGCGTGTGGCGCGGCGGAACGCCCCCGGGCGTGGCGATCCACGAGTTCTTTCGCACCCGCGGCCTCGATCCCTATCACACCACCATCAAGACACAGTCTTACAGCGGCATGCAGCGCGGCGAGGGCAAGGTCGAGATCAAGGGCCTCAACCACATCATCGACGTCATCAACGCCAGCGATCGCGTGTTGATCGTCGACGACGTTTTCGATACCGGCCACACGATGGTGGCGATCCTCACCGAGATCCGGGCCCGCGCCCGCCGCAACGCCCCCGAGTGCCGTGTCGCGACCGTGTACTACAAGCCGGAGAAGAACGAGACGCAGCTCGAGCCCGACTACTACCAGGTCGCCGACAACCGCTGGATCGTCTTTCCGCACGAGGTCGAGGGGCTGAGCGACGAGGAGCTGCGTCGCTACCGCGCCGACGTCTACGAGGCGGCTCTCGCCGAGTAGTCCTCAGGCGACGGCGCCCGCCGCGTCGAGGGCGGCGCTGATCTCGTCGCGCACCCAAGCGTCCTCTTCCTGCGCCAGGCGGCCGCGCAGGGCGATGCGTGCGTCTTCGCCACCGAGCCGCCCGAGCGCCCACGCGACGTGGCCGCGCACCAGCTCCTCGGCGTGGTCGAGCCGTGCGATCAATGCCGGCACGGCTGCATCATCGCCGCTGTTGCCGAGAGCGACGGCGACGTTTCGCAGGAAACCGCGGTGCTTGGCGCGCAATACCGGACTGTCGCGGAAGCGCGCGCGAAAACCCGGTTCGTCGAGGGCGAGCAGGGCGATCAGCTTGGGCGCGGCGTTGTCCGCGGCGGGGTAGAACAGCCGCGCCTGCGCCGACTCGTGAGCGAAGCGGTTCCACGGGCAGACGTCCTGGCAGTCATCGCAGCCGAAGACCCGGTTGCCGATCGGAACGCGGAATTCCGCCGGGATCTGCCCGCGATTTTCGATCGTCAAGTAGGAGATGCACCGCCGCGCGTCGAGCACGTAGGGGGCGACGATGGCGTCGGTCGGGCAGACGTCGATGCAGGCGGTGCAGGAGCCGCAGTAGTCGCCGTGCGGCGCTCCGCCGGCGAGGTCGAGATCGACGATGAGCGCGCCGAGGAAGATCCACGAGCCGAGCTCGCGATTGATCACGTTGGTGTGCTTGCCGATCCAGCCGATTCCGGCCTGTTCCCCCCAGGCCTTCTCCAGCACCGGGCCGGTGTCGACGTACCAGCGCCCCTGCATGCCCGGGAAGCGCTCCTCGAGATCGGCCTGGAGGGCCGACAGGCGGCAACCGAGGATGTCGTGGTACTCGTCGCCCCAGGCGTAGCGTGAGATGCACCCCTCGTCGGCGGCGTGGGTGGCGGGCACCTCGGTGTGGTAGTTCATCGCCACCACCACGACGGAGCGTGCGCCGGGCAACACGGCGTGTGGGTCACAACGCTTGTCAGCGTTGCGCTCGAGCCACCCCATGGTCCCGTGCATGCGGTGGGCGAGCCACTCACGCAGGCGCTGCGCCGCTTCGAGCTGCGCGATCGGGGTGACGGCGCAAAGGTCGAAGCCGTGACGCTCGCTCATGCGCACGACGGTACGGGAGCGATCGGCGGCGGTCTCCGTGCCGGTTATGACGCCGCCCTCCGCACCGCACGCGCCGTTACCACCCCCAGCAGGTGGCGGCGGTAGTCCTCGGCGGCATACAGGTCAGAGCGTACGTGGTCTACCTCGACGGTCCGCGCGGCATCCGCCGCCGCGGCCAGCGCTGCGTCATCGAGCGCGCTGCCGAGCAGTGCCTCCTCGGCCGCAGGCAGACGCAGCGGCGCTTCGCCGACGCCGGTGGCGGCGAGGCGCGCGCTGTT
>JASFRZ010000233.1:0-7833 GCA_050114655.1 Acidobacteriota bacterium
TTCACGCAGCGCGGCGATCGCCTCGCTGCGCGGCTCCGGATCCTTGATATAGCTGTCGAAGGCCACCGTCTGCATGACACCGCCGTTTTCCTTGAGTGCCAGGAGCTGCTCGTCGTCGAGGTTGCGCGGGTGATCGCGCAGGGCGCGCACGCTCGAATGCGAGGCGATGACAGGTGCCTCGGAGACCTCGAGCACGTCGAGCATGGTCTGCCTGCCGGCATGCGAAATGTCGACCATGATCCCCTGGCGGTTCATCTCACGCACCGCCTCGCGACCGAGCTCGCTCAGGCCACCGTTCAAGGCCCGTTGCGGCTCCTCCTCGGTCCCGTACCAGCCGGCGGTGTTGGAGTCGCCAAGCTGGTTGTGTCCGTTGTGGGTGATGCCCATGTACGCGGCGCCGAGATCACGAAACTGCTTGATGATGGCGATGTCCTCACCCATCGGATAGCCGTTTTCAACGCCGATGGCGGCCACCAGCCGGCCCGAGGCGGCGATCTCCTCGGCCTCGTCGGCGGTGGTTGCCAAACCGATGCGGTCACCGTACAGCTGATCCGTCATCCGGTGGATGCCCTCGAACTTGGCCATCGCCTGACCGAGAGCGTTGGAGTAGCCCTCGTCGTTCAGATTGCCCTGCCCCTGGCCGACGTAGACGACGAAGAACACCAGGTCGAGGCCACCCGACTCCATCGTGTTGAGGTCGACCTTCCGCCCGGCGGTGACCCCGGGATCCTCAGCTCCCCGGCCGCCCCCGCCCTGCTCTGCCGGATCGCTCTCCAGCGGCGCGAAGTTGCCTGCGATGTCCTTGTGGGTGTCGGCGGTGAGAACGCGCTCATGGATGGCGCGGGCACGCGCCTCGAGCTCCGCAGGGGTCTCCTCGGCCGGGTTGTCCTCGGCGGGCGGTGCGCTGCACGCCGCCAGCGCGAGCAGAATGACGGCGCAAACCGCCAGCGCCGCGCCACGGTGCAGCGGTGCGGGAGCGAACGACAAACGGCGGAACAACGAGCTGGAGCGTTGACTCATGACAACCTCGGTGCAAGGGAGCGGCGAATCGCAGGAACTCGGTCGCGTAATGAAAGACCGGACGCTCCGAGATTACAAGGGCGCGACGGAACCCGGCGTATCCGGGACACCTTCCCCATGCTAGATTCACAGGATCTGCGCGCGTGCCCGGCCGGGCCGCGCCGTCTTCCGGAGGATTCCCTTGAAGGCCAGCGCCATTCGTCGCGGCCAGGTCATCATGTTCGATGGTGCACCCTGCCGTGTGCTCGAATTCCAGCATCGTACGCCCGGCAACCTGCGGGCATTCGTGCAGGTTCGCCTGCGTAACCTGATCGTCGGCAATACCCTCGAAACGCGTTTCTCGGCCACAGAGGAGGTCACGACCGCCACGCTTCTGCGCAAGGAGCTGCAGCTCCTGTACGTCGACGGTTCCGCCTACCACGTGATGGACGCCGAGACCTACGAGCAATTCAGCCTCGACGAGGAAATCGTCGGCGACGCCGGTCAGTGGCTCGAGCCGGACACGACCTTCTACGTCGAGTGGCTCGACAACATGCCGGTGTCGGTCGAGCCGCCGCCCATCGTCGAGCTCACCGTCACCGAGACGGCCCCGCCACTGAAGGGCGCGACGAAGTCGTCGAGCAACAAGCCCGCCGTTCTGAGCAACGGGGTCACCGTGCGCGTGCCCGACTTCGTCAGTATCGGCACTCGGGTGCGCGTCGATACCAGCGACGGCTCGTACCTGGAGCGGGCAGAGTAGCCCGCGATTGTCCTCGGATCGCGGATGCGTGAGCGCCGGCAGGCGAGCGCGGAGGAGGCGCGGCTCAACGGCGGCGCTGCGGTTCAGGCGAGCAGCCCGCCGCCGTCGACGATCAGCGCAATGCCCGTGACGTACGCGGCGCTCTCGCCGGCGAGATACCAGATCGTCTCGGCGATCTCGGCGGGCTCGCCGACGCGCCCCGCCGGGCGCGCTGCGGCGTCGCGGCGGAAATCTTCCGGCGCGACGTCGAGATCTGCAGCCTCCTGGCGGAGCATCGGCGTATCGACGTCCCCCGGACACACGCAGCTGACGCGGATGCCCTGCGCCGCGTGATCGACCGCCATCGCGCGAGTGAGCTGAACCACCGCACCCTTGGACGCGCAATAGGCTGCCGCGCGCGGGCCCGCCGCCAATCCCCAGCCCGAGGCGACGTTGATGATGGCTCCGCCGCCGCGCTGCGCCATCAGCGGGATGATCTCGCGCGACAGCAGGAAGATGCTCTTGACGTTGACGGCCATGACGCGGTCCCAGTCGCTTTCGCTGGTCTCGGTGACGGAAGCTCGACGGATCACGCCGGCGCAGTTGATCAGCGCGTCGATACCGCCGTGCAGCTCGAGGGCGACCGATGCCGCAGCCTCGCAGTCGGCGGGGTCAGTGAGATCCGCCTGCACGAACGACACCGCTCCGCCCCGCGCCTCCATGTCGCGCGCGACCCCCTCGCCTGCCGAATCAACGTCGACGGCCACCACACTCGCGCCGCGTGCCGCGAACAGCTCGGCGACCGCGCGACCGATGCCGGAGGCAGCACCGGTGACGATGGCGACCTTGCCGGTCATGCTCAGCCGCCCGCTTCGAGCACGCGTTCCACTGCAGCCAGCGTCGCCGCCACGTCGTCCGGGGTATGGGCGACACAGGCCACCGAGTGCAGCGCCGCCGACGGGCTCATGTACACGCCTTGCTGGAAGAGCTGCCAAACGAAGCGCTGGAAGCGCTTGCGGTCGACGTGGGCACAGAACTCGCGTAGGTCGTGAATCGCATCACGCTCCGTGAACATGATCTGCAGCATCGGACCGACGTTCTGCACGATCGCCGGTATCCGACGGGCAGCGAACAGCTCACGAAGGCCGTTGCACAGCGAGTCGCCGATCATCCACACGTGGGCAAACGCCGCCCCGTCATCCTTGTCGAGCTCACGGAGGTTGGCGGCGGCGGCAAACATGCCGACGCGCGAGGCGTTTTGCGTGCCGTAGTGCAGCACACCGCCCCAGGCGAGCGCATCCATGAGGTCGGCACGGCCGCAGAAGCCGGCCACCGGCAGACCGGCGCCCACTCCCTTGCCGAAGGTGACGATGTCGGCGCCCACTGCGTAGTGCTGCTGGCAGCCGCCCGGAGCGACACGGAAGCCGGTGACCGTTTCATCGAGGATCAGCAGCACGTCGTTGGCGCGCGTGATCTCGCGTAGTGCCGTGAGGAAACCGTCGCGCGGCGGGATCACGCCGATGTTGGCCATCACCCCCTCGGTGATGACGGCCGCCAGCTGCGCGCGGTTGTCGATGACGGCGCGCTCCATCGCCTCGAGGTCGTTCCACGGCACGACGATGGTGTCTTCGAGCGCGCGGCGGTTGAGCCCCGAGCTGTCGGGGATTTTGACGGGGTTTCTGCGATGCCCCAAAACCACCGGGTCCACCGGGTGCGAGCTGGCGAGGAAGTCATCGTACCAACCATGGTAGTGGCCCTCGAACTTGATGAACTTGGGACGTCCGGTGACCCCGCGCGCCAGGCGGATTGCCGCCATCGTCGCCTCTGTGCCGGTGTTGGCAAAGCGCACTTTCTCGGCACCGGGGATCATCGACGCGATGCGCTCGGCGACCTCGACCTCGACCTCGGTGGCGGCGGCGAACAGGTTGCCGGTGGCAGCGGCTTCACGAACCGCCTCGGTAACCACGGGGTGGGCGTGGCCGAGCGGCAGGGCGCCGTAGGCGAGCATCCAGTCGATGTATTCGTTGCCGTCGACGTCCCAGATGTGCGCGCCGGCGCCGCGATCGATGAACAGCGGATAGTCGCCGTAGTTCGCGGGGCCGCGCGACGGGGAACTGCCGCCCTCGACCATCGTCTCGATGGCGCGCCGGAAGAGCTTCGCGGAACCTTCGGTACTGCGCCTCATCGACTCGCCAGGCCCCCGGCGATCTCTCCGCCGTCGATGGTGATCACCTGGCCGGTGATGTACTCGGCCTGATCCGAGGCGAGGAAGGCGAACAGGCCAGCGATCTCCTGCGGCGTCGCGTGGCGCCCCATGGGGATCTTGGAGTTGACCGCGGCGAGCATCTGATCGGTGTACTCGCGCCGCTGCATAGGCGTCATGACATACCCCGGGGCAACGGCATTTACCCGCACTTTGGGCGCCAGCTCCAGCGCCATCGACTTGGTCAGCGAGATCAACCCCGCCTTGCTCGCGTTGTAGTCGGCATACAACGGGTAGCCCATGATCCCGTTCGTCGATGCGGTGTTGAGTATTACCCCACCGTCGTGCTCCATCATGTGGCGCGCCACCAATTGGGCGACGTTGAACGCCCCGGTGAGATTCACGCCGATGACCCGTTCCCACTCATGCGGCGTGATGTGCAGGAACTCGTGTCGCACGCTGACCCCGGCGTTGTTGATCAGGATGTCGACGCCATCGATCTGCACCAGCACGCGACGGAACCCGTCTTCCACTTGCGCGCGATCGGCGACGTCCGCGATGACGAAACCGGCGAGGTCGATGTGATCGTCTTTCATGCGCTCGCAAGCCGACGTATTGGAGTCGAGGATGCACACGCGGGCGCCTTCGGCGATGAACAGCTTGGCCGTCGCGGCGCCGATCCCGCTGCCCCCCCCGGTAACGAGAACACGCTTCCCGCGCAGCCCCCACCGGCCGGTTTCGACCTCGGCAGCCCGGGCGCCGTCATCCTCATTCGCGACCTGGTGTTCCTTGCTCAATTTCCCCACCTGAGACCGTGGCGTTGGGCGGCGACGTGCCTACCGACGCGCGGCGTCGAGATCGACATCGTAGTGCGCCGCGTAGCGACGGAAGCACGCGGCAAGGTCCTCGGCGCGCTCCGCCGCCTCCCTCGGCGCCATCTCGCTGCAGTCGTACCCGAGCGCGTCGCGAATCGCCGCCGTCGCGCGTCCGGTGAACACAACCGTTCCATCATCCCTGATTGTGTCGATTCCGTCGAATCGATGCGAGCGCTCATTGATCGCCACTGCCTCTTCCCGGGTCAAGCCTGCCAAGTCACGCAACTCCATCCTGCCGCCGTCGACGCGCACCGGATAGCCGCCGGGTAGCCCGTACGGTGCGGCGGCGTGCTCGTTGCGCGGCTCGCTCGCCAGCAAGGCCTCGATGAACGACGACGCCGCGGCAGCGCTGAACGTCCCCCAGGAGGGGCCGCCGGGCAGTGGACAGGGTCGCAGTAATGCCTCGCGGGCGCGCCCCGCATCGCTGACGTCGGTACCACGGTGCTCCACCCGCAACCAGAACGGCGGCCGAGCGTCCTCACTGTCGGGCCCGGGCCCCTCGGCGCCGGTCCCACCGTCGCTCGTCGTTGTCGCGGTGGCGGCGAAGGCAAAGCGCTGCAGCGCGTGATGCGCGACCAGCAGGACGTCGAGCTCTGCTGCCGGCACGCCGAGCTCGTCCGCTACGCCGAGGCGTACCTTGGCGACCAGCTCGTCGACGTTGCCGAGCCCGGCGAGCGGGGCCTGACCGACCCTGCCGAGCACCACATTGACGACGTCCGGATAGGCGGCGTTGAGGACCGGCCCGTCGTAGCCCGCCTGCTGTACGCCGCGCATCAGCGAAAGGGCCAGCGCCAGGTGCAATGGCAGCCAGACACCGTATCCGGTAGCGCGCAGGGTACGGCGTGCCGAGGGCGGAAAGAGGTCGGGCAACCACCAGGTCTGCAACGATGCGGTGTGCACCAGCAGGTCCGGGGAAACCTCCACGAGCGCCTCGGCGACGCGATCAGGGCGTGCCACGTCGACGACGCGATGCTCGATCGCCACGGTGTACCCGGCCGCCATGGCGGTCAGTCTCGCGAGGTTGACGCGCGCCGCGCCGCGCCGCGCGTCACGCCCGACCGCGACGATGCGATCCACCCGCGGGAGCGCGGCCAGCCGCTGCAGCAGCGGGCCCCCCAGGTGGCCGGTGCCGGTCAACATCAAGGTCACGCCCATGCGAGGCTCCGCGCTGCTCCGGAAAGCTGGCCGACAAGGAACGAGGAAACCGGCCGGCGTTGCCTCAGTGCTCGCGCTTGCGAAACAGCGTCGCTTTCATGTACTCCCGCCGCATCCGACCGATGTTGAAGATCGAGATGCCGGCCGGGCACACCGCCTCGCACTCGCCGAAGTTCGAGCAATCGCCGAAGCCCTCGGCGTCCATCTGCTGCACCATGCGTATAACGCGACGATCGCGCTCGGCTCGGCCCTGCGGGGTGAAGACGTACTGCGACACCTTGGCGCCGACGAACAGCGACGCCGAGGCGTTGGGGCAGGCTGCCACGCAGCCGGCGCAGCCGATGCAGGCGGCAGCGTCCATCGACTGGTCGGCGTCTTCCTTGGGGACCGGTACCGAGTTGGCCTCCGGCGCCGAGCCGGTGTTGGTTGCCACGTAGCCGCCGGCCGCCTGGATGCGCTCGAAGGCGGTGCGATCGACCACCAGGTCCTTGATGATCGGAAAGGCGGCGGCAAGGAACGGCTCGATGACGATCGGCTGCGCCGGATCGAAGATGCGCATGCGCAGCTCGCAGGTGGTCACCTGGTTCTTGGGACCGTGCGCCACGCCGTTGATCACCAGGCCGCAGGTGCCGCAGATACCCTCGCGGCAGTCGCTGTCGAACGCCACCGGGTCCTCGCCACGCAGGATGATGTCCTCGTTGAGCAGATCGAGCAGCTCGAGCAACGACATCTCCGGACGCACGTCGCCGATGCTGTAGTCGACCAGCTTGCCGGGCTGGTCGGGCCCCGCCTGGCGCCAGATCTTCAGCTTGTAGATCGGTCCGCTCATGGCGCTACTTGTAGCTCCGGGTGGCGAGGTGGATGTTCTCGAACTCGAGCTCTTCCTTGTTCAGTCGCGGCGCGCTGTCGGGTCCGGTGTACTCCCAGGCGGCGACGTAGGCGAAGTTCTCGTCGTCGCGCAGGGCCTCGCCCTCGGGCGACTGGTGCTCCTCGCGGAAGTGACCGCCGCACGACTCCTCGCGCTGCAGGGCGTCGCGCGCCATCAGCTCGCCGAGCTCGAGGTAGTCGGCGACGCGGCCGGCGAACTCGAGGTACTTGTTGTAGTCGTCCTCGCGACCGGGCGTCTTCAGGTTGTTCCAGAACTCCTCGCGCAGGGCGGCGATGTCGACTATCGCCTTTTCCAGGTTGGGGGCGGAGCGCGACATACCGACCGCATCGATCATGATCTTGCCGAGGCTGGTGTGGATGTCCCGCACCGTGCGGTTGCCGTTCATCGACAGCAACCTGTCGACGCCGCCGCGCACCTCGGCCTCGACCTCGGCGAACTCCGGCGCATCCGTGGAGATCGACTCGATGCGCGTGGTGCCGATGTAGTTGGGCACGGTCGCCGGAATCACGAAGTAGCCGTCGGCCAGCCCCTGCATCAGAGCGCTGGCGCCGAGCCGGTTGGCGCCGTGATCGGAGAAGTTGGCCTCGCCGGCGACGAACAGACCCGGGATGGTGCTCATCAGGCTGTAGTCCACCCACAGGCCGCCCATCGTGTAGTGCGGCGCCGGGTAGATGCGCATCGGCGTCTCGTAGGGGTTCTCCGCGGTGATCTCCTCGTACATCTCGAACAGGTTGCCGTAGCGGTCCTCGACCACGTCGCGTCCCAGCCGCTTGATGGCGTCGGCGAAGTCCAGGTACACCGCGTATCCGGTGGCGCCGACGCCGAGGCCTTCGTCGCACACCGCTTTGGCGGCACGTGAGGCGATGTCCCGCGGCACCAGGTTGCCGAACGCCGGGTAGCGCTCCTCAAGGTAGTAGTAGCGCTCCTCCTCGGGGATGTCGCGCGGCCGGCGGTCGTCGCCGGCCTTACGGGG
>JASFRZ010000234.1:0-7832 GCA_050114655.1 Acidobacteriota bacterium
CCGTCGTCCCACTCCACCGGCACGGGCACAGGCTCAACGCCCAAGCTCATCACCGCGATGGCGAGGCCGAGCAGCAACATCAGGCCGGCGAGCACCTTGACGCCTGTCTGGTTGCCGCCGATCTTGGCCGCGGCGGCGCCGGCGGCGACCGCCGCGCCGAACCCCAGCACCAGGATGGTCGACGACCAGGCGGTGCTCGCCACGGTGCTGTTCTCGGCGAAGGCACCCTCGACGCCGAACACCGCCCAGGCGACGAAGATCCCGACCACGGTGAGGATGACGGAGACGATGTAGCCGACGATGACCGCGGCGATGGTTCGGAGCATGGCACCTTCCCTGGCAGGCTGAGCTCGGCCGGAAGCCGTTTCCGGCGCGAGCGTGAGCCTACCGCACCCGGTCTTCGAGTTGTACGGACTTGCATTCGGCGTTACCGCAGTCCTCTTCGCATCGTACCGATTGAGTCGTCGCGGCTACCGGTCGAGCGCGGGGATGGTCTCGCGGATGCCCGGCCACCAGCTCTCCAGCCAGCGCACCGCCTCGGGATCGACGCCGGTCGCGCCGATCGCGTGGGGCGCGATGGCGAGCCCGCCGATGGCGTAGTTGAGCGAGATCGCCAGGCCGCCGACGGCGGCGTAGATCCCCAGCGCCATGCCGCCGAAGGCCGCGTAGGCCACGCTGATGCCGGCGAGCGTGAGGCCGCCGGCGGCGATCCCCCCGATGGCGAACAGACCCGCCGAGACCCCGCCGAGGGCGAAGCCGCCGATGGCGATGTTGCCGATGGCGATCACCCCACGGGCGACCCGCGGCCGCCCCGTGGCGGGATCGAATCCCTGTGCGATATGCACCAGCGGCAGGCCGAGAAAGGCTGCGTCCGAGCGATACTCGTAGCCCCAGTAGCCCGGCCACGGGCCGGTTGCGGGCGGGGCGGCGCCTCCGGTGCGCTCGTGGCCGGGAAGGAACTCACCGCAGTAGCGGCACTTGATGGCCTCGTTCCGGATCTGCTCGAAGCAGTACGGGCAGTTCTTCACGGCTCCAGCCTACAACGCGCGCAAGCTCCCGCGAATATCGTTCGCCGGCGTCATTCGCGCCGGTCAGGGAGCCGTCCCTCCACGTTGAGCCGCTCGCCGTGCCCGCGAATCGCCGCTACCAGAGTGTGATGTCGCGCGGGTGCGGGTGGTCGCGCAAACGGCCATCCTTGGTGACCAGGCGGAAACCGTGCTCGACGGCGGTGGCGTAGATCAGGCGGTCGGCGGGGTCGCCGGGGAAGCTCGACGGCAGCGTCGCGGCGGCGGCGCCAATGGACGGGGTTAGCGGGATGGTGCGGATTCCCGCAGAAAGTCGCTGCAGCCAGGAACGCACCGGGATGGTCAGCACGATGCGCTCGTTGTGCGCCAGCCAGGCGAGCTCGAACCACGAGATGGCGGCCACCGCGAGCTCGTCGGCCGCCGTCAGCGCCGCCGCTGCCGCCGGGCTGAGCCGCTCGGGCTCGGCGGACCACCACTGCACCACATGGGTGTCGAGCAGCAGTGTCGTCACGACAGCTCCCAGCGCACGCCGGTGGAGAACAGCTCCTCGTCGTCCGCCGCCGACATCGCCACGCCGGCGAGCTTGCCCCCGAGCGCGGCGGGGCCGGCGGCCGGCACCAGCCGGGCCACCAGACGCCCGTGCTTGGTGATCTCGATCTCCTCGCCGCCCGCGACCTCGTCGAGCAGGGCGAGGATCTTGGCCTTGACCTCCGTGGCAGTCATTATTCTGCTCATATGGTCAGAATACTGGTCATAAAATGTGAAGGCAAGCATTCGACCCGAGAGCCCTTTCCCTTGTGGACGGCCACGATCCGGCAGGTTCGCGCCGATCGTGTCCCCCGCCCTTGTTGGCCGTACCGGCTCGACGATACGGTGCCCATATGTGCTCCAGCCGTTGTGTCGTGATTTCGCTGGCACCATTCGTCGCCGCGGCAGTCCTCGTCACGGTCGGCTGCTCAGAGCCGCTCGAGTTTGCCGAGTGGACGATTCCGGTGGCGGAGGGTACGGAAATCATCGGGTATCCGGCCGTGCCGCTGAACGAGCGCGACGACGCGCGCGGCGCGCTGACCGAGGATCTGGTGATCCGCAGCCGCGGCGATGATGAGCGCTACCTGCTGTATCGGCCACGGGACCTCGATATCGGAGCCGGCGGCGAGATGTACGTGCTCGACGCGGGCAACTCCCGGGTTCTCGTCTACGACCGAAACGGGGAGCACCTACGCACGCTCGGTCGCCGCGGGCAGGGGCCGGGCGAGCTGCTGCGGCCCACCGCGGCAGCGATCGTGGGCGATCGATATGTCGTCAACGACGGTGGCACACGATTGCTCGTCTGGTCGACAACGGGTGAGTATCTCGAAGAGCACATCATCGAAGCGCGGCTTTCGGTTCCGCGCCCCTTTGTCGGCCTGAGCGACGCTCCGGAGCTACTGGCCACGTTCACCCGTGGCGGCGGAGGCGATGTGCGCAGAGCGTCGGCCGAGGGGCGCCTGCGCTACGCGTTGGCGCGGGTGCCGATCGACGGCGGGGAACCGCGCATCCTGTTCGACCTGCCCGCGAAGCTGATCATCCTGAGCAGCGACAGCACGCCCCTGGAAGTCTCCGAGGCGCGCAGCTTCGCCGCGGCCCCTGACGGCATCAGCTATTTCACCGAAGGAGATCAGTACCAGATCCTCTCGCTCGACGGCGAGGGCGCTGCGCGATGGGCTCTGCGCGTTGCCTGGGAACGACAGCCGTACAGCGAGGAAGAGATCGCCTATCATCTCGCCAACGCGCGCAAGGACAACCCCGCCCTGACGCGCGCCGACGTCGAGATCGCCGAGGCGCCACCAACTCTGTCCCACATGCAGGTCGACGGTCATGGCCACCTGTACGTCTTCCTGCGGACGTTCCGCACCGCTGAAGATGCAGCCGAGGAGCTGCCGGTAGACGTCTACGATGCGGGTGGGAACCGGCTGTTCGCCGGCACCGTGCCGGAGCTCTTCTGGCGTGCCGTGTCAGGCGATTTCGTCTACGCGTTTGTCTACGATCGGCAGGCCGATGAGCAGACCATCGTGCGCTTCCGGTTGGACGAGCCTTTTTGACAGGTTGGTGAAAACTCTCAGGAATTCCGCAATCTTCGGGCGGCGAGCACGCGCGGGATTCCCTGGTGGTCGGGCTCGACGGTGGGCTCGTCCCAGCCGCCGCACTCCTCGAACAGGCGGCGCACGGCGGCATCCTGCCCATGGCCGAGCTCGAGCACCAGCGCGCGGCCGGGGCGTAGCAGCGCGGCCGCCTCCGGGATGATGCGCCGGTACGCCTCCAGGCCGGTGGGACCCGCGGCCCAGGCCTCGCGCGGCTCGTGCAGGCGCACCTCGTCGTCGACCTGGTCGTCGTCGGCGACATAGGGCGGGTTGGAGACGATGATGCCGATGTCGTCGGGGGCGAGCTCGAGGGCGCGCAGGTAGTCGCCGCGCACCAGCGCGACGCGGTTGCGCACGCCGAGGCGCTCGGCGTTCTGTGCCGTGGTGTCGAGGGCGACGATGGACTGATCGACGGCGAGGGCCCAGCCGTGCGGTTGCGCGCGGGTCAGGGCGATGGCGATGGCGCCGCTGCCGGTGCCGACGTCGACCGCCCACTTGCCCTGCGCCGGGTCCCACAGTTTCAGCGCGCGCTCGACCAGCAGCTCGGTCTCGGGGCGCGGGATCAGGACGCCGGGACCGACCTCGAGCTCGAAGTCGAGGAAGGGGGCGAGGCCGCGCAGGTACTGCAGCGGCTCGTGGTTGGCGCGGCGCTCGACGAGATCGCGGAAGCGGTCGAGCTGCCTGTCGGTCAGCGGCTCGGAGAGGCACGCCAGGAGCTGGGCGCGGGAGTGTCTCAGGACGTGGCCGAGCAACAGCGTGGCTTCGAGGCGCGCACCGTCGATGTCGGCCTGCTGCAGGCGCATCTCGGCCTCGCGCAGCGCACCGCCGACGTTGGCGGCGAGGGTGTCGGAGGGGGGTTGCTGGTCCATGCTGCCGGCCGGCTCGGAATCGTCGCTGCCGTCGTCTGCCACGACCTCAGGCCGCTTCGGAGGACAGCTCGCGCTTGAGGCGCTCGGTCTCGTAGTAGGTGGTGAGCTCTTCGACCAGCTCGTTGATGTCGCCCTCCATGATGGCGTCGATCTGGTGGCTGGTGAAGTGGATGCGGTGGTCGGTGACGCGGTTCTGCGGGAAGTTGTAGGTGCGGATCTTTTCCGAGCGGTCACCGGATCCCACCATGCCACGGCGCTCGGCGGCGATGGCGTCGTGCTGCTCCTGCATCTTGAGGTCGTACAGCCGCGCCTTGAGCACGCGCATCGCCTTGGCCTTGTTCTTGTGCCACGAGCGCTCGTCCTGGCACTGCACCATCAGGCCGGTGGGCTCATGGATCAGGCGCACGGCGGAGTAGGTCGTGTTGACTCCCTGGCCGCCGGGGCCGGAGGCGCAGAAGGTGTCCACGCGCAGGTCCTTCTCGTCGATCTCGACCTCGACGTCCTCGGCCTCGGGCAGCACCGCGACGGTCACCGCCGAGGTGTGGATGCGGCCGGAGGCTTCGGTCTCGGGCACGCGCTGCACGCGGTGCACGCCGGATTCGTACTTGAGCTGGCTGTAGGCGCCCTCGCCCTCGACCAGCGCGCTGACCTCCTTGAGGCCGCCGGTGGCCGAGAAGCTCTCGTCGAGCACCTCGACCTTCCAGCGCCGCGACTCGGCGAAGCGCTGGTACATGCGGAAGATCTCGGCGGCGAACAGCGCCGCCTCCTCGCCGCCGGTGCCGGCGCGTACTTCGAGGACGACGTTGCGCTCGTCGTTGGGATCCTTGGGCAGCAGCAGACGCATCAGGCGCGCCTCCAGCTCCTCTTCCCGGGGGCGTAACTTCTCGAGCTCCTCCTCGGCCATCTGACGCATCTCGGCGTCGGACTCGTCGAGCAGCTCCTCGGCGCCGGCGATGTCCTCCTCGACCGACTTGAACCTGTCGTAGGCGTCGACGATCTCGCGCAGCTCGGCGTGCCGTTTGGTGAGCTTGCGATACAGACCGGCGTCCTGGATGACCTCGGGCTTGGCGATCTGCTCGTTGAGCTCGGCGTAGCTGCCCTCGATATCGTCGAGGCGCTTGATGACCGTGGAGTTCATGGCTCAGCCTGTCGGCGCGCGGCGGAGGGCGTCAGTTGACGGTCTCCTCGTCGCCCTCTCCGGTGTCCGCCGAGGACTCCTCGGCTTCTGCCTCTTCGCCCGCCTCCGCGGCGGCTTTGGCCGCGGCCTCGGCGGCGGCTGCCGCGCGGGCGGCCTCTTCCTCGGCCTTGCGCGCCGCGGCTTCCATCTCGGCGTCCTTCTTGGCGGCCTTCTTCTCCAGCTCGGCTTTGATCTCATCCTGCTCGGCGTAGAAGCTCTCGTACTTGCGCTGGAACTTCTCGACGCGGCCGGCGGAATCGAGCAGTCGCTGCTTGCCGGTGAAGAACGGGTGGCACTCGTTGCACACCTCGAGGCGCAGCTCCTCCTTGGTGGAGCGCGTCTGGAAGGTGTTGCCGCAGGCGCATACCACCGTGACCTCGTGGTAGTCGGGGTGGATATCGGGCTTCATGGTGGGCTTCCTTTGTTGTTTCTCCGCACGGCCGAGGCGGGCCGCGACGACTTCGAAATTCGTTTGTTCGTGGCTGTTTACGGGCGACGTCTCGCGGCGCCCGCCGGAATCTGGGGGGCCCGGCTAATCGGGCGTATTCATCGCCGCGAGAAACTCCTCGTTGGTCTTGCACTTGCCGACCTTGTCGATCAGCAGTTGCATGGCCTCGGCGGCGCCGAGCGGCTGCAAGACCTTGCGTAGCACCCAGATCTTATTCAGTTTGTCCGGCGAAAGCAGCAACTCTTCCTTGCGCGTCCCCGAGCGGTTGATGTCGATGGCCGGCCAGATGCGACGATCGGCGAGCTTGCGTTCGAGCACGATCTCCGAGTTGCCGGTGCCCTTGAACTCCTCGAAGATGACATCGTCCATGCGCGAGCCGGTCTCGATCAGCGCGGTAGCGATGATCGTCAGGCTGCCGCCGTCCTCGATATTGCGCGCCGCACCGAAGAAGCGCTTCGGCTTGTGCAACGCGTTGGCGTCGACGCCGCCCGACAGCACCTTGCCCGATGGCGGGCAGGTGGTGTTGTAGGCGCGCGCCAGCCGTGTGATCGAGTCCAGCAGGATGACCACGTCGCGACCCTGCTCGACCAGGCGCTTGGCCTTCTGCTGCACGATCTCCGCCACCTGGGTGTGGAACTCGGCGGGCTCGTCGAAGGTCGAGGCGATCACCTCGCCGTCGACCGAGCGGCGCATCTCGGTGACCTCCTCGGGCCGCTCGTCGATGAGCAGCACGATGAGGTAGATATCCGGGTGGTTGCCCTTGATGGCGTGCGCCAGCGCCTGCAGCAGCACCGTCTTGCCGGCGCGCGGCGGGGAGACGATGAGAGCGCGCTGCCCCTTGCCGATCGGGCACAGCATGTCCATGATGCGCGTCGAAAGGTCGCCCTTGCCGTTTTCGAGCTCGAAGCGCTCGTTCGGGTGCAGGGGCGTGAAGTTGTCGTAAAACCCCTTGCGCTCGACGTTTTCCGGCGGCGCGTAGTTGATCGTCTTGACCTTGGTGAGTGCGAAGTAACGCTCGCCGTCCTTGGGCGGGCGGATGTCGCCGATCACCGTGTCGCCGCTGCGCAGGTTGAACTTGCGGATCTGCGACGGCGAGACGTACACGTCGTCATCGCCCGGCAGGTAGTTGGCTTCGGCGCCGCGCAGGAAGCCGAAGCCGTCGGGCAGAATCTCCAGCACACCCTCGGTCTCGAGCGAGCCGCTACGCTCGATCTGTGCCAGCAGGATCTGGTACACCAGGTCCCGCTTGCGCAGGTCACCGGCTTTCTCGATCTCCAGCTCTTCGGCGATGTTGCGCAGCAGGCCGACAGGCGACTCGCGCAGCTCGCGTAGTTCCCAGGTTCGGTCTTCGGTCTGTGTTGTGGTTGAGGTCTTGGTCATACGGTCTTCAGAGACGCACCGGAATGGTGGAAGGTTGTGCGCCGTGACGCGGTCGCGATGCGCTGGTCGATCAACGACCAGACCTCGCGCTTTCCCTCGCCCGTCACAGCGGAGTATGAAATCGATGGATGGTTATCGTCTGTTGCCAGGGTCTTCTTGAATGTCCTGAGGGCCGCGGACTTCCTGCTCTGCTTGAGCTTGTCGGCCTTGGTGAGCACGAAGGCGTGCGGCACACCGGTCTCGCGCAGCCAGCCGATCATCTGCTCATCGAGCTCGGTCGGGCCGTCGCGCCGCATGTCGAGCAGCTGCAGCACCAACACCAGCGGCTGGTCGGACTCCAGGTAGGTGTCGATCAGTCGCGCCCAGTTCTCCTCGCGAACCTTCTTCGGCACCTTGGCGAAGCCGTAGCCGGGAAGGTCGACGAAGAAGCAATCGGATGCACCGGTACGCTCCACGCGGAACCAGTCGATCGCGCGGGTCTTACCCGGCGTGCGGCTGGTGGCCGCGACCTTCTTACGCCCCAGCAACGAATTGATGAGGCTCGACTTGCCGACGTTCGAGCGACCGACGAAGGCGACCTCCGGCAGGTACCCCTGCGGGTAATCGCCCGGTTTCCTCGAACGTAGCGTGCGTTCGATGTTCTTGATCTTCACGAATCGATGGATGACGCGGGTTCCGGCCGCATCCGGTGGGTCATACAGGTGAACCAACCGCGGCGATCAGGACGATCGCCCGGCGCCGATGCCGGCGTTCACCAACAGGGTGTAACAGTTGTCTTGGAGCGACGTTACCGAGACGAGATGGCTTGTCGTG
>JASFRZ010000235.1:0-7810 GCA_050114655.1 Acidobacteriota bacterium
GCGCGCACGCGCGCGCCGCGGTAGCTGGGGGATCGGGGCGATGATTGGCGATCGGACGCCGCTCGTGTACTTTTCTCCTATGAAATCTACCAAGACGGTGGTTTTGACGCAGGCTGACGTCCGTTCTCTCGTCGACATGCCGGCCGCAGTGGCGGCCGTCGAGGCCGCTTTCGCGGCGCACGGTCGGCACGAGACACAGATGCCGGTCAAGGTCTATCTCGACCTGCCGCAGTTTAACGGCGATTTCCGCGCCATGCCCGCGTACTACGGCGAGTCCGCCGGGGTGAAATGGGTCAACGCGCACCCCTCCAACCCGCAGCGACACGGGCTGCCGTCGGTACTCGGGATGTACATCCTGTCGGACCCGGCCACCGCCCTGCCGTTGGCGGTGATGGACGCGACGCTGCTGACCGCGGTGCGCACCGGCGCAGCCGGCGCGGTTGCCGCCAGGTACCTGGCCCGCCCCGATTCCCGGAGCGTCGGCTTCATCGGCTCCGGCGTGCAGGCGCGGACGCTGCTGGCCGCGCTGCGGGTCGTCTTCGACGACCTCGAAGTGGTCGCCGCCGATGCCTCGACCGAGGCGGCGGAGAAGTTCGCCGAGGAGAGCCGCGGGCGCGTCGGCGACCTCGCCGACGCCGCCGGCTGCGACATCGTGTGCACCGCCACGCCGGTGCGCGAGCCGATCGTGCGGCGCGAGTGGATCCACCCCGGCACCCACATCAACGCCATGGGCGCTGACGCCCACGGCAAACAGGAGCTCGCCACGCAGATCCTGCTCGACGCCAAAGTGGTCGTTGACGACTGGGAGCAGGCCTGCGCCAGCGGCGAAGTCAACGTACCGCTCGAGCACCATGAGATGACCCGCGACCGCATCCACGCGGCGCTCGGTGAGATCGTGGCGGGCGACAAACCGGGGCGCGAGTCGCCCGACGAGATCACCGTCTTCGACTCCACCGGCCTCGCAGTCCAGGACGTCGCCCTCGCGCGGGTGCTCTACGAGCGCGCGCGCGAACGCGGCGTCGGCCTTGAAGTCGACTTCGTAGGAGGTTCCAAGTGACCTTGAACAGACTGAAATTCCCCGCCGGCCCGCTGCGGCGGGCTTTTCTCTTTGGGCTCCTCGCGGCGTTCCTCATCGCCGCCTGCTCGCCGGCGCCCCAACAAGAGACCGCCGCTCCGTCCACCGCCGACCAACGCCCGTACCTGCTCGAGCGGGTCGACGATGCTGCGGTCGTGCAGCTCTACGCCGACGGGTTCAGCGAGCTGCCGCTCGATGAGAAGGTACTCATCTGGCACCTGTACCAGGCGGCGCTCGCCGGGCGCGACATCTTCATCGACCAGCGCTACGAGCACAGTCTGGCGATGCGCGACGTGCTCGAGGAGATCATCACCCACTCCGAAGGGATCGATCCTGACACGCTCGCGGAGATCCAGCGCTACACCAAGCTCTTCTGGATCAACAACGGTCCTTACAACAACCTCACCGCGCGTAAGTTCCTGTTACGACTCGACCCTGTCGTCTTCGCCGCCGCGGCAGAGACAGCGGCGCTGAACGGTGCGGCCTTCCCCGTTGCCGAGGGTGAGGATCTCGCGGGCATGCTGGCGCGTATGGAGCCGCTGTTCTTCGACGCCGACTTCGATCCCATCGTCACCAACAAGGCCCCCGGTCCGGGCGGCGACATCCTGCTGGACTCGGCCAACAACCTGTACGACGACGTCTCGATGGCCGACCTGCAGGGCTTCGAGGAGCACTACGGGCTCAACTCGCGGTTGGTGAAGCGTGACGGACGCCTGATCGAGCAGGTGTATCGCGTCGACGGCATGTACGGCGAGCAGATCTCCAATATTGTCCTCCACCTCGAAGCGGCGATTCCCTACGCCACCGAGCCGATGGCGGATGCCCTGCGCGCGCTGATCCGCTGGTATACCAGCGGAGAGGACGCCGACCGGCGCGCCTACGACATCGCCTGGGTGGCCGACACCGACTCGCCGGTAGACACCATAAACGGCTTCATCGAGGTCTACATGGATGCGCGCGGTATCAAGGGCTCGTGGGAGGCGCTGGTCTTCTACGTCAACGAGGAGAAGACCGAGGCCATCAAGCGCCTCGCAGCCGATGCGCAGTACTTCGAGGACCGCATGCCGTGGGATGATGCCTACAAGAAGCAGGGCGTCACCGGCATCACCGCAAATGCCATCGACGTGGTAGTCGAGGCCGGCGACTCCGGCCCCATCACGCCGATCGGCATCAACCTGCCCAATGACCTGACGGTGCGCGAGGAGTACGGCAGCAAGTCGGTTTCGCTGGCCAACGTCATCGAGGCCTACGACATGTCCAGCGCCGGCGGCTTCAGCGAGGAGTTCGCCTGGTCGGAGGAGGAGGCCGAACGCGCACAGCGCTACTCGTCGCTGGCCGGCGACCTGACCACCAACATGCACGAGGTCATCGGCCACGCCTCCGGCAAGACGGCCCCGGGGCTGTCAGCGAGCCCGCAGGAGCTGCTCAAGGAGCAGTATTCGGCCCTCGAGGAAGGTCGCGCCGACCTCATCGCCCTGTACTGGATCGCCGATCCCAAGCTGGCCGAGCTCGGTCTGGTCTCCGCCGACGAGCAGCACGAACTGATGCTCACCGAGTACGAAGGCTACACCCGCAACGCCCTGGTGCAGCTACGTCGCATGCGCGACAGCGATCAGATCGAAGAGGCTCACATGCGCAACCGCCAGATGATCATTCAGTGGCTGATGGACAACACCGACGCCATCGAGGTGCGCGAGCGCGACGGCAAGACCTACTACGTGATGGTCGACGCCGAAGCCTTCCGCAACGGCGTCGGCGCATTGCTGTCCGAAATCCAGCGGATCAAGTCGACCGGTGACTACGAGGGTGCGCGTGAGATCTTCGAGAGCTATGGCATTCACTTCGATCCGGCGCTGCGCGACGAGGTGGTGAGCCGTGTGGATGCGCTCGATCTGCCGTCGTACTCCGGCTTCGTGCAACCGCAGCTCGACGCGGTGCGCGACGCCGACGGCACTATCACCGACGTGCTGATCTCCTATCCCCAGGATCTCACCGAGCAGATGCTGCACTACAGCGGCCGTCGGTGAGGCCTTCCGTCGACGTCAGCGGTACCTGGGCGCTGAAGATGGAGGGCCCACAGGGCCTGGTCCAGATGACGCTGGCCGTCGAGCAGATCGACGGCGAGCTGCGCGGCACGGTGGACGGCCCGATGGGCTCGTCGCCGCTCACCGGCACGGTCGACGGCACAAAGATCACCTTCGCGATCGTGATCGACAGCGGCCCCGGCTTCGAGATGTCGTTCCGGGGGACGTTGGCCAGCGACGATGAGAGAGACGTCATCCGTGGCACGATGCACTCCGGCGATGTCGCGGCGGAGTTCGTCGCCCGCCGCGAACCCCGACCCCGGGTCCCGCCTGCTACCCGGCGCCGCGCGACGAGGCCGCGCGCGTGACCACCGGAAACGGCACACAGTCGTCCAAGATCGATGCGCGTAGCGCGGCCGCGGTGCTGCTTCTGATGCTCGTCAGCGCGGCCGTGCTGCACGGCATGGGTCAGCCCTGGTGGTGCGCCCAGGGCGATCTGACACCGTGGAGCTTCGCGGTCAATAGCCCGCACAACTCCCAGCACCTCTTCGACCCCTACACCCTGACCCACGTGCTGCACGGCATCGCCTTCTACGCCCTGCTATGGGCCCTGGCCGGCGGCCGCCTGTCGTTGCGGCAGCGCTTCCTGCTGGCGATGGCGGTGGAGGCGGCCTGGGAGATCTTCGAGAACACCGACTTCGTCATCCAGCGCTACCGCGAGGCCACCATCTCGCTCGACTACTTCGGCGACAGCATCATCAACTCCCTCGGCGACATCCTCGCCTGCGCCGCCGGCTACCTCATGGCCGCCGGCCTCCCGCTGTGGGGCTCCATCGCCACATTCGCCGGCGTCGAGATCCTCCTCCTCGTTTGGATCCGCGACAGCCTCCTGCTCAACATCCTCATGCTCCTCTGGCCCATCGAAGCCATCAAGGCCTGGCAATCCGGCTAGCCCCTTCCAGCGAACGAGCGAAGCGACGTTCGCCGCCGCCAAACCGACCCAGCGCCGACCCGGCAGCGGAAGCGAGAACGTGGTGGATGCAAGGCGCGGCCCCGCAGGGCTGCCGGAGGCGTACTCACGTACGTCGGAGGCAGACCGAGGGGTCGCAACGCCGCAGACGTCGCGTTATCGCTTTCGCTCACACCTAGTCGTCGTGGCTGGCTTCGTACTCCCGCTGCGCCATCATCTGCTCGAAACCCTGCTTCTTGTCCCGTTTCTTGGCGGCGCGCATCGCCAGGTCGTGGGTGCCGGAGGACTGCACGGCCGGCAGAGAGAGCTGCCTTTCGATCTTCGCGCTGGCGCACGCGGGGCAGGCGGGCTCGGTGTCGTGGCGCACCAGAAGCTCGAAGTCGTGGCCGCAGGCGCTGCACGTGTACTCGTAGATCGGCATCAGGTGGCCTGTAGGATCTCGATGTCGTAACCGTCGGGGTCCTTGATGAAGATGTACCTGGAGCCGGTTTCGGGGCGCGCGCCGCGATAATCCCAGCCCTGGTCCTCGACCCGTGCGATGACCGTGTCGAGGTCGTCGGCGAAGAAGGCTAGGTGGCCGAACTGGTTGCCGATGTCGTAGTCGCGGCCGTCCTTGTTGAAGGTCAGCTCGATGTAATGGTTCTCGTCCTCGTCGGCGAGAAACACCAGAACGGCGTCGCCGAGGTCCTTGCGGCGCGTCTCGCGCAGTCCGAGGAAGTCCGAGTAGAAGGCGATCGAGCGATCGAGATCGCGCACGCGGATCATCGTGTGGGCCAGCTTCATCGTGTATCTCCGGGCTCTTGCGGTAGCGATACCTTATTGTCGGCGGGTGATGGTGTCACCCGCCATTGTCACCACGTCGATCAACCAACGCAATCGAGCCGGAGGTCGCCATGCTCCCTGTCAACGCATCCCGTCGCGCCGCACGGGCCGTCTCGCGCCGCCTGATCATGGTGACGGCCCTCGTCGCCCTGCTGGCCACTTCGGTCGCCGCGCCACCGCCGGCGAATGCCCAGGAGGCCCGTCGTCGCTGGGAGCGCATGGCGCAGATCCGGCGTGACAAGTTCGACTACGTCCTGCCCGAGGCAATGCGTGACAACGGCATCGATATGTGGGTCACCGTCATCCGCGAAGGGCTGCGCGACCCCCTGTACGACGATCTCGGCCGCGGCTACGTCGGTGACATCGGCTACTACGTGTTCACCGATCGCGGCGGCGATCGCATCGAGCGCGTCGCCCTCGGCATCAGCGGCTACATGCTGGAGGAGAACGGTGCCTACGACCTGGTCACCTCCGACTTCGACCTGCGCGACTTCGTCGCCGAGCGCGACCCGCAGCGCATCGGCGTCAACATGGCGGAGAGCATCGGCGCGGCCGACGGTCTGTCACACACCATGTATCGCCACCTGGTCGAGACCCTGGGCGAGCCGTGGGCTTCGCGCCTGGTGTCGGCCGAGAAGCTGATCTCCGACTTTCGTTCACGCCGGGTCGCGGCCGAGATCGTCGCCTTCGGCGAGGCCGGCGAGCTGTCGCGCACCATCGCCGAGCGCGCCTTCTCCAACGAGGTCATCACGCCGGGCGTCACTACGCTCGAGGACGTCGCCTGGTGGATGCAGGATCAGCTGCTGGCGCAGGGCCTGGAGTCCTCCTTCGGCATGCCGTCGGTTTACGTCACCGGTCCCGACGGCATCGCGGCAACCTCGTCGGACCGCATCATCCAGCGCGGTGACCTGCTGATGATCGACTGGGGCGTCGGCTACCTGAACCTGTACACCGACATGAAGCGCATCGCCTACGTGCTGCGCGCCGGCGAGACCGAGGCGCCGGCGGGCATTCGCAACGCCTTCGACCAGGCGATGGCGGTGCGCGAGGTCATCCGCCGAACCATCAAGCCGGGTCGCACCGCCGCCGACATGCTGGAGATGCTCAACGACGAGATCGCCGCCGCCGGTTTCTCCATGATGGCGGAGTTCAACCGCCCCTCTGACACCCCCGACACGGAGGTCTTCATCGGCTGCCACTCGGTCGGCAACACCGGCCATGGCATCGGCCCGTCGATCGCTTTCTTCAACCCCACACGGCTGCAGTACGAGATCAAGCCCAGCAACCTGTTCTCGATCGAGCTGTTCGCCTGGACCGCGGCGCCGGAGTGGAACGGCGCCAAGGTACGCATCCCGTTGGAGGACGACGCCATCGTCACCGAGCGCGGCATCGAGTGGCTCTATCCGGTCAACCAGCGCATCCTGCTGATCCGGTAGGCGCGTGCTGCGCGGCGGCGACGATGCGAGGTCGGGTTCGGACAGGCGTGCGCTGCGCTGGCGTCAGCGGCGCCGGAAGACAAACGCCGCCTCGACGCTGCGACCCTCTCGTTCGAGTCCCAGCACAATGCGGTCGCCCCAGCGCTTTTCGGCCACCAGCCGGCTCATCGTCTCCCGGTCGGGCACCGGCTCACCGTCGATCGCCACTATCCGGTCGCCGACGCTTACTCCGGCCTCCGCGGCGTCGGAACCTGACGGCACGATGATGACCTCCACCTGCCCGTCGGTCTGCCGCGTGGAGAAGTCGAGCGACGGGAATGCGGTGTCCGTCTCCGCCGGTACGCCCCAGACATAGTCGGCGTAGGAGGCCTGCACGGAATCGCGGGGGTGGTGCGGGTCGGCGCCCAGCGCCACCGGGATCAAGGTGCGCACCTCGCCGTCGAACCACAGCTTCGCCTGGCGCTGGATGCCGAGACCGTAAGCGACGTGGCCGGAGCCGACCATCACCACCATGATCGCACCGGGGCGCTGCTCGAGCGCCTTGACCGAGTTGTAGGCCATCGCGGCGTCCCAGGTGCACTGCGCCTGGAACATCGAGAACAGCGCATCGTCGCTCACCCCGTGGCCGCTGCCCGGCGGGCCCATGTAGGCGCGGAACAGCTCGAGGTGTTCTTCGTTGTCGGTGTCGACGCGGGGCGGGATGTGCTGCGCCTCCTCCTCGCTCAGCCCGTCGAAGCCCTTCTGGCGCACCGCCGAGACCACCTCCCGCGGCGTATTGACCGCCACCATGCGCACGTCGTGGTCGCGTGCGTAGGCGAAAATCTCCCGGTAGTAGCCCCAGTTGTAGCCCCAGTTCTCGTACCAGCGCGAAAGCTGCACGAACCCTTTCTCGGTGAGAAGCCCGTCGATCCAGTGATCGAGGTGCTGCTGCTCGGTGTAGGGGTACATTTCCAGGCCGATCATCACCTCGCGGCCGGATTCGACCAGCGCGCGGATCACCGCCAGCTGGACGCGATGCGACGCCATCTCGGTGTGGCTCTCGCCCATGAGAAGCAGGCGTACGTCGGCGAGCCGCTCCGGCAGATCATCGGGGGCGAGCACCGCGGCGGTACGCGAGTCGACGATGGCGTCCATCATCACCGCGACGCGCTGGTCGCGCCGCGCCGGGTCTCCGACCGCCAGGTCCAGCTCATCCTGTGCCCGCGCCGCGACCGGCGGGGCCGCCACGGCGACGAGCGCCGCCAGGGCCAGCAATCTCATTTTCCACTGCATCATTTCGTCCCCCAGCTGGCGACCTTCATGCGGCATTCCGGGCAGTGGTAGTCGAACACCACCAGCAGATCGCCGTCTTCGGTCTCGAAGTCGTGTTCGTGCTTCATCAGGCGGTCCACCGGCCAGACGCGCTCGCACTGGCCGCAGACCACGAAGTTGACCTTGATTTCGTTGTCCATGGGCCTCGTTCGCAGACGTCGTACGGGTGAGC
>JASFRZ010000236.1:0-7794 GCA_050114655.1 Acidobacteriota bacterium
CGGTGGAGCGCGGCCACACGCTGCTGTTCGCGCCCGACGCCGTCGTGCAGCACCACCACCTGACCTCCCTGCGCGGGCTGCTGCGCGAGCGCTTCGAGCGCGGGCGTGAGTTCGGCCGGCTGCGCATCGAGCACGACGATTGGGGGACCGGCAAGATGCTGTACATGTTGACGGTCACCGTGCTGCCGCTGCGGTTGGCGAAGCTGGTCGGACGGGTGACCCGCAACGCGTTCGCAGCGGCAGTGGCAGTGCGCCTGGTGGTCGGGCTGCCAGTCATTGTCGTCGCCGAGGCCGCCTGGCTGGCGGGCGAGGCAACCACCTATGCTGCCTCGCTTCGCGGTCGCCGCGACGGGAGCTGACTGCAGCTCTCCTGCACCCGCGGCTGCGGCGGGAGCGTGTCCTGCGTCGCGCGCTCAGCGGGTGCGACCAAGGCCGAGGTTGCGCACCCGGCGGAGCGCGCGGAACAGCTTCGGAAAGCGACGTTGACCGTCGCGTAAGGCGCGAAGCGTGCGGGCACGGAAAGACGTTGTCGGTGATCGGCGCGCCGCCATGTCTGCGTCCTTGGTGACCTGTGCGACGATGGTCGAGACATGCCCGCCGTAGGGCTCGTGCTCGCCGCGGTACGTCTTCTTGTTGAGCATCACGCGCGCCGGGTTCTGGATCACGATCTCGCTGGAGTCGAACGAGCGCCCCTGCGCGATCTCCTGCTGCCGCTGCGGGTCGATCCCGGGATCGAATCCCGCCTGCCGGTGAGCATCGATGAATTGCGCCGCCCGCTGCCAGTGCGGCAGTTGCACGTCGTGGCTGTTGATCAGGCTGCCACCGTCCTTCAGCAGAGCCCGGCAATGGGTCAGGACGTCGATCACCTCGCTGATACGGATCTCCTCCAGCACCGACACCGAGCACACCAGGTCGAAGTAGTTTTCCGGCAGGTGGGGCCGCGCCGAGCCGTGCAGGCCCATCAGCCCGCGGACGAAGCGCGCCCGCGGGTAGCGCTCGACGAGCTCCTCGCGGTACCGCTGCTCCCAGGCCTCCCGGTCGGGGAAATAGCCCAGCCCCTGGTAGTCGTCGACGCCCCAGATTTCCATATCGTCGCGCTGTGCAAGCGCCTCGAACAGGGTCGCGTTGAAGCCATGCCCGAACTCCAGAATGCGCGCCGGAGATCGCTCCTGCAGGTACCGCAGCAGGTACATGTAGCCGTAGTCCTTGAGGATCCCGTCGGTGGCCCGCCGATAGGAAGGAAAGTCGCCGGTCAGTTCCCACCAATTGCTCATCGTCGGAACGAAAATCATCGCTACATGACCTCAGCCGCGCCCCGGTCGGTCGAAGCGCACGGTCTCGATGCCGAGCTCCTCGGCGGCCGCGGCCATCACCGCGTCGGCGGTGGCGAGCTGTCCGATTTCCCGCGATGTGCAGATCGCCAGGTGGATGGCGTCGAGGGTGCGCAGGCGATGGGCGGTCAGTCGCCCGATGAGAGACGCGGCGGCGCGGATGTCGGTGTCCTCGACCGCTTCGACGATGATGTGGCGCCGGTCCACGTCCTGCATGAGGAGCTCATGCGAGCGCGCCTCTTGCCACTCGCTGAGGGATCCCCCTCGACGGCGCCGGGCGAGCAGGCAACGCATCTCGACCAGCGTCAGCGAGCTGATCGTCGGTGTCGGCGCCCGACGAATCCAGGCCTCGAGCTCGTCGGAGCCGGGCTCCGGGACGTACCACTTCGCCAGCGCGCTGGTGTCGACGTAGGCGGCCACGCTAGCGTGCGTCCCTGTCTTCCCGGATCAGCACCTCGCTGGGGATCTCCTGCACCGGCAGGCGGTCGCGAAACGCCTTGTGTGAAGGCGCGCGCCGTGTCTTCTCCAGGGGCACGATGCGGGCCACCGGCCTGCCGTGCCGGGTGATGAGGAGCTCGCCCTCCTGCTCGACGATCTCCTCGATGCTACCGAGCGCGGCACGAACCTCGCGGATCGACAGCGAGCGCATCTTGCGGTTCTCCATGCCTTGTTGAGATGGCCACGGACGGTTCGAATCGGACCGTTCACGCCAAGTGTGACACAAACATAAATAATGTGACACACCCCTGCCGGCGCAACGTTCGCGGGGGCAGGACCGGAAGAGCTGGGTCTTTCTCCGCGCGCGGGGCACGGGCCCCGGCGCCGGCGCGGCGGCACGGCCGCCCGTCGGCTACAGTATGACAATGGCAACGGGGACGAGTGGCTCGATCAGAGGCTCGGTCTGCGGCTCCGTTTTCATCGCCCTCCTGTTGGCGTCGGCGACCGCCCTGCCGGCGCGCGCCTTCCAGCAGACCCCGCCGGCCCCCGTTCCGACCACCGGCGACGAGCACTCCGATCTGGCGAAACAGGTCCAGAACCCCTTTGCCGACATGATCCTGTTCCCGCTGCAGGACATCACCGGAATAGGCATTGGCCCCGACGCCGAAGGCAACGGAAACGAGCTCAATATCCAGCCGGTGTTTCCCATCCGGATCAGCGAGGGCTGGAACCTGTTGATGCGGCCGGTCCTGCCCGTGGCCTACACCTCCGTGCCGGAGTCGGCGTTCGGGCTGGGGGATCTCGATCTCGAGCCGTTCCTGTCGCCGATCTCGTCGAGCAGCGTGACCTGGGGCGTCGGCCCCATCGTAGGCATCCCTACGGCGACCGATGACGCGGTCGGGACGGGCAAGTGGACCATCGGACCCTCGTTCGCGGTGTTCGCGCACAGCGGTCCGTGGGCATTCTCGATGATCGCCAACCAGCAGTGGGACTACGCCGGCGACAGCGCCCGCGATTCGGTCAGCCTGCTGCAGCTCCAGCCCAGCCTGTCCTACATCCTCGGCAACGGCTGGTTCATTACCTCGGGCCCGCTGATCTCGGCGGACTGGACCCAGCCGGCCGGGCAACAGTGGGTCGTGCCACTCGGAGCCGGCGTGGGCAGGGTCGTGTCGCTCGGGCAGCAGAAGGTGAACCTGCAGGCCGAGTTCTACGGCAACGTCGTCCACCCGGACGAGGGCCCCGAGAAGCTACTCATCTTGACCCTGACCTTGCTGTTCCCGCGCTGAACTTCGTCGCGTGGCCGTCGTCCACGACGTGCCGCGCCGATCCGCGAATACGAAACGGGGCCAGGGGAAACCCCCGGCCCCGCTCAGGGGTAACTTGCGCCGGTGCTCCTAACGGCTCGTGCCGGCGATCTTTTTCTGGATCTGCTCCTTGATGCGGGTGAGGTTGAAGGAGGCTCCCGGCTGCATCGGCGGGTAGTCGATCGCCGTCTGGGCGAGCTTCTCGACCTCCTGCTGGATGAACACGAAGCGCCAGAACTCGAAGGCCCACCAATCGATGGCCGCGAGCGACTGGCCGATGGTGGTGCGCTCGAAGGGATCGAGGCGCAGGTTGACGATGCCCGGCCAATCCACCGACACCTTGGGTCCGAACCAGCCGTCGGGCTGGGTCAGGAAGGTGTACTTGTAGTCGCCGATGCGCGCCGCGCCGAGCTCCGACTCGGCGAAGTACCACAGCTCGTTGCGAGCGGACTCGCCACCCCGCAGCATGGCGGTCTGGTCGTAACCGTCGAGATGGACCTTGTAGGTGGTGCCGTTGAGCTCCTTGCTCTGCAGAAGCTCCTGCGTGATGTTCGAATTGCCGGCCGCCGCCACCAGCGTCGGGAAGAAGTCCATCCCGGCCATCAGCTCGTTGTTGACCGTATTCGGCTGGATGACGCCCGGCCACTTCAGGACCAGCGGCACCCGGAAGCCACCCTCCAGCACCATGCCCTTGGCGCCGGCGAAGGGGGGTCTGGCCGCCGCCGGGTCAGGTGAAGTTCTCGGCACCGTTGTCGGTCGTCACGCCGATGATGGTGTTGTCGGTCAGGCCGAGGTCCTCGATATGCTGCATGACGGCGCCGATGACGTCATCGAACTGCGCCATGCCCGCTTCCTGGATCGACCAGCCGTTTTCCGGCGTGCGCATCGCTTCGTACTTCGGGCTCAGGTGGGTGAACACATGCATGCGCGTCGGGTTGAGCCAGACGAAGAACGGCGTTCCGGAGGCATGCGCGCGGTCGATGAAGTCGAGCGCGTACTGCAGGATGACCTCGTCGACGGTCTCCATGTTGAGCTCGACGCCGTCGGTCGGATGCGGCGGCAAGGGTCCCATGTCCTCTATTCGTTGCCGGCCGACGCGCCCCCAGCGCGGTTGGACGGTGGGGTCGTCGGTATCGGTGGCTAAGGTGTGCAGGACGTTACGCGGGCCGACCGTGGCAAGCAGGTCCTGCGGGTAGTTCGTCTCCCCTCGGCACTCGCGCGGTCGTGACGCCGGCTGGCGCGCCGTCCGGCAGCGAAGCCTGCAACTCCTGCTGACGGCGGGAAACTCACCGCCGCACGGAGTACCGTATCGGAAGCAGCTCTCGACCCGGCGCGCCGCTGCGGCGGGGAGTCTTGCGGCGGCGCGCTTCGCGGCCACGGCCGAAACGGAGGAAGACGATGATCACTCGCTGCAGGGATCCCCGGGGCCGACGCGCGTTGCCCTGGCGCCTGCTTTCGACCGCCTTCGTGGCGGCGGCCGCCTGCACGCTGGCTCCGGCGGCGGCCGCGGCGCAGACGCCCTTTCCGCAGCAGATCACCGCCCCGGAGGGCACGGTTACCGTCTACCAGCCGCAGCCCGAGACCCTCGAGGGCAACGTGCTCACCGGCCGGGCGGCGATGTCGCTCGATCTGCAGGGGCGCGACGAGCCGGTCTTCGGCGTCTTCTGGTTCACCGCCATCGTCGCCAACGACGACGACAGCGGCCTGACCTACCTGAGCGACATCCGCGTCTCACGCGTGCGCTGGCCGGAGTCGACCGCGGCCGGCGAGGCGCGCTTCACCGAGGTGGTGGAGGAGGCGGCGGCGGGTGCCACGCTGAGCATCGCCACCGACGAGCTGTCGAGCAGCCTGGTGAGCGCGCAGGTCGAGCGCCGCAGCCTCGAGCAGCTCAAGAACGACCCGCCGCTGATCGTGTTCCGCGAGCAGCTCGCCGTGTTGCTGCTGTACGACGGGCCGCCGCGCTTCAGCGATGTCGAGAACAGCTCCTACGAGCGCGCCATAAACACGCCGTTCCTGGTGGTGCGCGACAAGCGTAGCGGGACGTCGTATCTGAGTAGCGGCGCGCTGTGGTACGCCGCCACCGACCCGCTCGGGCCCTGGCAGGCGATCGACAGCCCGCCGTCGGATCTGGTGGCGATGCTGCCGCCGCCCGACGAGGACAGCCCGGTGCCGGCGACACCTCCGGAGATCGTCGTTGCCACCGAGCCTACCGAGCTGATCTGTAGCGACGGGGCGCCGCGCTGGACGCCGATCGGCGCCGGTGAGCTGCTGTACGTGCAGAACGCCGAGACGCCGTGGGTGCGGGAAGTCGCCACCAACCAGATGTATGTGCTGATCTCGGGGCGCTGGTTCCGCACCGGCGCACCGGGAGGTGAGTGGGAGTTCGTGCGCGCCGATCAGCTCCCCGACAGCTTCGCGCAGATCCCCGCCGACTCCGACCTCGGCGGCGTGCGCGTGTCGGTGGCCGGCACCGACGAAGCCGAGGACGCCATGCTCGACGCCGAGCTGCCCAAGACCGCCGCGATCCGCCGTGACGAGGCCACATTCACCGCCGAGTACGACGGCGACCCGGTGTTCGAGCCCATCCCCGGCACCGACGTGTCGATGGCGGTCAACACCCCTGCGCAGGTGCTGGAGATCGATTCCCGCTACTACGCGGTCGACAACGGCGTCTGGTTCACTGCCCCCGCCGCGACCGGCCCCTGGACGGTCGCCGACAGCGTGCCACAGGACAAGATCGACGAGATCCCGGTGAGCTCGCCCGCGCACAACGTCACCTACGTGCACATCTACCAGTCGACGCCGCAAGTCGTGTACGTGGGCTACACGCCCGGGTACCTGTGGTCGTTTCCCTACTACGGCGTGCCGGTGTACGGCACCGGCTGGTACTACCCGCCCTATGCGCGCTGGTGGTATCCGCGTCCCTACACCTACGGCTTTCACGTCGGTTACAACCCCTGGACGGGGTGGAACGTGGGGGTGAGCTGGAGCGTCGGCTTCATGCACTTCGGGGTGAGCTGGGGCGGCGGCTACTACGGCCCGTGGCGCCCCTACTATGGTGGCCGCTACTGCTGCGGCGGCTGGTACGGCGGCCATCGCCCGGGTTGGGGCGGCATCTACAACGGCGGCCGCAACCAGATCAACATCGGCTCGATCAACATCGGAAACAACATCAACTTCGGCAACCAGGGGCGCATCACCAACGGGCTGCGCGATAATCCGCGCGCGGCGCAATTGCGCCAGTCGAGCGTCTATAACCGTCCCGAGGCGCGGGCGCGCAACGTCGACCGCTCGACGTTGGCGCGCGACGCGCAACGGGCGCGGCCGGCGCAGGGGCCGAACAACGTGCTTTCCGACCGCAACGGCAACGTCGTGCGGCAGACGCCGGAGGGGCTGCAGGCACGCACCCCGAACGGCTGGCAGAACGTCGACCGCAACGCGGCGCGCGCCGGCGCGCAGCCCCGCACCCAGAGTATCGATCGAAGCGCCATCCAGCGCGACATGCAGGCGCGCCAGCGCGGCGCGCAACGGGTGCAGCAGCAGCGGCAGGTGCCGCGCGCAAGGCCGGGCGGAGCACGCGGGCGCGGGCGGGGGCGCGGCCGTTTCGAGGTGGCGACCTTCCATACCCGTGCGATCGAGTCCTCGCGCGGCGCACCAAGAGGGGCATCGGAGCCGGGCGCGTGAGCCGACCCGCGGACCCTGCGACGTACGAGAAGCTGGGCGCATTCTATCTGGGCCGTTCGTATGACCTCGCCGGCGGGAAGCTCGAGGACGAACTGGTCCTCTATGACTCCAAGGACCTGACGACACACGCGGTGTGCGTCGGCATGACCGGCAGCGGCAAGACCGGCCTGTGTATCGCCTTGCTCGAAGAGGCGGCAATCGACGGCATCCCGGCGCTGGTGATCGACCCCAAGGGCGATCTGACCAACCTGCTGCTGACCTTCCCCGACCTCGCTGCCGACGACTTCGCACCGTGGATCAACGAGGACGACGCGCGGCGCCAAGGCAAGAGCGCGGCACAGTACGCCGGCGAACAAGCCGAGCTGTGGCGCAACGGGCTGACCGAGTGGGGGCAGGACGGCGGGCGCATCGCGCGGTTGAAGACGGCGGCGGACTTCACCGTGTTCACTCCGGGCAGCTCGGCCGGTGTCCCGGTGTCGATCCTGTCGTCGCTTGCCGCGCCGCCGGCTCAACTGCTGGATGACGCCGACCTGTACCGCGATCGCGTCGCCGGCGTCGTCACCAGCCTGCTCGGCCTGCTCGGCATTGACGCTGACCCGCTGCGCTCGCGCGAGCACATCCTGCTGTCGACTATCGTCGACAACGCCTGGCGCGAGGGACGCTCGCTCGACCTCGGGGCGCTGATTCGCCTGGTGCAGACGCCGCCGGTGCAGCGCGTCGGCGTGCTCGACGTCGAGTCGTTCTTTCCCGCCGATGACCGCCTCGAGCTGTCGATGGCGCTCAACAACCTGCTCGCCTCGCCCGGCTTCGCCGCCTGGTCCAGCGGCGAGCCGCTCGACGCCGACCGCCTGCTGTACACGCCCGAAGGGAAGCCGCGCGTCTCGATCCTGTCGATCGCCCACCTGTCGGACAGCGAGCGCATGTTCTTCGTCTCGCTGCTGCTCAACGAGCTGCTCGGCTGGATGCGCACGCGTCCCGGTACCACCAGCCTGCGCGCACTGCTGTACATGGACGAGCTCTTCGGCTACATGCCGCCG
>JASFRZ010000237.1:0-7742 GCA_050114655.1 Acidobacteriota bacterium
CCGCCTGCTCGACCTCGAGATCGCCCCCTTCCTGCTCAGCGCATCTCTGCTCGGCGTTGTCTCGCAGCGCCTGGTGCGCCGCGTCTGTCCGCAGTGCACATCGCCTTATGCGCCCGACGCGGATGCACTCAAGGTGCTCGGACTCAGCGCCGCGGAGCAGTACATGCGCGGAACCGGCTGCGATGCCTGCGCCGGCCGCGGCTTCAAGGGCCGCATCGCAATCTTCGAGATGCTCCGCGTCACCGATCCACTGCGCCGCGCCATCGCCCGCAACGCTTCGGAGCAGGAGCTGCGACGCATCGCCGCCGACTCCGGAATGTCGACGCTCACCGAGTCCGGAGCCAAGCTGGTGCGCGCCGGCGTTGCCACCGCTGAGGACGTAGCCTCCGTGGTGCGCGATGTCGACTGGAGCGAGTCGTGCACCGGCTGCGGTCGCTCGATCGAGCCCGACTTCGAGGTCTGTCCCCACTGCGGCATCGATCTGCGCACCTCTTGCCCCGGCTGTGGCCACGACACACAATCGGGATGGCGGACGTGTCCGTACTGCCGCGCCGACCTGTCGCCCGACCCCGACAAGCGGCATCGTCTGCCCGCTGCGCAGGACTCCGGCGACGATGGATTCGGCCAGCCGGCAATCAGGGCACTGGGTCCGGGAAAGCCCAATTAAGCCGCGGTACTCGCCGCAGGCGCGGCAAGCGGGCCTGATACAGGGACTTCGATCGTGACGCCTGAAAACGACTACTACGGGGTTCTCGGCGTCCCCCCGGATGCGTCACCCGATGAAATCCGCAAGGCTTTCCGCGAGCGCGTCCGCGCCTGCCACCCGGATCGCGTAGCCAACCTCGACGAGGACCTCCGTCGCCTGGCTGAGGAGAAGATGGTCCAGCTCAACGAGGCGTTCGCGGTGCTGCGCAACCCGGCGCGCCGCGCAGCCTACGACGATCGTCACGGGAAGCAGCCCGGCGCGGTCACCGCGACGGCGCATGAAGCCGCGGCGGCCGTCGCCCCGGGCTCTGCCGGCCCGTCCGCTCATTCAACCGGGCGTGCCCGGGACGCACTCTCCAGCCCCGGCGCGGCGCGCAACCGTATCGGCGAGCAGCAATTCGTCGCCCGCGCCGCCACCGAGGAGTTCGAACACGCGGTGAAGCGCAGCGTCAGCGGCCGGGTGGCCTGGACCCCGGTGGCTTTTCGTGGCGCCACCACCGCCCTGCACGGCCAGCGTGGGCGCTCCAATCTCTACTTCGTGCTCCTCGCCGCGCCGCAACTCGACGACAAGCAGGTCCAGCGCTTTCTGCGGGCGCTCGAAGGATTCGGTACCAAGCTGCAGTCACGGATCTTCGGCTACGACCGGCTGTACGGCTTCGCAGGCGCCGTCGAGTTCACCCACCGACAGCGCCAGAAATCGGCTCTCGAGCGCTTCAACCGCAGCCGCCGGGCCAAGGATCCGATCCAGCCGGCCACCTTCATCGACCTGGTCAACTGGCACGTCGTTCCCGGCGAAACCAGTCTGCAGGCGCGCCTGGATAGCCTCCTCCGGAGCAGCTGAGCGTGGCTGCGGGCAAGGTTGCCGAGGGTGCCGGTGACCGCACGCGCGGCCTTGTTCCGGCCCTCAGCGACCTCGACCGGGCGGTGCGTACTCTACAGCTGTATCCCCCGAGCTCACCGGTGGTCGGACGCGCCGTCGAGCGCGCGCGGGAGAGCCTCTCCCCCTACCTGACCGGCGAGAGACTGTCGCTCGCGGTGCTCCCCGACTCCCTGCGCATCGACGAAACCGACGCCGCGTGGGGCAATGCAACGGTGCGCACGCTGGCCGAGCGGCTACATCAGCGCGGCGTCGCGCACTTACACCTCGACGCCGGACTGCAGAGCGAGAGCCTGCAATGCTTCGCCGAGATACTCGCCACCGATCCCGACACGCTCAACCAGCAAGGAGGCGTCGGCGCACTGTGCGAGCGCCGGCAGCTCGCCGGCATCAACGTGGACATGCTGCAGCTCGACAAGCTGTTCACCGATCGGGATAAGGGCGACCCGGACCCCGACGCGACGGTGTGGGAGAAGATACTCGGCAGCTACCGCCACGATGTCGACATCGAGTCGATCGACTGGCAGGCGCTTGCCGCCGACGCCGAACAGTTCGGCGACTTTCTCGGCTGGCTGCTCGACGATGAATCGCCGCCACCGGCAATCTCCGAGATGTCGCGGCTGCAGATCACGCGCACCGTCTGCCAGCGCGTCGGCGAGGCCGCTGCCGCGCTCGGGCCCGAACAGGTCGAGGCGGTCGCCGGCGTGGTCGGGCGCTTCTACAACCAGCTCGACAAGGAGATCTGGATCGATCTGCTCGGCGAGCCCTTCGGGCTCGCGGACGGCAACCCGGCGGCCAACGCCGATCCACCGGACGGAGAGGAGTGCCGCATCCGCTCCGCTGCAACCACGCTCGGCGGCGTGGACCTGGGCAACCGTATCGGCGCCGCCCTGGACCGCCGCCAGGTCGAGGATCTGCTGGTGTACGCGCTCACCAGCCGGCGCGAGGCATCGCCCCGTATCTTCCGGCTGTTTCGCTCGCTGCTCGAGGCGCGCAGCGAGCGCGACCTCATGGAGCAGGCGATCCGCGAGGCCGTGGAAAGACAGACCCGGACCGATGCCGAGCGGCAGAGCTTCCGAGACCTGTGGCCGCGCCTGTCGGAAGCCCTGCAGGGCGAGAACATCGATCCCTACGTTTCCACCACCTATCGGGCGCAGATGGAACAACTCCTCGTCGACGCGCCGCTGGCACCGCTGTGGGACCTCGATCGGATCCAGCCGCGGCTGCGCGAGTTGGAGCCGAGCTATCTGATGCAGCGCAAGGTCAAGGTGATCCTCGAGGTACTCGCCGCCGAGTCCGACGATGCCGACTATCGCACACTGGTCGGCGAGCTGGAGCGATCGCTTCCCGAGCTCATCGTCGGCGGGCAGTACATCACCGCCGACGAGATCCTCAGCGCACTGTCCGGCGATCTGGACCCGGCACGCGGTCGCTCCGACGCGCAACGGGAAGCCGCCTGCGACGTGCTCATCCGCTTCTGCAACGAGCACACCCTGCGCGCGGTAGTACGCAATCTGGCAGGCAAGCAGAGCACGCAGATCGACGCAGCGGCGCGGATCTTCAGCTCGCTCGGCCCGATGGCCGTCCCGGCGCTGCTCGAGGCGCTTTCCAACGAACAGTCGCGACCTGTCCGGGTCCACCTGGTGCGCATGCTCGCCGCCATCGGCGACCAGGCCCTTCCGGAGATCCGCAAGCATCTGCGCGACAAGCGCTGGTTCTTCGTCCGCAACCTGGTATGGATCATCGGCGAGATCGGCGACCCGCGCTTCGTCCCCCACCTGGGCATCATCGTCAATCATCCCGACGTCCGGGTGCGCCGCGAGACGGTGCGCTCGATCGCCAAGCTGCAGAATGACACCGCTGCTGAAGCGCTACTCAGCGCCGTCGACGACGCCGATCCTTCGGTTCGGCTGCTCGCCATCCGCGGCCTCGGCACCTCGCGCTCCCGTAGCGGGGTGGCGCGCTTGCGACAGCTCATCACCCTGGCCAACACCACCGGCAAGAACACCGAGATCATCCGCGCGGCAGCGATTGCCCTGGGGCGCATCGGGGCGCGCGAAGCACTCGCCGACCTCGAGGAGCTGTCGGGCCGCCCTTGGCTGTTCCGTGGCCGCCGAATCGCCGCCAGCGAAGCCGCCCGCTGGGCCGTCGCCACGCTGCAGGGCGAGTCCACCGGCGAGCCCCCCGAGGCGCGAACGCGGCCACCGGGACGCGACGACGACGCGCACCCCGACAACGTGGCGGCCCTCTGATCATGTTCACCACGCGCGAGGAGTTCCGTCAGCTTGCCGCTGCGCTGATCACGGCGCAGCGCGCCATGGCCCTCTATCCCCCCGGGCACCCACACATCGAGATCGCCATCGACGACTGCTACGGAACGCTGCGACGGCTGCTGCAGCGCGAGCAGCAGGTGCCGATCGTGCTGGCGGGCAACGAGTTCGTCGTCGGCAACCTGCAGGTGCCGGTTGTCGGCGAGGCGATCGAAGAGCTCGCCAGGTCGCTGCGCCACATCGCGGTGCAGAAGCTGATCTTCTCCGAGGGATTGCGCTCCTGGGAGCTGCAGGCGTTCCTGCGTGGGCTCAACATGGATGCACCCGAGCTCCGTGCCGCCGGCGGGCTCGAGCGCCTCCTGGAGGACGAGGAGGTCGAGCATCTCATTGCCTCGACGCTCGACGTCGAGGCTCCCGAGGACCAGGCCGACGACAAGCTGGTGCGCGCCTGGGAAACCTACACCGCCGGCCTGCGGGCAATCCGCCGGCTGCGCCACGGTTATCGCACCAAGTCCACGCTCGACAACCTCGACGAAACCAAGGACTTCGTGCGCGACATCGTCGAGTTGGGAGCGCAGCAGACCCGCCCGCTGCTCGCCTTACAGGCACTCAAGCGGCACGACGAGTACTCGTTCACCCATTCGATCAACGTCGCCACCCTCACCCTGGTGATCGCGCAGGGGCTCGGCCTGAGCAAGTTCGATCTGCACGAGATCACCCTCGCCGCCATCCTGCACGACATCGGCAAGGAGCAGGTCCCCGGCAAGCTGCTGCGCAAGCCCGGCAGGCTCGATGACGAGGAGTGGAAGGAAATGGCCGATCACAGCCTCGTGGGCGCCAAGATGCTCGCTACAACCGACGGCGTCGGCGACCTGGCGGCCATCGTCGCGTTCGAGCACCACCTCAAGCAGACGCGCGAGGGACCTGGGGCGGCCAAGTGGCGTCTGCACCTCGTCTCGGAGATGGTCACCATCGCCGATGTGTACGACGCGTTGCGATCTTCGCGCCCCTACCGCGCGGAGATTCCGCCCGACCGTGCCCTGGAGATCATGCAGGAAGAGGCGCACGAGAAGTTCAACCCCGAGCTGTTCGCCGGCTTCGCCCGTCTCGTCGGCTACTACCCGCCCGGGATCTGCGTGCTGCTCGACAGCGGTGAGATCGCCATCGTCTACCGCGCCAACCCCGAGGCGCTCGAGCGTCCCGCGGTGCTGGTGGTGCGCGATGCCTCCGGCAGCCACCTGGCCACGCCGCGCCGCATCGACCTCTCCCGACGGGACGACGGCCGCCGGCGCGCGGTCGCCGAGGTCCTCGACGCCGAGGTGGCCGAGGTCGATCCGTTCGACTATCTCTGACCCCCGCCCCGCAGCGTCTGCGTGGTGCCGTTCTGCATCGCCGTCACCCGCAGGTTGTCGCCCGCCCACTCGAGGCGTAGCCCGAGGCTGTCGCGGATGTCGATACCCTGCTTGGGCACGAATGACGCCTCGGCTCCGTTCTCCGCCGCGTAGATGATCACCACGCCGGTATCGGCGCTGTACTCCAGCCGCGCCCCCGTCCCGCGGCCCGCGGGATCGTTCATCTCCACGTTGTCGTATACCTCGAGGGTGTCCCACACGCCCGCGTCGGTGAGCTGTACCGCCAGTCGAGCGCCACCGATGGTGCGCCCCCGGCCCAGGATCTCCAGCAGCGCATCGCCGGCCATCGTCAGCCGCAGCGGGCTGTCCTCAGCGAGCAACTTACCGCCGGTCAGCACGACGGCGCGCTCCTCGTCGCGGCCGTGCTGGGGATCGGGTGGGTCGACCAGGCTGACGTACACGTTGCCGTCCGCGTGCAGCTCGTTGATCGATGGCAACAACTGGATCTCGTCGGCCTTCAGGAGCTGTTCGCTACCAGGCCGGAACACCCGCGCGTTGCCGGTGAAGGCGAGGGCCGAGTCGCCGCGCAGGCTCAACCCATCGGCCGCGGCTTGCAGTTCCACTGCGTCGCCGAACAGCGCCCCCACGGTGCGGATCGAGTCACCCGAAAGGCGTGCGTCTACAGCGCCGCTGAGGTCGACTTCGCCCTCCGGCGTCATGCGGAGCTCATCGGCGACGACATCGATCTCGGGACCCTGCAACCGCGGTCGACGCGCGCCGTCGACGGCCACACCCGGGGCGGCGGAGCGCAACACCCAGTCGCCGCCGTCGACCTCCAGCGTGCCGTGACCGGCGGTCATGTCGACCCCCCGACCTTCGTCGTGATAGCTCAACCCGACGGGCCACTCCGCCTCGGCAAGGGCACCGTCACGGTAGGCCAGGCGCGCGCGCGGTCCGCTGAACGTGATCGGGCCCCCCGCGCGTCGCAGGCGCACTTCCACGTTGCGGTCGGCGCGCAGATCGCCGCTCTCACCACTGTCGAGCAAAAGCTCGTCGGCGCCGATGTACTCGAGGCCGTTAGCTGCCGCCTGCGGGAAGAAGTAGGCCTGCCCGCGCGCCGCCATACTCGCCGCACCGTCGTCGCCGAAGCTCACCTCGAGCACTTCGGCGCGCAGGGTGCCGTCGGCGATCTCGAGGCTCGGACGCGGCAGCTCGGGGTCCTGGACGCTGGCGGTGAGCGCCTGTGGATCGCCGTTGACCAGCGTCACGCTGATGGTCTCCGCCTCCATACGATCGGACGCTGCCGCCGCTTCATCGCTTTCGCCGGGCTCGTCCGGCGCCTGCGACGGGTCGCGCCACCACTGTGCGCGGGCGTTGCCGTTTGCGGCGATCGATTCGATCTCACCGCCCTGCGCGGCGACCAGCATGTCGATCTCCTGACCGCTGATCTGTGCCGCGCGCGGCAGGAGGAGCCGCGGGGCGTCGAGCAGACGTAGTCGCGAGCTGGACCGCTCGTAGACCAACGTGTTCGCGCTGCCCTGCAGGTCCGAGGGCGAAACCTCGCCGCCGGATCGCTCCGCCCAGACCTTCACCGGACCGCGCATCTGCGGGCGCAGCGTATCGGGATGGCTGCGCCGTAGGCGGGCCACCCCGGTGTCGACGTCGTAGGTCATATCGCGTGACTCCACCACCAGTCCGCCGGCACGCATCAGCACGCCCTCGTCGGTGGAGAGGGATCCGTCGCGGTATACCAGCACGTCGCTGCGGAACTCCTCCTGATCGGGCAGCACGGCGAGCACGTTGTCGAGCAGCCGAACGGACTCGTACCGGTCGCCCTCGATCGGTACCGCGCGCTCGACCATCTCGAGGCGCTCAGCAGTGACCACGGTGACGTCCTGCGCCCCGCCCTCTTCCTCCGGCACGCTGTACAGGCGCACCTCGACTCCGCCCTCATACGAGACCCGATTGCCCTCGTACTGCACGGCACGGCCGGCTTGCACCTCGTAGCGCAGTACTCCGTTCTCCTCCGCCGTGTACCGCGGCGCGGTGGTCATCGCCACCACGTTACCCTCGGTCTCGGGGGGCTCGGGAGCGTCGACCACGGGATCCTCGACGCGCTCGCGCCACATCGTCGCCACCGCGACGATGACGGCGACGAACACCAGCACCATCGCGACGCGGACGAGTTGCCGTGCGCGCATGGTCAGAACTCCGCCGCCAGGGCGCCGATCCAGCCGAAGCCGTCGTAATCCGGCGCCCAGCTCGCGCCGGCGTCGACGCGCAGCACCTTGCCGTTCACCCCGAAGCCGAAGGTGTACGTCGTGCCGCGCTCCACGGCGTCGAGATCGACGAACATGCCGCCGCGTAGCGCCACCACCTCACCGCCCCACTGCACCCCGCCACCGAGCTCACGGCGATTGCGCAGCCCCTCGATGAACGAGTCCGCGATGAGGTCGAGGTCGAGGGTCAGCTTGAGGCGCGGATGCGGCAGAAAGAGGCCGCCGACGCGGACTTGTCGCGGCAGGCGCATCACGATCG
>JASFRZ010000238.1:0-7741 GCA_050114655.1 Acidobacteriota bacterium
AGGCCTTCGGCGTGTTGTGGCGTAAGAACGGCGTCGGCGTGCGCTATCCCGGCGACTTCACCCCCAACCGCCTCGATCTCTACGGCGCCGGGGCGGTCAGCCTGCGCGGTTACTACCTCGCCTTGTTCCAGGTGGGCGTGGCGCGCATTGGCGGCTCGCCGATCTCCGCCGCCACCCACGTCGGCTACCAGTACAACGCCAACGAGAGCTTCTACGGATTCGGCGAGGACAGCAGTGTCGACAACCGCATCAGCTTCGGACAGAGCGTCGGCGCCCTCGGTGCCGCGGTGTGGTGGCGGGCACCTTGGTGGCTGTACGTCGGCGGGGGCATCGGCTTCCGCGACACGGACATCGGCGAGGGCAGCCACGAGTACCCCCCGCCGCCGGACTTCGATCCCGGCACGATCCCCGGTTTCGTCGAGGAGGTCGAGTACCTCAACTACGACGCCTTCGTGCAGGTCGACTGGCGCAACGAAGGTAACCCCTATCGCGGCGGCCTGTACGCCGCGCGCTGGAGCGACTGGAACGATCGGGACGTGGGGCTGTACAGCTTCCGTGAGCTCGACCTCGAGGTGCAACAGTATTTCCCTTGGCTGATGAACAAACGCGTCATCGCGCTGCGCGCGCGCACCATCATGACCGACGCGGACCCGGGGCAGCAGGTTCCCTTCTACCTCATGCCGACGCTCGGCGGCACGCGCGACCTGCGTGGCTACAACTACGCGCGCTTCCGTGATCGCAACATGCTGCTGCTCAACGCCGAGTATCGTGCGGAGGTGTGGATGGCGATGGACCTGGCGCTGTTCTTCGACGCCGGCAAGGTGGTTGCCGACCGTAAGGACCTGAATTTCAGCGGACTGTCGACCGACTACGGTATCGGCGTGCGCATGAAAACCAGCCTGTCGACTTTCCTGCGTGCTGACTTCGCCTTCGGCGGCGAGGGCTTCCACGCCGCGATCACCTTCGACAACGCCTTCGATACAACGCCGTTGTTCACCCGGCTGCTGCAGACGGTGCGCTAGCAATGATCCGACGGACGACCATGAGATCGGGAGACGACCGCTCGCGGGGGATGGGGCAGTGTGCGTCCGCCGGCGGGCCGGTGCTCGTGCCGATATTGCTGTTGGCGGTGGCGCTCCTGGGGGTAATCGTCGGCGGCGCGCTCGCCCAGATGCCGGCCGCCTGGGGGGAGCGATTCAACCGCGACGATCCGATCCGGGTGGACGACGACAAGCTCGACATCGAGCCGCCCGCGGATTGGAACGTCTACGCCTACTACGACATCTACGAGAACTCGTTCCAGCAGCAAGGCGATACCATCGATCGGCGCGCGCTCAACATCAACACCCTCGGCGAGGTGCCCGACTCGAGTTGGTGGGTCAACCGCCTCGGTGTGCGCGACATGAGCCTCGACGAGCTGGTACGTGGCCCGAACCTCACCGGCGGCCCCGCTGACGGACCGTGGACGGTCATCGGTCGGCCCACCGGCGGTGTGACGCCGAAGTTCCTCATCGAGGACAGCTCCGGCCAGCGCTTCATCCTCAAGTTCGATCCGCTGGAACACCCGGAGATTGCATCGACCGCCGAGATGATCAGCTCGCGGCTGTATTACGCCTTCGGTTTCAACGTCGCCGAGGCGTATCTGGTGACGCTGCGCCGGGAGCGACTGGTGATCGGCGAAGAGGCGATGTTCACCAACAGCGTCGGCGCGCGGCGGGCGATCGACGAGATCGACCTCGACCATTGGCTGGCGAACGCACCGGTCTCGGCTGACGGAACTTACCGCGCCCTGGCGAGCAAGTTCGTGCCCGGCGAGGGCGTCGGCGAGTTCCGCTTCTTCGGCACCCGTTCCGACGACCCCAACGACATCTTCCCGCACGAGCACCGTCGCGAGCTGCGCGGGTATCGCGTCATCGCTGCGTGGACCAACCACGACGATTCGCGTGCGCTCAACACCTACGACTCCTATGTGGAGGAGAGCGGTAACCGTTTCATCAAGCACTACGTGCTCGATTTCGGCTCGACGCTCGGCTCCGCGTCTATCGGCGCCAACGAGCCGCGTGGTGGCAACGAGTACTTCCTCGAGGGTGGCCCGACTTGGAAGGCGGCGATCACGCTGGGCATCTGGGCACGTCCCTGGCTGTACGCCGAGGTTCCCGACTACCCGGCCGTCGGCCTGTTCGAGGCCGACCATTTTCGCCCCGAATTGTGGAAACCGGAGTATCCCAACGCCGCGTTCGACCGGCTCGATGCCGCCGACGGTTTCTGGGCGGCGCGCATCGTGTCGCGCTTCTCCGACGAGGCGCTGCGCGCCATCGTCGACAACGCGCGCATCAGCGACCCGCAAGCCGCCGATTACCTCTTCGACGTGCTGCGCGAACGGCGCGACAAGGTGGTGGCCTACTGGATTGCCCGCACCAATCCGATCGACACGCTTGTCCTGTCCGGCTTCGGTTCGTCGCTGACGCTGACCTGGGACAACGCCGCCTTGCGTAGCGGCGCGGCCGCGGGTGCAGCGCGCTACGGCGTGCGCTGGTCGGCCTTCGACAACCGCACCGGCGACGAGACCATGTTGAACGAATCGGAGACGTCGACTCCGTCCATTTCGGTGCCGACCGATGCATGGGGCACGCCCGACGAGTTCGGCTACCGCTACTTGCGCGTGCATATCTCCACGCTGCACGCGGATTATCCCTGGTGGGGGGAGCCGGTGGGGGTGACCTTGCGGAACAAGGGGGCGGAGGGCGTCGATATCGTGGGAATCGTGCGGCCGCGGGAATTTCCCCGGTAGGCCTGGGTGCCGCCTTTTGTTTGAATGCCCGCCTCCCGCCCCCGGCGGCGGGCCGCTGCGCCGCCTTGCCCGGGAAGTGATTCGAGCCGCGCAGGGGACACCGAGCAGGCTCGGGGCGGCCGACTGCCTCACGCCGCGGAGGCGGAGGGAAAGTGGAGATCCCACCACTCGGCGGCGCGCTGCGCGGTCCACGGCTCGGGCAGGGGGACGGCGGCGAGCGCAACGGCGAGCTCGCGGGCGTTTTGGTAGCGCTCGGCCGGGTCCTTGGCGAGGCATTTCATGACCACCGCGTCGAGCTCGGGGCACACCGGCATCTCGGTACGCCGTGAAGGCGGCGTGGGTTCCGTGCGCACGTGCTCGACGATCATCGCAACGCCGCCGTCGGCGTCGAATACGTACTTGCCGGTAAGCAGCCAGTAGGCCGTCGCACCGAGCGCGTAGATGTCGCTGCGGCCGTCGACCTCATCGCGCTGTAGGGCCTGCTCGGGCGCCATGTAGGCCGGCGTTCCGGTGGTGGTCTGCTCGTCGGTCAGACGTTCAGCGCCGTCGTCGTCGGGCGGCGTCCGCACCAGGCCGAAGTCGAGGATCTTCAGGTAGTCATTGCTCGGTCCGAGGCGGGTCGCGAACATGTTGGCGGGCTTGATGTCGCGGTGGATCAAACCGTGCTCGTGGGCATCGGCGAGCGAGTCGCACGCCTGCAGCAGCAGGTGGACGGCGCGCTCCTGCGGCACGGGGCCGTGGTCCTCGACCAGGGTCTCGAGGTCGATCCCTTCGAGGAACTCCATGGCGTAGAAGAAATGCCCGTCCGCGGTGACGCCGAAGTCGTACACGTCGATGGTATGCGGGGAGCGCAGCGCGGCGGTTGCCTTGGCCTCGCGCTCGAAGCGCCGCAGGATGCGCAGCGCCTCGTCGCCGTCGCTCTCTGCTACCCGGTCCTCGCGAATGAGCTTCACTGCCGTCGGCCGCGCCAGCGTGCGATGGCGCGCCCGCCACACCTCTCCCATGCCGCCGCTGCCGATCTGCTCCTCGAGGTCGTAGAAGGTGCGCCGCCGTTGCTCGAAGGCGAAGTCGAACAGGTTGCCGACCAGAAACGCGGCGAATACCGCCACGCCGGCGGCGGCACCGAGCAGCAGTACGGTCTCGAACAGGTTGCCGGCGATGGCGGCGTCGAAGAGGGCGGCGAGCTCGGGATGCTGCGCGCGCACCAGGAACGCGGTGAGAATCGGTGTTGCGCCGATCGCCGTGATGCCGACGGCGGCGCGCAGCGGCGTGTTGGGAACGAAGATGCCGTAGGCGATCATCAGCAGCGCGAAGCGCAGCAGCATCGCCCCCCAGGTCGCCGAGGTCCACTCGGGAGCCGAAAGCGCCTCGATCCCGTAGACGAAGGTCTGGGTTGCCAGGTACAGCGCCGCCGCGCCGAACACTCCCGTTTCGAGCACGCGCAGTTGCCACAGCGGCGCCTGGCGGCGCAGCAGCAGGAAGGCCAGGGCGGCCGCCAGCAGCACCGCCATCGCCAGATCGACGGCCAGCCAGCGGGTCCGGCCGGCGAGCAGCTCGCGCACCCCGGCGACGCTGATACCGATCAACGTCACGCCGAGGAACACGCTCATCAGCCGCGCCATCAGGTTGGCCTGCGCGTCCGCCTTGGCCGCCCGACCGGGCAGCAGACCGGTCTGCGGTCAGAGCTGGAGGAATTCCTGCGCCGGCACGCCGATGCCGCCGGCCGAGATCGTGGTTGTCGCCGAGGGTGAGCTCATGTCGGGGATTCTAGACGAGCGCGCTCGAAGGTCTCAGCGGGCGGGGACCAGCCGGTAGCGTTTCACGTAGGCCACCCCGTTGGCGTCCTCCAACAGCGCGATGACGGTGTCTCCACGGATGAACGGTTGCACCTGGCAACGGATTCCCGCGGGCATCCCGACGTCACCGAGAAACTGCCCCTCCTCGTCGAAGACATCGGCGATGTAGGGCTGCCGCCAGCACGGTGCTTCCTCGAAACCGTAGTAGTCGGCGGGGTCCTCGTTGCATTGGGCGACCCGCTCACCGGGGGCCTCGCGGACCACCCAGAAGGCGCCGTCGCGCGTCGGCACGATGGCGCGGTAGGCGCCCTTGAACGGCGGCACCGGGTCGCCGACCCAGGCCCACTCCTCGTTTACCGCGGCCCGCCACATGGCGGTGAGCCGCCGGGTTTGCCAGTCGGCCTCGCCCGGCGCCACCGGCACCGGCTGCCACTCTCTGTCGACGATCAAGACCGAGCCGTCCGGTCGGCGCACCTCGAAGCGATAGGTGTCGGCCCGTCCCGAGACCATGGAGCCGTCGGCAGCAACCTCGTTGACGACGCGGGGCGCGAACGGCACCCAGCGGGTCGAGCGCCAGTCGGCGCCGATGCCCAGGTACACCGCCATCAACTCGAGACCCACGCGCATCTGCCGCGGCGGCGCATTGTCGTCGCTGGTGGTGTCGACCGCCGGGGTCGGCACCTGATCGGGGAAATCCACCCAATCGCCCGAGGAGCCATCAGGCGCGTAGGCCATGAAGCTCGCGGTGACCCGGTTGGCGGCATTGGGGAAAATGTCCTCGCGCATGACGTACACCGAGCCGTCGTTGCCGACGGTCGAACGAATGCCGCGTTCGCTCGGCCAGTCGTCGACCAGCTCGCCGTCCGAGTCGAACACGTGTACCCGGCGCTGCAGCTGGTCGCGCACCATGAGCCGCCCGTCCGGTGCGACGCCGAGGGCCCACGGACGGCGAAACTCGCCCGGCCCGTTGCCCTCACCGCCGATGTCGAGCAGGTGGGTGCCGTGGCGATCGTAGACGCGCACGTTCACGGTCTGGAAGTCGGCCACGTAGATGCGATCGTCGGTCGCGGTGACGGCGCTGACGCCGCCGAGCAGGTAGGCCTCGTCACCGGCCGCCGCGCCGATCGACGCCTCCTCGTGCAGCGCCCGCGGGCCGTTCCACATTCCGGTTGCCGGGTTGTGCACCGTGGTGGTGTTGCCGTCGACCGTCACCTCGGGGCGTGACGCGACGGCGGGCGGGTCGACAGCACCGTCGTCGCCCCGGCAAGCGGCTGCAGCGACGAGAAAGCAAACGGCCAGGGCAAGCGGGCACCTCGCGTCGGTGGTGCGCATCACGTCCTCCAGGGGATCGCGGATGTTGCGGCACACCATACGTGGTCACACCCCCGGTTACACGGGGACCCGTCGCCGGGTTGTCGGCAGGTGTTCGGTCGAGAGCGCCGCAACATCGCTGCAGGTGCCGCCGCGGTTGTCTGGTCCGGCAAGAGCGCTGTAGATTGCCCGCGTCCCCACGAGTCCGTCTCCTGCCCGCACGGAAACGACCGGAGAAGGCCGAATGACCCGACGCCCATCGCCCATTGCCCTGCTCATCATCGCCGTCCTACTGCCTGCAGTGCTGCTGGCCGGGGGCGGCACCCGCAGCGTCCTGGCGGCCGCACCGGCGTCGACGACCACCGCTCACGGCACCCCGACGGTGGCCGCTGCCCCGCAAGTCGCCGAGCAGCTCTTCCAGGACATGGTGTGGCGCAACATCGGGCCCGCCAACATGGGTGGCCGCGTGACCGACATCGAGGCGGTGGAAAGCGATTTCAAGCGGGTGTACGTCGGCACCGCGTCCGGCGGGGTGTGGCGCTCGGACAACGCCGGCAACTCGTGGGAGCCGATTTTCGACGACTACGAGGTGGTGTCGGTGGGCGACCTGGCGATCTTCCAGCCCGACCCCGACATCGTGTGGGTCGGCACCGGCGAGGCCAACAACCGCAACAGCGTGAGCTGGGGGCGGGGCATCTACAAGTCGACCGACGGCGGCGACACCTTCGCGCTCATGGGTCTCGAGGAGACCAACCAGATCGCCCGCGTGGTGACCCACCCGACGGATCCGGACACCGTCTGGGTGGCGGCGATTGGCCGCCTGTGGGGCCACACCGGCGACCGTGGCCTGTTCAAAACCACCGACGGCGGCGAGACCTGGACCAAGCTCGGCGCCGACCTCCCGGTAGTAGAGGCCGCCGCAGGCGGCCCTGGGGCCGGTGGGGGGTGGGTGGGCGGGAATCGAATAGATCAAGCCGGCCCGCATGAGGAAAACGCTGGCGGGGCCGAGGGTATCCAGGCCGGCGGCCTCCCCAACGACGGCCGCACCGGAGCAACTGATCTCGTCATCGACCCCACGAACCCCGATGTCCTCTACGTCGCCTTCTACGAGCGCATCCGCCGCCCGTGGCGCTTCGACAGCGGCGGTCCCAACGGCGGCATCTTCAAGAGCACTGACGGCGGCGACACCTGGGTGAAGCTGACCGACGGCCTGCCGACCGGCGACACCGGACGCATCGGCCTGGCGGTCTACCGATCGAATCCCGACATCGTCATGGCGCTGATCGAGACCGAGCGGCCCGAGGGCCAGGACAGTGAGAGCAGCGACCCGGCCGATCTCGCCATGCCCGGACCGGGCGTGTATCGCTCCGAAGACGCCGGCGCCTCGTGGCGCTACGTCAACACCTACAACAACCGCCCCTTCTACTACAGCAACATCCGCATCAACCCGCTCGATGACCAGCGCGTGTACCTGCTCACCACCCGCTTCATGGTGTCGGAAGACGGCGGCAATACGCTGTACAACGGCGCCGAGGACGAGGAGATCCACGGCGACTTCCACGCCATGTGGCTCGATCCGACCGACGGGGATCGTTACTACATCGGCCAGGACAAAGGCGCCTTCCTGACCCAGGATCACGGCGCCCACTTCGTCATGTTCGACAACATGGCGATCGGGCAGTACTACCGCGTCGGCGTCGATATGCGCGACCCGTACTACGTCTACGGTGGTCTGCAGGACAACGGTTCGTGGGCCGGGCCCAGCTTCTCGCGCGACATTCGCGGCATCCTCAACGACTCCAACTGGAAGATGCACTGGGGCGACGGCATGTTCGCGCAGATC
>JASFRZ010000239.1:0-7723 GCA_050114655.1 Acidobacteriota bacterium
GATCCGCGAGGCCTTCAAGCGCGCCGCCGCGGCCCTCGCGGCGCGCGGCGTCACCGAGGTATTCGACGCCGGGTTCATGGCGGCGCCGGCGATCGTCAGCATGACCGTGGATTTCGAGCTCATGCTCGAGTTGTTGTTGTGGGCCGACGCGGAAGAGCCGCTACCGGTGGACGTGAACCTGATGGTGCCGGCTCCCAGCCTCCTTGCCGACAAGGTCGTCGACGATCCGGAGATGTACCGGGAGCTGTCGGAGCGCATCCGCGTGAGCCATATCAAGCTCTACGCCGATGGGGCGTTCGGCAGCCGCGGCGCCGCTCTCACCCATCCCTACGCCGACGAGCCGACCACCGCCGGCCTGATGCGCATGGACGATGAGGAGATCGTCGGCTGGACACGGCGAGCGATCAACGCCGGCCTGGGGATCTCGACGCACGCCATCGGCGACGAGGCCGTGCACCGCGTTTTGCGCGCCTATGCACGGGTCGCCGACGCCGTCGGCGACGTCGCCCCCGGGCGTTTCCGGATCGAGCACTTCGGCTACAGCTCGCCGGACGACCAGCGCCTGGCGACCGAGCGCGGCTTCCTGTTGGTAGCGCAGCCCAACTTCATCGACCCCGACGACGCCGGCCGCACCATGGAGGACTGGCGCCTCGGGGCCGACAACGGCGACCGTGTGTATCCGTGGCGCTCGCTCGCCGAGGGCGGCGCCCGGCTGGCGTTGTCATCCGACTACTACGTCGCCCCCGGCCCTGCCCTGCTCGATGTCTACGCCGCCTGCACGCGAGCGAATCGCGCCGGCAGGCCGATCGACGGCTGGCAGCCGCAGGAGCGGCTGGTGCGCGCGCACGCCCTGCGCCTCGCCACGACGCTGCACCGCGGTGATGGCACCTCCACCGGGGGCGTCCTGCGGGCGGGCGCGCCCGCCGATCTCGTGCGCCTGTCCGCCAATCCCCGGACCTGTGACGACCGGGACCTCCTCGGCGTGCGCGCGCTGAGCACTCTGAGAAGGGGGGTCGAGTGCGCGTCGGCTTCTACCGACTGACGCCGCCACTCCCGTCATCGTCGGCGTCAGGCGCTGAGATGTCGCTCAGCCCGCCGCCGCCAGCGCCTGATCGAGGTCGGCGATCAGGTCATCGACGTGCTCGACGCCGACGGACAGCCGCACCGTCCCGGGGGTAATGCCGAGTGCGGCGCGGCGCTCCTCGCCGAGACGCCGATGTGAGGTCATGGCGGGGATCAGCACCAGGCTGTCGAGATCACCGAGCGTGGTCGCCGTCCCCCACAGCCGCAATCCATCGACGAAGCGGCGCGTCTGGACGTCTCCGGCAGCGGCGATCTCGAAGGCGAGCATGGCGCCGTAACGACCGTGGGGAAACAACCGATCGAGAGCGGCGCGCTCGTCGGCTCCGTCACGCGGCGACACGCCCGGGTAGTGCACGCGGCTGACGCCGGCGCGCTCCGCCAGCCAGGCGGCGATACGGGCGGCGTTGGCGCACTGCCGCTCGACGCGCAACGACAGCGTCTTGATGCCGCGCAGCAACAGCCAGGCGCTGAACGGATCGGCGATCGTCCCGGCGAGCGTGCGGTGGGCGCGCGCCGTGGCCATCAGGTCGGCGGGGCCCGACAACATGCCGGCGACGACGTCGCCATGACCACCGAGGTACTTGGTTGCGGAATGCAGCACCAGGGTCACGCCGTGCTCCAGGCAGCGGATCAACGGCGGCGGCGTGAACGTCGCGTCGACGATCAGCGGCACGCCGGCCGCGGCGCACGCGGCGCTGATGCGGTCGAGGTCGACGAGCCGCACCAGCGGGTTGGACAGCGTTTCGCAGTACAACGCGGCGGCGCCGGCGAGCAACTCGGAGGTAACGATGTCGGGACGCGCTTCAACGTACTCCACTGTCCAGCCGCGGCGTGCCGCCTCAGCGTCGAGCCAGGTGATGGTGGACCCGTACAGGTCGCGCGACGCAACGATACGGGCACCGGATGCCGGCTGGAGCGCCTCGAACGCGCTGGCGATCGCCGCCATTCCGGCGCTGTACGCCAATGAGACCGCGGCGCCTTCGAGGTCGGCGACCACCTGCTCGAGCACGTCGACCGTGGGGTTGGCGTAGCGCGAGTAGACGTAGCCGCGGCCGCCCTCGAACACCTCGTCGATGGCCGCAGCGTTCTCCTGCTCGAAACCCGAGCTGGGCACGATCGGCGTGGCAGTGGGCCTACCGGCCGCCGGTTCGGCATCCTTTCCTGCGCGGGCGGCGCGCGTGTCGAGGTGCCAGGAGCGACGGGTCGCTTCGTCCGCTGCGCTCACCGGAACACTACGTTCCGAGGATCTCGGCCATGGTTACACCGAGCACCGACGGGCTGTCGACCACCGTGGCGCCGGCCTCGGCGAGCGCCTTCATCTTCTCGTCGGCGGTTCCCTTGCCGCCGGCGATGATCGCGCCGGCGTGGCCCATGCGCTTGCCCGGTGGGGCGGTGCGCCCGGCGATGAACGCGACGACCGGGAGGGGGTAGTCGTCGGCGAGGTACGCCGCGGCCTCCTCCTCTGCGCTGCCGCCGATCTCGCCGATGAGTACAACGCCCCTGGTCTCCTCGTCTTCGGCGAACAGCTCCAGACAATCGCGGAAGGTGGTGCCGGGCACCGGGTCGCCGCCGATACCGACGGAGGTCGATTGCCCCAGCCCCACCCGGGTGAGCTGATCGACCGCCTCGTAGGTGAGCGTTCCGGAGCGCGAGATGACCCCGACGCTGCCCTCCTGATGGACGAAGCCGGGCATGATGCCGACCTTGCACTTGCCGGGCGAGATCACTCCCGGACAGTTGGGCCCGATCAACCGGGTGCCGCGGTCGCGGCAATACGCCACCGCGTTGACCATGTCGAGCGTCGGTATGCCTTCGGTGATGCAGATCACCAGCGGCATGCCCGCCGCCGCGGCCTCCTTCACCGCATCGGCGGCATACGCCGGCGGCACGAAGATGAGCGAGACGTCGGCGCCGGTTTCTGCGCGCGCCTCGGCGACGGTGTCGAACACCGGCACGCTGTCGTCGAAGGTCTGCCCGCCCTTGCCGGGGGTGACGCCGGCGACCACCCGGGTACCGTACTCGATGCACTGGCGGGCGTGAAACGACCCTTCGCTACCGGTGATGCCCTGCACCAAGACCCGGCTTTCCTTGTCGACCAGGATGCTCATCGGCCCGCCTCCACCGCCATGCGCGCAGCCTCGTCGAGGGTCTCCGCGACGTTGAATTCGAGTTGCGACTCCTGCAGCAATCGCCGCCCCTCTTCGGCGTTGGTGCCCTGCAAGCGTACCGTCACCGGAACGTCGACCTCGACCGTCTCGAGCGCCTCGATGATGCCCTTGGCGACGCGGTCGCAGCGCACGATACCGCCGAAGATGTTGACCAGCACGCTGTTGAGCTCCGGCGCCTGCATGAGGATCTTGAACGCCGCCGCGACGCGCTCGACCGAGGCGCCGCCGCCGACGTCGAGAAAGTTCGCCGGTGAGCCGCCGGCGAGCAGGATCTCGTCCATCGTCGCCATCGCCAGGCCGGCGCCGTTGACCATGCAGCCCACCGTGCCGTCGAGCGCGATGTACGACAGGTCATGCTCGGCGGCCGCCACCTCGAGCTCGTCCTCGGCGCTCTCGTCGCGCAGCTCTTCGAGGTCGGGATGGCGGAACAACGCGTTGTCGTCGAGGTTGATCTTGGCGTCGAGCGCCATCACCTTCTCGTCGCCGGTCACGATCAGCGGGTTGATCTCGGCGAGCGAGGCATCGAGCGCGACGAACATGTCGGCGAGCTTCTTGATTACCGCCGCCCCGGCCCGGTGCGCCTTGCCCGACAGGCCGAGGGCGTACGCGACGCGCGCCGCCTCGAACCCCTGCAGCCCCCAGGCCGGCGTGATCCACTCGTTGTAGATCCTGTCGGGATGGGTGGCGGCGACCTCTTCGATGTCCATGCCACCCTCGGAGGAGGCAATGATCACCGGGCGCCCCTTGGAGCGATCGATGGTGATGCCGAGGTACAGCTCGGTGGCAATGTCGGCGCCCGCCTCGATCAGCACCTTGTTGACCGGCACCCCTTGGGGACCGGTTTGCGGCGTGACCAGCTGCGTGCCGAGCATCTTGCCGGCGAGCTCGCCGGCCTGCGCCGGGCTGTCGGCCAGCTTGATGCCGCCTCCTTTGCCGCGCCCGCCGGCGTGGACCTGCGCCTTGACGGCAAAGCGCGTGGCGCCTTGTTCGTGGAGTACGGCGGCGGCCGCCTCGGCCTCTTCGGCCGTTTCGGCAACGCCGCTTTCGGGTACGGGAATGCGGTACCGGCGCATCAGCGCCTTGGATTGATACTCGTGTAGTTTCACAGGCTCGAGAAAAGGTTGGGGCGGCTGCGGTACACCGCGGTGGCAGCCGCGATCTTCAGGGCGTCGCCGGGCAGGAAGGGCAGAAAGCCCATCACCAGTGCCTGCGACAGCGAAACGTCGAGCAACAGCGTGAGGTGGAGCACCCCGCAGGTGTAGACCAGCGCCGACCCCGCCACCATGGCGGCGGCGGCGCGACCCGCCGGGACATCCTTGCCGGCGAGCAGCCGGCCGATGAGAAAGGCCGCCAGCATCCAGCCGAGGATGTAGCCGGCGGTGGCGCCGGTCAGGCCAGCCTGGAAGCCCGAGAGTACCGGTAGCCCGGCGGCCGCGGCGAGCGCGAAAAGCAATGGACCGCCGACGCCGCGCCCCGAGCCCAGCCACGCAGCGCCGAGATAGACGGCGAAGGTCTGCAGCGTGATCGGCACCGGGGTGAAGGGCAGCGGGATGCGGATCTGCCCGGCGATGAAGATCGCGGTGGCGAACCCGACCACCAGCGCGGCGTTGACAAAGGCGGCGGAAGCGAGCGATCGCTCGGCGAGCGGCTGTCGTTCGGTAGCAAGCATGGCGCCCTCGGGAGGAATGAAACGACGAAAACCCGCGATTCGCAGGCTATGAGGCGAGGCTAACCACGCCCCGCCCCATGGTCAAGCTGCGCGCAGCAGGAGGGCCTGACGGCGGCATATGCAAGGCGTGCAACCGCAGGCATGGTGGCGGCGTACTTCACGTGCGTCGAAGCCAGGCCGAGGGAGCGCAACGCCGCAGATGCCGCCGTCAGGCCCTCCCTACGCAATAGTGCGGCCGATGGCGGCGGCGATCTCGCGGAGCTGCTGCATGAGCTGCTCGAACTGCTCGGGGAACAGCGACTGCGGGCCGTCCGACATCGCCTTCTCGGGATCGTGGTGCACCTCGACCATCAGCCCGTCGGCGCCGGCGGCGACGCCTGCGCGCGCCATCGATGCAACCTTGTCGCGGAAGCCGGTGGCGTGGCTCGGGTCGGCGATGATCGGCAGGTGGGTGGCCTGCTGCACCACCGGGATGGCAGAGACATCGAAGGTGTTGCGCAACGCGGTCTCGAAGGTGCGGATGCCGCGCTCACACAGGATCACCTTGTGGTTGCCGCCGGCCAGGATGTACTCCGCCGACATCAACAGATCCTCGATGGTGGCCGACAGGCCGCGCTTGAGCAGCACCGGCTTGTCGACGCGACCGAGCGCTTTGAGCAGGGCGAAGTTCTGCATGTTGCGCGCGCCGACTTGAAAGATGTCGACGTACTCGCTCATCAACTCCACCTGCGAAGCGTCCATTACCTCCGACACCGTACCGAGGCCGTGCGCATCGGCCGCTTCGCGCATGTAGCGTAGCCCCTCGCCGCCCAGCCCCTGGAACGAGTAGGGCGAGGTGCGCGGCTTGAAGGCACCGCCCCGCAGAACGCGCGCGCCGGCCTTGGCGACGATCCCGGCGATCGCGTGGATCTGCTCCTCGCTCTCGATCGAGCAGGGACCGGCCATCACCACCACCGGCCCGGCGCCGATCTCCACCCCGTCCACAGGAATGACCGTGTTCTCGGGGCGGAAGGAGCGCGACACCAGCTTGTACGGCTTGCTGATCCGGAAGACCTCCTTGACACCTTCCAGCACCTCGAGCTCGCGCGGATCGACCGTCTCGATGTTGCCGCCGACCGCTCCGATGACCGTGCGCTCGGCGCCGCTCGAACGATGCGCGTCGAAGCCGAGCTCGGTGAGCCGCTCGATGACGTGCTCCACCTGGGCCTCCGTGGCCCCCTGTTTCATGACTACGACCATCCCTTTTCCTCCCAGCCCCCGCGTGAGAGCTTTCGTAACCGTGTCAATCGTTTTCATCGTTCCTGTAGGAAAGTCGTTCCAATCGACGAGCCTCGTCGATGATGCGTTCGAAGAGTCGCCGGATGGCGCCGTCGTCGAGCGGTCCGCTGTTGGCTGCAATCACCCTCTCGAAGACCTTCTCCTCTCGATCGGGCTGGTACACCGGCACGCCCATGCGGTGCTTGGCGTCGCCGATTACACGCACGTGCTCGGCGCGCTCGCTGAGCAAGCGCACGATCTCCTGATCGATGCGGTCGATCTCCTCGCGCGCCGACTCTATTGCCGCCGTGTCGTGCTCTTGTCGCTTGTCATTCACGGTTCTTCTCCCCCGCCGGCCGCCAGCCGCGCCGCCGCTTCGCACAATGGTGCAACGATCGCGGCGGCGGCGCTTGCCGCGCCCGCGTCGTCGAGCTGCGCGCCACCCTCTCCGTCGATGGCGTCGATCAGCGCGCTGCCCACCACCACACCGTCGGTGTGCACGCCGAGCGCTTCGACGTGCTCCGGCCGCTTGATGCCGAAACCGGTGACGAACGGCTTTTCGGCGAGCCTCCGCATGCGTTGCAGGAAAGCCACGGTGCGCTCCTGCACGTCGGCACGCGCGCCGGTGACTCCGGTGACGGTGACGCAGTAGGAGAAGTGCGTCGATGCCGCGTCGACCCGGCGGATGCGCTCGTCGGGAGCGTTCGGTGCCACCAGGAAGGTGGCCGACAGGCCGTTGTCGCCGCAGCCCTCGATCAGCTCATCGGCTTCCTCGGGCGGCAGGTCGGCAACGATCAGCCCGTCGACGCCAGCCGCCGCCGCATCGGCGAGGAACGCCTCCATCCCGTACGCGTACAGCGGGTTGCAATAGCCCATCAGAATCAGCGGAACGGATCGAGCGACCGCGCCGCAATCGCGTGCCTCACGCACCAGCGCGAGCGTCCTGCGCACCGTCATACCGTTGCGCAGCGCGATCTCGCTGGCGCGCTGGATGGTCGGGCCGTCGGCGAGCGGATCGGAAAACGGCATGCCGATCTCGATCATGTCGGCACCGGCGCCGGTCAGCGCGGCGAGCATCGGCACCGTCGCCGTGGTGGTCGGGTAACCCGCGGTGATGAAAGGAATGACCAGCGGGCGCTTCGCCGCGCCGCCGGCGCGAAAAGCCGCCGTGATCGGGTCGAGAGCGTCGTCCTGCGGCAACTGCGGTGCCTCGCTCATCGTCCCTCCTCGTCGGCCGCCACGTCGCGCTCGACCGCGCCCCGCAGGTCCTGTTCGGGATGGTTGTCGAGATGCTCGGCGATCGCCTCGACGTCCTTGTCGCCACGACCTGACAGGCACACCACGATGCGCTGGTCATCGCCCAGCTCGCCGTCCTCGGCCAGCTCGTAGAGCTTGGCAAGCGCGTGCGCCGATTCCAGCGCCGGGATGATGCCCTCGCTGCGCGACAACCGCTGCAGGGCGATCACCGCCTGGGTGTCGGTGACCGAGCTGTAGGTCACGCGGCCGCTGTCTTTGAGAAAGGCGTTCTGCGGGCCAACGCCGGGAT
>JASFRZ010000240.1:0-7723 GCA_050114655.1 Acidobacteriota bacterium
CTACCTCGACCGACCCGGCGTCGCCGACCTGTTCGAGATCGGCGAGGGCGTGGCCAGCCTGGTAGGGGGCTTCGTTCCGCCCGAGGCCGAGGTCATCGGCAAGGAAATCAGGAAGGCCAATGTGCCTGCCGAATGCATCGTCGCCGCGATCGTCCGCAGCGGCCGGCTGGTGGTGCCGCGCGGCGACACGGTCATCGAGGAGGGCGATCACGTCATCTTCGTCGGCGCCGCCGCCGCCATCCGCAACGCGCTGGACGCGTTCATGATCAAGCAACGCGCCTAGCACCATGGTCTCCTCGGTGCCGCAATCGGAACCGGCTCAGCGCCGGTCGAGCTGACGCGCGAGCAGCTCGCGCAGCCAGCCGGCGTGCTGCATGCGGGTGGCGATTATCGCCTTGCGGTTCTGCCACGCGCGCGTCGCCGTCGCCGGATTGGAGACGTGCGGTGCCGGGATGGTGGCGGCGAGGCCGGCGGCTTCGCCGGCCGACAGAAGCTCGACGTCCCTGTCGTAGTAGCTGCGCGCCGCCGCTTCGACACCGAAGATACCTTCGCCGAACTCGATGACGTTGAGGTACAGCTCGAGAATGCGGCGCTTGCCGAGCTCCGCCTCGAGGTGGCGCGCCAGGCGCGCCTCGCGTAGCTTGCGTAGCCACGAGCGCTCGTTGGAAAGGAACAGATTCTTGGCGAGCTGCTGGGTCACCGTCGAGGCGCCGCGCAGCCCCTCTCCGGCGCGCCATTCATCGACCGCTTCGCGCACCGCGGTGAGATCGATGCCCTCGTGGCCGAAGAAATTGATGTCCTCGCCCACCAGTGCGGCGAGCTGCATATCGATGGGGATCGCCTCGAGCGGCCGGTAGTCGAACAGCGGCTGCCGTTGCCTGCCCGCCTCGCGCCATATCCCCACCTGGGTGTCGCGTGCCGCCCAGGATCCCGGCGGAGGCCCCGCCCTCCAGGCGTCGAGACCTGCCGGCGGCGTCCACCACCAGACGGCGAACGCCGCCGGCACGAGTAGCAACAAGAGGCACAGCAGCCCAACGCGCCGCAGGAGGCTACGCGACGCACGGGCCTTCGGCTTCGGTTTCGGACGCCGCCGTGAGGTCATGTCGCCGCTAGTGTTCCACGCCGACCCGCGGCGGGTCTTCGCCCCCGTGCGGGTCGGGAGCCTGACGCGGCATCACGAACCTTGCGGGCGGCTCCCGATCAGACCAGCGCGACCCGGCGAAAACGCCACACACCCACCCCCGCCGGCATTACCAGCCAGAACAGCCAGCCGAGCCACGACGCGGCGTGCGCAGCGCGACTCCCCGGTGCTGCTCCCCCGGCCAGCCACGAGGCGCGCAGCTCCGCTCCGGTCTGCAGGACGGTCAGACGATAGAGATCGACTGGGTCTAGCAGCATGAACCAGGGGTACGGCGCATCGGACGCGGTGGCAGGCATCTGCATCGACGACGCCGCCAGCTCGTCATGACCGTGACGGCCGACGTCGACGGGGGGCGCCGGAGCCGACAGGATCACCGCGCTCAACAGTAGGGCGTCGAGCGCGATGACCAGAGTCATCCAGGCGAGCAGGGCGAGCGCATAGGCGCGCACCCGTCCCCCTCCGCCGGCAGCAAGCAGCGCTCCCACGGCGACGGACGACAGCAGCAAGGCGAGGCCCGCAGCCGCCACCACGAGAAAATCGCCCAGCCCGGAAGTCCCGTCGATGAGCGCAATGAAGCAAGCCGCGCTGCCGTACGCGACGACATGGGCAATACCGAGTGAGGTCGCCGTTCCGGCCAGCTTGCCGGCGTAGCAGGCGCTGCGCGAGATCGACGCGGTGAGCAACGGCACCAGCGTGCCGTCCTCCAGCTCGCCGGCGAGCGTGTCGGCGCCGGCGAGCAGCCCCAGCAGCGGGAGGATGACGCCGCCGAGGGCGAGAGCAACCGGGCTCACCTCGCCGAAGGACGCCGATTGCAACGATCCGGAGCGCACCGCCGCGAGGAGCGTCGGCAACCAGGCGACGCCGAACAGCGCCCCTAGCACCGCGACCGCCCCATGGCCGCGCCGTAGCATGCGGCACTCGCGGCCGGCGACGAGCAACGCGTGGTGCAGCGCTAACGGCGGAACGCCGTGCTCGACGGTTTCGTCGACCGGGGGGGCCTGCTCATCGGGCGACGACATGCAATCCGCTCCTCTCTCGTGACCCGCTATCTCCGGCCGAACTCGAAGGCGAAGGCGGCGCCACGTTCGTCATCGCGCGCCGGTACACGTCGCGCGCATGCATATCCGCGCAGCCGGCGACGTCGATCAGCCGCCCCGACTCGAGCACGGCGAGGCGTGCCCCGAGACGGTCGATAACCTCGAAGTCGTGGCTGCACAGGAGTAGCGCGGCACCTTGCGCCACCCGCCGCTCGAGCTCGTGCACCAGACGATCGAGTGTCTCCAGATCCAGCCCCACGAACGGCTCGTCGAGCAGCAGCAGGTCGGCCGGCGGCATCAGCGCGACCGCGAGGCCGAGGCGCCGCAGCCAGCCGCTCGACAGGGAGCCGACGCGCCGGTTGCGGAGCGGCTCGAAGCCCGCCGAGCAGAACGCCGCACGGATCGCCTCGTCGCCGGCGCCGCGCGCCGCGGCGGTCAACCCGAGCACGTCGGCGACGCTCAGTCGGGAAGGGAACACGCTCACCTGGGGCAGGTAACCGAGTCGCCGCGGCGGCGCCGACGGGCTCACCGGGCAATCATCGAAGCTGACCCGGCCGGCGGCCGGCGGCAACAGGCCGGCGGCAAGGGCCAGCGCGCTCGACTTGCCCGCGCCGTTGGGCCCCACCAGGCAAACCGCCTCGCCGGGCCTGCAACTGAGCGAAAAGTCCCGCAGCGCCGTGACCGCAGCGCGTCGGGAGCCGAAGCGACACGAAACGGATTCGTAGCGCAGGCCGTCCGTTCGCGGCTCGTGCACGCCGGCGCCGCTCACGGTCGCTCCCCGCCGATCGGCCCCGCCGGCTGGGGCCCGTTGCCGGCGGGGGGCGGACCGGCAGACGGCGTGACCAACGGAAAGCGGTCGAACGCGCCCGACCCGCCGGCCGGCGCGCCGCCGCCCGCCATGACCTGCCCCTCCCACCAGTCGAGCAGGCCGAGGATGGGGCTACGCCACAACCACCGCGCCGCCGGCCGGCGGGCGAGCAGCGCAGAGGCCGCGGTCTGAATGCGATAGGGGGTGTCGCCGACGCCGTCGCCGTCCCAATCGAAGCCACCGTAGTCGCTCCAGTAGTTGCCGCGACGCTCGTCAAACCAGCGGTTGTCGCCGGCGTGGTCGTCGTACACCTGCACGACGTTGGCATCGAAGCGGTTCGCCGTGAAGAGGTTGCGCTCCGAGCCGGCGGTCAGGTAGGCACCGACGCCGTTGCCGCGTAGCCGATTGCGGTGCAGTCGATTGGCGGCGGAGTTCTCCAGATACACACCGCGGCCGTTCTCGCTGGCGGCGTTGTCCTCCAGAACCGAATCCTCGAGCTGTAGCAGCAGGATGCCGAAATCCGAATTACCCGCCAGCGCGTTGGCGATAATCCGGTTCCCGCGCGAGTACATCAGGGCGATGCCGCCGCGACAGTCGCTGAACTCGTTGCCGGCCAGTGTGTTGCGCTCGGAGTACATGTAGTGAATGCCGTAGCGCAGACCGCGACCGACGTTGCCTTCGATGACGTTGTCGTGGGCGAACGACAGGTACACGCCGTCGCGCGCCGCGACCACCTCGTTGTCGCGCACCTCGTTGGCGACCGTCTGCCACAGGTGGATACCGTTGCCGCGGCGCCCTTCCGCCAGGGACGCGTCGCCGACGATCACGTTGCCGACGACGCGATGATGCCCACCGCCACGCAGGTAGATACCGAAGGCGCGCGCCTCGATGCGGCAGTCGCGCACCACCACGCCCTCGGTCTCGAGAACCAGCACGACGGCATCGTCCGCGGCCAGGTCCGGGCCCGAGCCGCGCACCACCAGGTCGGCGACCTCGATTCCCGGTCCGCTGAGCGTCAGCACCGTGCCGCTGCCGTCCCCTTCGACGACCGCGCCGGGCTCGCCGATCAACCGAAGGGGCGTGGCGATGGTGAGCGCGCCGCGATGGACGCCGGCTTGCAGCAGCAGCGTCTCGCCCGGCTGCGCCGTCGCCAATGCTGCCGGAAGCTCACCCGGAGCAACGCGTCGCACCTCGGCCGCGCCCGCCGGTGCCCCGGTGAGGGTCAGCGCAGCAGCCAACGCGGCGACGACTGCGGCCTTCAGGCGGTCCATTGCTGGACCTGACCGAGCAAGCGGAACGTCCAGTCCGTCAGGATCCGTTCCTGCCCGAACAGGATGAGCAGCGCAATGCAGGCGAGCATCGCCGCGCTGGCGAACCGCAGTACCCGGTTGACGCCCACGCGCCGTGTCAGCGACAGGCGAATGCGGAAGAAGCCGAGGGCGATCAGCACCATCGGCACCGCGATGGCGAGCGAATAGAGACCCAGCGTGATCATGCCCGAGAGCCACGACGTGATGCCGGCATACACCAGCAACGGGTACAGGACGGCGCCGCCCATGCACGACAGGCAGGCCGATGACAGACCCATGCCGACGAGAAACGAGTCGCGCGCCCGCAGGCCGCCCGCGGCGGCGCGCGCCTGCCCGCGGGTGCGCAGGGCCGTGAAACCGCCGCGCAGCCACGCCAGCGGCCCCTTGCCGGCGCCGTGCGCTACCGCCGCGGTGGGCGCGCCGCCGCGCCCGCCGGGCAGGTGCCGCAAGATCCAGCGGTCGACGCCCGCCACGCGCAGCGCGAACAGCAGGATCACGCTGCCGCCGAACAGCTGGATGAGGTTGCCGTACTCGCCGAGCGGCTCACGCACCCCGGCGCCGATCAAGCCAACGGTGGCGCCGGAGGCTGCGTACAGCAGGGTAAAGCCGCTGACGAAGGCCGCCAGGTTGACGAGCACCCGGCGGCGCCCGACCACACCCGCTCGCAACGGCCCCGCGCCGGCGGCCTCGCGCTCGCCCTCGGTGACGGTGCAGGAGATGATCGCGGTGTAATACAGCGTCAGCTCCAGGGCGCAAGGTGACAGCACGACCAGCAAGGCGGCGAGCAACGCGACGCCCAGCATCAGGCGCCCCGCCAGGGTGCCGTCGCCGGCCATTCCCGTGTCGGCCACCGGCAGCGTCCACTCGAAACGGCGCAACGTGCGTTGTCCCATGTTGGTCGCCTCGATCACCAGCGTTCCACTGCCCTCCTCCAGAAAGGGCACACCGCGGTTGGAGCGCGCCGGGAACAGCAGCATGTAGGCGTTGTGGTGCTGCGAGACGACGATCGGCTCGCTGATCGCCGGATAGCGATCGCCGTGCGGGCCGATCAGTGCGAGGGTGCCCGGAAAGCGGTGCATGTGGCCGATGTCGCCGGTGTGGGTGTTGAGACCGACCAGCACCGGCAGCACGGCGTCGACACTGTGGTCGCCGAGGTAGCGTTGCAGGTTGCGCGTTTGCAGGAACGACGGGGTCACCAGGGTGACGTCGAGGTAGAGATCATCGACGCGCACCTGGTCGGCATCGCTACGCTGCAGGTCGCTCACCGGGTTGGCTGCCTGGTATCGCGGGATCAGCACCAGTCCGCCGGCGAACAGCGTCAGCAGCAAGCCGAACCCGGCGACAACCGCGAGCACCGAGCTGCCCAGCCGCCGCGGCCCCGGGTAGTGGGGCGAGTTCAGCACATCGCTCGTCACGGTCGCGCTCATGGCACGCTGCTTCCTCTCTCGCGCTCGCCGACCAGCACGCCCCAGCCGAGCAACAGTCCGGCGGCGATGTAGCACCACGCCCCCGCCCGCAGACGTGTGGTGACGGTGAAGTTGGCGATCTTGGCGCTGCCCAGCAGCGGCGGCGTGAAATCGGGCACGCCTTCGAAAATCGGCTTGTCGCGCACGTGGCCCATCTCGTAGAGGCGCTGGCGCAGCAACACGGCGCCACCGCCGGCGGTCGCCAGCAAGACAATCAGCAGGAAGGCCGCCGCCGCCCGGCGCCACCCCAGCGGCGTCAACAGCAGCAGCAGCAGGGCGAGCCCCGCCAGCCCGCCGAGCACCCAAGGGGAGGCCTGCAGCTCGGGCGTGTCGAGCGGCAGGTGCACGCCGACGTACTGGTTCAGCGTGCTGATCTCTTCGAGGTCACCGGCGACCCGTCCGGCGTACACGGTCACCTCGAGGGTCTCCTCGTCGTGGTACTGCGGCGCCTCCATGTAGGTCGACCAGAGCGGCAGCGCGAGGGTGAGCGCGAGCAGCACCGTAGCGCCAGCCATCAGGCCGCGCAGCGGAATGCTCACCGAATCCCTCCGCCGGTGCCGGGCGCGGCGGAGGCCGGCCCGTCGGTGTCCGGCGCGGGATCATCGGGCGCCGGCGCGGCCGGCTCGACCAGCATGCGGCCGCGCATCTCCAGGTGCAGCGCGGAGCAGAACCAGGTGCAGTAGTACCAGAAGGTGCCCGGCTTGTCGGCGACCAGGGTGACCTCCCTCGTCTGCCCGGGATCGATGGCGACGTTGATGCCGTAGCCGTCGAGCGCGAAGCCATGGCTCATGTCGCGAATCGTCTCCACGTTGGTCACCGTGATCGTGACCTTGTCGCCCTGCCGCACGGTGAAGTTGTTGATGCTGTACTTCGACCGGATGGCGGTCATGTAGACGTGCACCTCGTTCGGTCCGATGCGCTCTACGCGGGTGGTTTCGTCGGTGACCGCCTCGGGTCCGAGCTCCTCGACCTGGGTCACCTTGGGTGCCAGATCGTCGGCAAGCATGAAGACCGCGTCGTGGGGCTCGGGCTCGGAGGGAAAGTTGGCCAGCATCTGCATGCGGTCGCCGGAGATGTCGATGAGCTCCTGGTTCTCCGGCATGGTCGGGCCGACCGGCAGGAACATGTCCTTCGACAGCTTGTTGAGCGCCACCAGATACTCGCCGGTGGGGTGCATGGTCTCGGCCAGCGTCGCCTGCGTGTGACCCACGTTGTAGTGGACATCGAGGCGATCGACGACGTAATCGGGGCTGCCGGCGACCGCGGCATCGATGTTCCACTTGACGATCTGCGAGTCGACGAACAACGACGTGTAGGCGTTTCCGCGCCCGTCGAAGGTGGTGTGCAGCGGACCCAATCCGACGGTGGGCTCGGCGACGATCGCTTCGCGGGTATTCCCGACCTGATCGATCTGCGAGATGTCGATCACCGTGACCGTCGGCGACAACTGGCCCGAGCCCATCACGTAGCGGCCGTCGGGAGTGACGTCGCAGCCGTGGGGGTTCTTCGGCACCGGGACGAGATAGAGCACCTTTTCGGTCGTGGCGTTCGGATCGATCACCGGAACGCCGCCGACGGTATTGAATTCACCCGCCGCCAGCGCCCGCTGCGCTGCCGGGATGTCGATCGCGGCGATGGCGTCCTCATCGAGGCGGATCATCTCCTCGACGGTGAGGCCGCGCTCGAGGTTGTAGATGGTAGTGAAGGCCCAGCGACCGTCCTTGCTGGCATCGTTGATGTCGGCGTTGCCGGGCAGCAGAACCTCGAACTCCACGTCAAGGCTCTCGGGCTCGAGGAAAGCCATCACCGATGCGTACTCGGCGGGATCGGGGGGCCCCGCCGGGACCTCGCCCTCGAACTCACCGTTGACGATGATATGCGCGGTGTCCGGGGAGATGACCGCGATGCCGTGGGTGCCGTGCAGATTGGCGATCTTGGCGACGGCGACGGTCTCGAAGGTC
>JASFRZ010000241.1:0-7719 GCA_050114655.1 Acidobacteriota bacterium
CCCGCGTCGCATTGGCGTCAGTCCTTACCACGGTGCTGATCGCGGCCGGCCCGCTTCCCGTAACCGCAGCACAGTACAGCGAAGACGCCGACGCGATCCGTGCGCGCATCGACGCCTACCTGAGCGGATGGAACGCTCATGATGCTGCGGGACTCGCGGCCTTCTTCACCGAGGACGCCGACTCCGTGATGGGGAACCAGCCTGCGGCGCATGGACGGGAGGAGATTCGCGAACAGTGGCAGGCGTACTTCGCGCAGCAGGAGCCCGAGCGACACCTGACGCTGGAGGTGAGCCCGATCCGGTTTCTGGCGACCGGCGTCGCGGTGATGACCGTCGCGACGACGACAGGGGGCCGCGACAGCCGCGGGCAGGAGCTCACGGCGCGGAGATTTCGCGGCGCCTGGTTGTGGCGCCTTCAGGGTGACGACTGGCTGATCGCGGCGATGCGTGGTTTGCCGACGGAGCAGGACAGGGTGACGCTCAACGCCACCGATGCCGCCGCAGAGCGTCTGAAGCCCGACGTGCGCGCATTCGTCGCCACCTACGAGAACGCTTTCAACAGCCATGACCCGGCAGCGCTCGGCAGCCTGTTTCGAGACGACGCCGAGCTCATCATCCGCAACCTCGCGCCCATCCGTGGTCGGAGCGCCATCGAAGACTGGTGGCGGACGTACTTCACCGAGCCCCGCCCTTATCGGGCGCTGATGATCGTCGACGAGATGCGCGAGATCGCCCCCAACGTCATCCTCTTGAACATCACGGCGACGGGCGACCTCGCCTCCTCCGCGGATCAGCGGCCGCCGGCGCGCTACGCCCGGGGCACCTGGATTCTCTCCCGTGCGGCGGGTGAATGGCGCGTAGCTGCCATGTGGGTGCTCCCTAGCGAAGACGATGCGCTCATTCGCGGCGGCGGGTCGTAGCCCGGTCGGCAAGCCTCTGCGGGCGCCGGAACGCCCGTAGTGCCGTGCCGTGGCTTGACGCCCGCACGGTGGAGGGCACATCCTTGCGGCCCGAATAATTCTCATGCTCAGGAGGAAACCGATGTTTGCGCGAGTAGCGACGCACGAAGGTGGCAGCAACGAGAAGATGCGCGAGATGATGGATCAGCGGAAGGCCGAGGGCGACCTGGGGCTTCCGGAGGGCGTGCGCCGCGCAGTGGCCCTGGTGGGCGAGAACCGCCGCTTGTTCATCGCCTTCTTCGACAGCCGCGAGGCCCTCGACGCGGCGGAAACCGCGTTCGATGCAATGGGCGACGATATCCCGGAGGACGTGCGTGGCCGTCGCACTTCGGTCGAGGTCTACGAAGTGGTAGCCGACGAGTCCATGTAGGCGAGGCCGATCGCGGACCAGGTTGCGCGTGGCTCTCTCTTGACGGAGAGGGCCACCGGCCGCCGCTGTTGCGGGCCCCCCCGGGTTCGGGCTAGATTCCCGGCCAGGTGCGCAGGGGCGCCTGGCCCGCCGAAAGACTCCTCACCCTGTTGACCAACCTCGCAGAATGATCGCCGACCTCAGCGATCTTCCGGGGCCTGAGCGGCGCGGGACAAGGCCCACGAACGGGAGATAGCCATGTCCGATGCGATCACCGATCTGAAGGCACAAGCTCGGATCCTGCACCGTAGTGCCCTGCGGAACGACGCGGCGGCAATGAGCCGTCTGCGCGCCTTCGACGGCTGGGACGGCGCGAGCGACGACGAGATCCTCGAGCGCCTGCAGCGCAAGCACTGCTTGCTGGTCGTGGCGCGTGAGCACGGGTTCACGAGCTGGGCGCACGCAGCGACCGTCTTGTCCACCGCCACACCGGACGACTTCGGAACCCTGCTGTACCCGAGCGGCACCGCGGCGCACTGGAACATCTGGAGCGCCTCCTACGAAGAGGCGCGAAGGATTCGCGAGGAGCACGGCGGCTTCCTGCTCGCCTACCGGAATCAGTACCTCATCGTCGACGAGCACTTCATCCGGACCTTGGGCCTTGATCCCGACGATGCGGACTGGGCCGCCATCGGCCGCGACTGGGCCCGTCCCAAACAACCGGAGGCTCGCCAGCGTCTGTACGCCAAGCTGATCCGACAACGGAGAATCACGGCAAGCCACTATGCTCCGCCCGCCGGACGATCCGGCGGGCGACTAGCGCGGGAACGGGGCGCGTTCGAGAAGCGGTGACGATGCCGCCCTCGCGTCGGCCGTGTCGGCGACGATCATGACGTCGAGCGGCGTGGAGGTCTGCGCCGGGGCGAAGCAGGCCTCGTCGTTGCAGGCCTGGTAGTCGAGCAGAATCTCGAGGCGATGGCCGCCGGCGGGGATGTCGGCATCGAGCGCCAGCACCAGGCCGATGACGAAGGAGCCCTCGTAGACACGGAACGGGCGCTCGCCGTAGGGAAACTCGCGCTCCTCGGCCTCGGGGTAGTAGGCGTCGATGACCTGCGCGCCGTCGAAGCCGGCGACCGAGGCCTGCACCGGGATCAGCCAGTCCTCGCTCGGCGGGTTGGCGTTGACGTGCATGCCGGCCTGCATGGTGACCTCCACGGCGAGGCGCACGGTGGTGCCGCGCGCCGCGGGATCGTGATCGACGGCAATACCGGCGATGCTCGCACGCTCGGTCGTGCGCAGGAGCTGGCCGATCGGCATCTCGTCAGCGGCGGTCTCTGAGGGCTGCTCCCGCGCCCGTGCGCCGGCATCCCTCGCCGGCCGGGATTGCTCGCCGCTCGCCGTGTCTCGCCCGTCGGCGGGGGCGTCGATCTTCAGCGCCACGGTAATGATCGCGCCGCCGATGACGATGGCGAAGAAGAACGCGAGCATCAGTCGAAGGTGGTTCATGTCCTGAAACCTATCATTCCGCGGCGCCGTCCTTGCGGCCGCTATGCAGCGCCACCGTGCCCAGGCCCATCATGCGGTAGGACACGTTCGCGAAGCCGGCGGTACGCAGCATGTTCGCGAACTCATCGGGGGCGTACCACTCCTGGATGCTGCGGTAGAGGTACTCGAAGGGCTCGGCGGTGCCGGTTAGCCACTTGCCGACACGCGGCATGAAAACGCGGGTGTAGAGGCCGTGGCCCCAGCGCACCGGTGCCCGGCGCGGGCGGCTGAACTCGAGGATGGCGACGCGGCCGCCCGGCGCCAGCACGCGGTGCATTTCCCCGAGCACCTCGGGCAGCATCGGCTTGACGTTGCGCATCGCGAAGGCCGAAGTCGCACCCTGGAACGAGTTATCGGCGTACGGCAGGCGCTCGGCGCGCGCGACGTGGAACCAGGCGCGATCCGCAGGCGTCGCCTTGCGGCGGGCATGGCGGATCATCTCGGCGGCGAAGTCGCAGCCCACCGCGCGTTGGGCGGCGCGCGCGGTGGCGAAGGCCAGGTCCCCAGTGCCGGTGGCAACATCGAGCACGTCGTCGCTCGGAGTCAGCCGCAGCGAGCTCACCGTGGCGCGGCGCCAGCCGTGGTCGAGGCCGAGCGAGGCCCAGTGATTGAAGCTGTCGTAGCGCGGCGCGAGCCCGTCGAACATGCGGCGCACCGCACCGCTGAACGAGCCGCCGGCGCCCGCGACCAGGTCCGGCGCAGCACTATCGACCACTTTTTGACCGGCCGTATCGCCCATGAAAAAATCGCTCACACCGCCCGGCGGTCACCACCGCAGCGCCGCCGGCGACGCCTGAGGCCACCTACCGTCCGCGGGACAGGAAGGAATCACGAATGTCCGATTTTACCAGCGTTGCCAAGGTCGATGACGTGCCCGAGGGCGAAGGCCGCGTCGTCGAGGTGGACGGCGTGGCGGTGGCACTCTTCAACATCGGCGGCACGTTTTACGCAATCGACGACACTTGCCTGCACCGCGGCGGGCCGCTCGGCGAGGGGGCCTGCGAGGGCACCGTCGTCTCCTGTCCGTGGCACGGCTGGCAGTACGACGTCACCACCGGAGCGTGCCTGAGTAGCCCCGGCGAGAGCGTGGACGAGTACGAGGCACGCGTCGAGGGCGACGACGTGCAGGTAAAGGTCTGAGGTTCGCAGGCAGCCGACACTCCGACCCGACCGTGGCGATCAATGATCGCCGGAATTGCCGGCGAGGGTCGGCCTAGGCCGAGAACGAGTGGCCGCAGCCGCAGGTGCCGGTGGCGTTGGGGTTGCTCACCTTGAAGCCGCTGCCGGCGAAGTCCTCGTAGTAGTCGACCGTGCAGCCCTGCAGAAAGGGCAGGCTGAAGGGGTCGACGAGCACCTCGATGCTCTCCTCCCCGTGCCCCTCCGGGATGACGTAGTCGCCTTCCTTCTGCTCGTCGAACTTGAATCCGTACTCGAAGCCGGAGCACCCGCCGCCCTGCACGTACAGGCGCAACAGCTTGCCCTCGGCCTCGGGGTTGGTCTGCGAAAAGCCCATGACCTTGCGCACGGCGGCAGGGGTGAAGATGATCAACTGGGTCGGGGAAAGCTCGGGCGCAGGGGCCGCGGGCTGCTCTTGCGGCGTCTGCGTCTCGGCGCTGGAACTCATGGAAGACTCCTTGGAGGACAAATCTCTGATGCGCGCGCCCCACCGCGCCCGCAACCCCAAGGGTACTGCATGACCGGCGGGACTTGCCAGCCGACTTGTGGGCACCGCGGACGCCGAAACCGCCCCTCCCCTGCCCCACGGCGGCACCGCGGCGCGGCCCCGGCGACCGGATCGAGCCTCCCGGCGTCGCGTGCTAATGTCCGCGCCATGATTGCGCGCGCGAAAGCCTGGTTGGTCCTCGAGGACGGTACTGCGTACCCTGGCCGCGCCTTCGGCGCGGTCCATGAGGGCGCTGGTGAGGTGGTCTTCCACACCGGCTTGACCGGCTACCAGGAGATCCTCACCGACCCGTCCTACAAGGGCCAGATCGTCACCATGACCGCGCCGCAGATCGGCAACTACGGCGTCACGCCGGAGGACTGCGAGAGCTCGGCAGTGCACGTCGCTGGCTTCGTCGTGCGCGAGCTGTCGGCGCGACCGAGCAACTGGCGCTCGCAGGAGTCGCTGGAGGACTACCTCGCCGGCGCCGGCATCGCCGCCATCGAAGGCGTCGACACGCGCGATCTCACCCGCCGGCTGCGCGAGCACGGCGCGATGCGCGGCATCATCGTGCAGGGCGAGGCCGACCTCGCGACCGCGCTCGAGAAGGCGCGCGCCATCCCGCAGATGGAAGGCCAGGACCTGGTGCCTTCGGTGAGCTGCAACGAGCCCTACGAATGGCAGGGAACGCCCGGCATCGAGGAGGACGCGGCGCTCAGCGGGCAGCCCGATCCGGCCGCCGACGAGCACCCGCTGTCGGTGGTGGTATACGACTTCGGCGTCAAGTGGAACATCCTGCGCTCGCTGCGTGCGCGCGGCTGCGCGGTCACCGTGGTGCCAGCCCAGACGCCGCCCGAAGCGGTGCTGGAGCGCAAACCCGACGGCGTGCTGCTGTCCAACGGCCCCGGCGACCCGGCGACGGTGACCTACGGCGTCACGGCCGCCGAGCAGCTCATGGGCAAGCTGCCGATGCTGGGCATCTGCCTGGGCCACCAGATCATCGGGCAGGCCGCCGGCGGCCGCACCTTCAAGCTCAAGTTCGGCCACCACGGCGCCAACCATCCGGTGCGTGTGATCGCCACCGAGGCAGTGGAGATCACCTCGCAGAACCACGGCTTCGCAGTCGATTCCGACAGCCTTGCCGACACCGGCTTCGTCACCACCCGGGTGAACCTCAACGACGGCACCCTCGAGGGGCTGCGCCACAAGGACCTTCCGGTGCTGGCGGTGCAGTACCACCCCGAGGCGGCGCCGGGACCGCACGACGCAGCCCCGCTGTTCGACGCCTTCATCGAGATGATGCGCGGCGCCCCTCCCGAGGTGGCGGCGGACGCATGATCGACGACATGACGCCCGCCGACGCCGACGCCGTGCTGCGCATCTATGGCGAGGGCATCGCCACCGGCAGCGCGACCTTCGAGACGATGGTGCCGACCTGGGAGGAGTGGGACCGCGAGCACATCGAAGAGTGTCGCCTGGTGGCGCGTGACGGGGACGAGGTGCTGGGCTGGGCGGCGCTCACCCCGGTCTCCGATCGCTGCGTGTACGGCGGCGTCGCCGAGCTCGGCGTCTACGTCGCCGCGTCAGCGCGCGGCCGCGGCATCGGCAAGGCGCTGCTCGGAACGCTGGTGCAAGCCTCGGAGGAGGCCGGCTACTGGACGCTTCAGGCCGGCATCTTTGCCGACAACGCCGCCAGCGTGCGGCTGCACCACGCCTGCGGCTTCCGCACCGTCGGCACACGGCAGCGGCTCGGGCAGCTGCACGGCGTGTGGCACGACGTGCTGCTGCTCGAGCGGCGCAGCGACAGAATCGGCGTCTGAGCCGCGGGCAGTGCCCTGCGCTGCCAATCCCCGCACCGCCGGGGCGCGCTATGGCGTTGGGGAGTGGCGATCAGCGCCTCAGGGTTTCCACCGGATTGACCCGTGTCGCGCGCAGCGCCGGTAGGTAGCTCGCCACCACCGCCACGCCGCCGGTCAGCAGCGCGGCGATCACGTAGGTGAGTGGATCAAGCGTGCCGGTCTCGAACAGCAGCGACTGAAGGAAGCGCGTCAGACCGAACGCCCCTGCGAGCCCCACCAGCACCCCCGCCCCGCCCACCATCAGCCCGTGGCGCAGCACCATCGCTCGGATCGCGCCGTTGGCCGCGCCGAGCGCAATGCGGATCCCGATCTCGCGCTGCCGCTGGGCGAAGGCGTAGGCGATGACGCCGTAGATGCCGATGGTGCCGAGCAGCACCGCCACCGCGGCAGCGACCGCCAGCATCACCAGCATGAAGGTGGTCGACGCCATGTAGCGGCGCACCACCGCGTCCAGCGTGTCGACGCCGGACAGTGGCAGGTTGGGGTCCACCGCCCACACCGCCTCACGCACCTGCGGCAGCAACGCCGCCGGATCATCGGTACGAGTCCGCACGACGAACGCCAAGTCGCGCCGCAGCCAGGAATCGAAGCCGAGGAAGTCGTACACCACCACCGGCCAGAAGGCGACCGGCGGCGGTGCATCGCGCAAGCCGCCATCGCGGATGTCACCCACCACTCCGATGATCTCCCGCCAGGGGTCGTTGCCGGCGTGGCGGATCCTCTGGCCGATCGCTGCCTGCGCGCTGCCCCAGTAGTGCTTTGCCAGGCTCTCGGTCACCAGGCCGACGGGGTTGCGCTGGCGCACGTCGTCCCAGGTGATGGTGCGGCCGGCGAGCAGCGGGATGCCGGCGGCCTCGAAGTAGTCGCCGGCGACCGCCTTGTAGGCGCCGTTGATCACGTCGTTGTCCGCGGCGCCCTCGGCGAGAAACGAGTTCTGATTGCTGTGGAACTCCATCGTCAGGCCGGAGGCGGCGCCGGCCGACTCGACCCCGGGAATCGCCTCGATGCGCGTCAGGATCTGCTCGAACGCGAGCACGGCCTGATCGTTGTCAGGATAGTCGCCGCGCGGCAGCGCCACCCGGAAGGTGAGGGCGCGCTGCGGGTCGCGCAGGCCGGAGTCGACGGTGCCGAGGGCGAGGAAGCTACGCACCATCAGCCCGGCGCCGACCAGCAGGACGAGCGCCAGCGCCACCTCGCCCACCACCAGCAGCGAGCGCAGCCTGTTGCCGCGCCGCCCCTCGCTGGCGCCCCGCGCCCCGGCCTTGAGGGCAGGGACGAGATCGGGTGCTCCGTAGTAGGACACCGGGAAGATGCCGAACACCAGCCCGGCCAGGCAGGAGATGA
>JASFRZ010000242.1:0-7678 GCA_050114655.1 Acidobacteriota bacterium
GGCCGCCTTTCGCGCCGTGCAGCGCGCCGCCCAGCTCATCGACATGCGCGACCACCACGGCGCGCACCCGCGCTTCGGCGCCACCGACGTGGTGCCGTTCGTGCCTGTCGCCGGGGTGAGCATGGAGGACTGCGCCGAGATCGCCCGGCAGGTCGGCAAGCGTATCGGCGAGGAGCTCGGCATCTCGGTGTACTTGTATGAACATGCCGCGTCGGAGCCCAAGCGGCGCAACCTGTCGCGCGTGCGCGCGGGCCAGTACGAGGGCCTCGACGAGAAGCTCGCCGACCCCGACTGGAAGCCCGACTTCGGTCCCACGGAGCTCAACGCCAGGGCCGGCGCCACCGCGGTGGGGGCGCGCGAGTTCCTCATCGCCTACAACATCGATCTGAACACCACCGAGCGCAAGTACGCCAACGACATCGGCTACGCGCTGCGCGAGCGCGGCCGCTGGAAGCGCACCGGCAACACCGAGCCCTTCTACTACAAGGGCGAGGTGGTGAACTTTCCCGGCGACGGCACCTACCCGTGCGGACCGTGCGACTTCGTCGGCGACTCGTTCGAGGCGCTCGCTCAGCACTACGAGAAGGAGCACGGCGGCGACCTGCGGGCGCGCTACGAGGCGCTCGGCATCGACCCCGACGATCCGTCCGGTCCGGTGTTCGACGACGGTCGCTTCAAGGACGTCAAGGCGATCGGCTGGGTGGTCGACGAGTACAAGCGCGCGCAGATCAGCATCAACCTGACCAACTACAAGGTGTCGCCGCCGCACGCGGTGCTCGAGGCGGCGCGCGAGGAGGCCGCCAGGCGCGGCATCGTGATCACCGGCTCTGAGGTGGTCGGTGTGATCCCCTGGGAGGCGGTGCGCCAGGCGGCCGTCTTCTATCTGCGGCGTATGCGCAAGTCGACCGGTATTCCGATCCCCGACCTGGTCGAGACCGCGGTGCAGTCGCTCGGGCTACGTGACGTGGCACCCTTCGACGCCGCCGAGAAGGTGCTCGGCATGCCCGAGGTCGACGGTCCACTGGTGGCTCGCACCACCTGGGACTTCGTCGACGAGGTATCGCGCGATTCGCCCGCGCCCGGCGGCGGCTCGGTGGCCGCGCTCGCCGGCGCGCTCGGCGGCGCGCTCGCCACCATGGTCGCCAACCTGTGCTCGTCGAAGGGCGAGTTCGACGACAAGTACGAGCTGCTGTGCGGGATTGCCGAGCGCGGCCAGGCGATCAAAGACGCGTTGGTGCGCGGCATCGACGCCGACACCGCGGCCTTCGACTCGGTGCTTGAGGCGATGCGCATGCCGCGCGATACCGAAGAGGAGCGCGCCGAGCGCACCGCAGCGATGCAGGAGGGCTACAAGATCGCCACCAGCGTGCCGCTCGACACCGTCAAGCAGTGCCGCGACGCGCTCGAGCTGTGCGGCGAGATGGCCCCGATCGCCGACCCCAACATGGTCTCCGACGTCGGCACCGGCGCCCTGCTGGCGCACGCCGGCGCGCAGGCCGCCGCCTACAACGTGCGCATCAACCTGCCGCACATCAAGGACGAAGAGTTCGAGGCGAAGATGCGGGGCGAGCTCGCCGAGCTGTTGCGCGAGAGCGCCGAGCTGGCCGCGACGGTGGCTGAAGAGGTCGAGAAGGCACTCGGCTGACGGCAGCCGACCAGCACTCGGTAGCTGCGGGCGATGCGCGCGGGCAACCGGCCGGTCGCTTTTCGCCCGCCGAGGTGCTGCGACGCGACGGACGTCGTGTCTCTCGGCTACCACGTTCGCGGGGTGTTGCGTCGCTCCGGGGGCGGCGTTACAAGGGGATCAGGAGGTGCTCGCCATGCCCGATCTACCCGCACAGGTCGCCGCGTTTCTCGCCGGTAAGCGCTTCGCCGTCGCCGGCGTTTCCCGCAAGGCCGACGTCGCCGCCAACGCGGTGTTCCGCAAGCTCGCAAAGAGCGGCTACGAGACGTTCCCGGTCAATCCCAACGCCGATGAGGTCGAAGGCGTGCGCTGCTACCGCAGTATCGCTGAGGTCCCCGCGCCCCTCGACGGTGTGGTGATCGGCACCCACCCCGATGTCGCCGCGGATGTTGTGCGCCAGTGCGCCGAGGCGGGCGTCCCGCGGGTGTGGTTCCACCGCTCGTTCGGGCAGGGCAGCGTCGCGGACGACGCCGTCGCCGCCTGCCGCGAGCACGGCGTCGAGTGCATCGTCGGCGGTTGCCCACTGATGTTCTGCGAGCCGGTGGACTTCGGCCACAAGTGCATGCGCTGGTGGCTGCAGCGTCGCGGACGGGTTCCCCGCTGACGCTACCGGCAACCCGCCTTCGATCCGTTCGCGCGACCGCGACTTGTCCGCTCTCTGTATGCCGTTGAGCGCCGGGCAGGGGGGCGCGCCGATCGCGGTGGAGTCCTCGTCAGGCGGGCAGCTCCGCGGCGATGTGCTGCGCCGAGCGCAGGGACAGTGCCGCGAAGGTCAGCGTGCCGTTAGCGCAGCCGCCGCTGACCGCGGTCGGCGCTCCGACGACGAAGAGGTTTTCGTGGTCGTGGGCGCGTCCCCGGGAATCGACCACGCTGGTGGCCGGATCGTTGCCGGCGCGGCAGCCGCCGGCGGGATGGTCGTGGATGTTCTGCTCGCCCATGGAAAGGACCCGGCCGTTGCCGGCGTCGATGAGTCGGGTCATGGTGGCACGGATGCTGTCGATGGTGTGCTCGCGCAAGGCCACGGACTCCACGCTGTCGCGGAAGGTGATACGCGGCATCGGGTCGCCCCAGTCGTTGCGCAGCTCGCCGTCGAGCACCAGCTCGCTGTCGCGTGCCGGAAGCACGTCGTAGTAGGCGCGTAGGCGCGCCGCGCCGGTGACGGTGCGGGCGCGCCAGTCGTCCATGACCGCGTCACCCCACAGGATCTCGCCGTCGTCGTTGCGCAGGCGCGGGGTCCGGCCGGTGGTGGCCTCCCAGACCCTGAGGTCGTGGCGCACGTAGCGGTCGAGCGGGCCGGGGCGCTGGAATCTCTTGGAGAGCAGGCTGTGTTGCTGATACATACCGGGGTAGAGGCGTTCGGGCACCTCGGCGAAGGCGGACACCGCGGCGTGGCCGGTCATGTACTTGCCGACCAGCCCGGAGCTGTTGGCCAGGCCGGCGGGGAAGCGGCCGCCGGCCGACAGCAGCAGCAGGTGCGGGCTCCAGGTGAAGCCGGCGGCGAGCACGAAGAGCGGGGCGCGGAAACGCAGCTCGGTATCCGGGGCGTCGCGATCGAGCGCCACGGCGTGATCGATGCGCGGGGAATTGTCGGCGGGTACCAGCCGGCGCACCAGCGTGCGCTCGAACAGCTCGATGCGGCCGTCGTCGAGCAGCGCCTGGAAGGTGAAGTCCGGCGAGTACTTGGCGCCGGTGGGGCAGATATCACAGGTGTCGCAGCGGGCGCAGACGTTGCGTCCCTTGTAGGGCACCGTGTTTTTCGCCACCGGGTTGGCCCAGAAGGGGATGCCGGAGCGCTCCGCCCAATCCTTGAGCCGCTCGAGCGTGTACGACAGCGGCGCCGGGGGCATGGGGTAGGGGCGGGAGCGCACGTCGAGATCGGCCGGGCCCTGCTCGCCCGCGACGCCGATGCGCTCCTCGGCCTCCTGGTAGAAGGGCTCCAGCTCGTCGTAATCGAACGGCCAGTCGTCGCCGACGCCGTACAGCGAGGCGAGGCGGAAGTCTTCCGGCGTGAAGCGCGGCGTAGCGCCGCCCCAGTGCAGCGCCTGCCCGCCCACCGCCATCGAGCGTGACTGCAACCCGTAGCCCGACTGCGAGGGGAGGTGATCGCCGGGCCAGGGGTTTTCGCCGTAGGCGAGCCGGCGGTTGCGGTGCCCGAAGCGCTCGTTGAGGTTGAAGATCTTGTTGCCCGCCTCGATCACCACGATGCGCGCGCGGGTGGTCTCGGCGAGCTTCTCGGACACCATCGCCGCGGAGATGCCGCCGCCGATGATGACGACGTCGGCTTCGACCGTCTGCGCGGCGCCGCGAATCCACGGGAATCCGGCGCGACGGGCAATCATCGCGAGCGGTCCCCGAAAGTCGGCGACTCCGCCTGCGGCACGCCCGGCAGGGGGCGAGGCCGCTGCCCGGCGTTGCTCAGCCCGCGACAGCGGAAGCGGCCGATGGCGGCGCGGTAACAGAGGTCGGTCGCCGCGGCGCTGTCGTAAAAGAAAGCCAGCAGACCGATGGCGACGTGCCGTGCCCGCGCGGGATCGGGCAACCGGCCGATCTCGTCGCGCTCGAGTTGCCCCTCGATGAGCGCGCGCTGCTGCTCGATGGCCAGGGCCGCAAAGGTCGAGCGATGGCGACGCTGCGCCTCCAGCTCGAGCGCCTCGATCTGGGAGGACCAGCGCGGGCCGGGGTGCGGTGGGCCGTAGCGGATCTCGGCGAGACCGCGGCTCAGATAACTATGCGGCAACTCGGCGACCGGCTGGAAGCCCTCGATCCAGGCCTCGAACTCGCTGACCACGCGCTCGAGACCGTCGGCGTCGAGATCGGTCGTGGGGAGCACCGCGCCGGCGACGGCGCGCAGGGTTTCCCCGGGGGCCGCAGCGTTCTGTGGCGCGATCCGCGAGGCGCCCGCTGAGGGGTTCGCGGCCTCCTCACCGGTGGCCGTCTCCGTCGGGCTCGCTTCCGCGGCCTTCGCCGCGCTGATCCCCAGCGCGGCCGTGGCGGCGGCCTTCTTGAGGAAATCGCGACGGTCGGAATCGGTCATGGCGCCCCATCACAACCCGAGGCCACCCGAGCTGTCAAGAAGGGCAATTCAGCCTGCTTCATCGGGCCAGACGTAGTCGGCGTAACGCTCGCGCAGCGCCAGCTTCTGGAACTTGCCGGCGGAGGTCTTGGGAATCTCGTCGACGAACTCGATGGCGCTCGGCAGGCAGATCTTGCTGAAGTGCGGGCGCAGGTGGTCGATGAGCTCGCCGGCGGTGACCGCGCGGCCGGCCTTGAGGGCGACGACGGACAGCGGTCGCTCTTGCCATTTGGGGTGGGCCACCGCGATGACCGCCGCCTCGGCGACCGCCGGATGCGACATGAGCGCGCTTTCGAGCGCGATCGAGCTGATCCACTCGCCGCCCGACTTGATCAGATCCTTGGCGCGGTCCTGGATCTGCACGTAGCCGTCCGGGTCGATGGTGACGATGTCGCCGGTGCGGAACCAGCCGTCGTCGGTGAACGTTTCGATGGGCTCGTCCGGCTGGTAGTAGGCGCTCGCCACCCACGGACCGCGCACCTCCAGCTCCCCCATGGAGGCGCCGTCCCACGGCACCAGGCCTGTCTCGCCACGGGCGCGGATCTCGACGAGCGGCACCGGGCGGCCCTGCATGGCGCGCGTCGCGTAGCGCTCCTGCTCCGCAGCTGCGGCGCGCTCCGGCGACAGGTCACAGACGGTGCCGATCGGCGCGGTCTCGGTCATGCCCCATGCGTGCAGCACGCTGAGGCCGTGGCGTTTCTCGAAGCCCTCGATCATCGATTGTGGCGCCGCCGCGCCGCCCACCGCCAGCGTGCGCAGGCTCGACAGGTCGTAAGCGTCCGGGTCGGCGTCGAGGATCTGCAGGATGCCCAGCCAGATGGTCGGCACCCCGGCGGTGAAGGTGACCCGCTCGCTCTGGAACAACTCCAGCAGGCTCGGCGGATCGAGGTACTTGCCCGGGTGGATCTGCTTGGCGCCGACCATCGTGAAGGTGAACGGCGTGCCCCATGCATTGGCGTGAAACATCGGCACCACCGGCAACATGACGTCGTCTTCGCGCACATCGAGGGCGGTGAGCGATACCAGCGAGTGCAGGAAGAGCGCCCGGTGCGAGTACAACACCCCCTTGGGTCGGCCGGTGGTTCCGGAGGTGTAGCACATCGCCGCCGCGTCGTGCTCGTCGAGCTCCGGGTCGATCACGGACGTCTCGCTCGCCGCCGCCAGCAGAGCTTCGTAGTCGAGGTAGCCGGTATCGGGATCGGGGGCGTCGTCGGGCTCCGGGGCGCCGCCGGACTCGTCGCCTGCGGGCCGCTGTCGCATCACCACGACGTGCTCGGGGTCGACCTGGTCGCGGAACTGGTCGAACAGCGGCAGCAGAACCTCATCGACGAGGATCACCTTGTCGCCCGCATGGTTGACGATGTAGGCGATGTCGTCGGCCGCCAGGCGCAGGTTGAGTGTGTGCAGCACGCCGCCGCACGCCGGGACCCCGAAGTACGCCTCCTGGTGCTGGTAGTGGTTCCAGGCCAGGGTGGCGACGCGGTCGCCCTTGCCGACGCCGAGGCGCTGCAGGGCGGCGGCAAGCTGCCGCGTGCGGCGATGCATGTCAGCGTAGGTATAGCGATGCAAACTCCTGTCGGGTCGCCGGCTGACGATCTCGCGCTGCGGAAAAAGCTCCGCCGCCCGGTCGAGAATCGCCGGCACGGTGAGCTCGAAGTCCATCATCAGTCCACGCATGACGGGTACCCCCTTCGTTGTACGCCGGGCCAGCCTACGTGCAATGAGGGCGCCCGTCTACCCGTGTGCGTTGTTGCGTGTACGTCGCGCCCGGTACCCTGATCGCCTCGGCCCGGAGCCTGCCCGTCGGCTCGGGCCGGCGACTCAGTAGGGCACTCGGAAGGTTGCTGCGGCTTGTCGGACACCCTGTACACCATCGGCCACTCCACCCACCCCACCGAGGAGTTCGTCCGCCTGTTGCGGGGGCATGGGATCACCGCGGTGGCCGACGTGCGCTCGGCGCCGTACAGTCGATACAACCCGCAGTTCAGGAAAGAAACGCTGGCTGCCTCGCTCAAGGCGGCCGGCGTCGCTTACGTCTACCTGGGGCGCGAGCTCGGCGCCCGGGTGGAGGACCCGGCCTGCCACGTCGACGGACGGGTCAGCTATCGCAAGGTGGCCCAGACCGAGCTGTTCCGTTCCGGGCTGCAGCGGGTGCGGGACGGCATGCGCAACTACCGCGTCGCGCTGATGTGTGCCGAGCGCGATCCGATCACCTGCCACCGCATGATGCTGGTGACCCGCAACCTGCGTAAAGAAGAGTTCGCCATCGCCCACATCCGTGCCGACAGCACGCTGGAGAGCAACGCCGAGGCGGAACACCGCCTCCTCGACGCCGCAGGGCTACCTGCGGCGACGCTGTTCGAGAACCAGAATGCGCTCATCGAAGCGGCCTATGAGCACGTCGGCCGCAGGATGTCCTGGCGGCCCGAGGCCTGAGCGGACCACGACGCGGGATGGCGCCTCTCTGCTGAGGGGCGGAAGATGCCGAACCTTGCATTGATCCACACCGCTCCGAGCGATTACGCTCAGAAAGCTCCTTTCTCTCCCCGGTAGCTTCCATCGTGATCGGCAAGACCCTGGGCCATTACGAGATCCTCGACGCGCTCGGTGCGGGCGGCATGGGCGAGGTCTACCGGGCGCGCGACACCAAGCTCGAGCGCGATGTGGCGATCAAGATGTTACCCGCGGCGGTCGCCGCCGATGCCGAGCTGCTGGCGCGCTTCGAGCGCGAAGCCAAGCTGCTGGCCTCCCTCAACCACGCCAACATCGCCGCCATCTACGGCCTCGAGCACGACGACGGCACCCAGTACATCGTCATGGAAGTGGTCGAGGGCGAAACCCTCGAGGAGCGCATCGAGCGCACCGGCGCCCTCGATCCCGATGACGCCGTCGACATCGCGCGGCAGATCGCCGTCGGGCTG
>JASFRZ010000243.1:0-7670 GCA_050114655.1 Acidobacteriota bacterium
CAGCACCTACTACGAGGACTGCTCGCAGGCCCCCGGCTATCGCGCACCGGCGACCGACGCCGAGCCGCAGCCATGTTGGCGCGGCGAGACCCTCTACGACCTCTTCGACGTCGACGGTCGCTACCTCGGAGAGGTCGAGTTCCCGCCCGGCTATTCACCGATGGGGAACGCCTACATCCGCGACGACCTGCTGCTGCTGGTGGGCGAAGACGACGCGGGGACCATCGTGGTGAAGCACTTTCGGTTGATTGCTCCCACGAGCGCCGCTGCGCGGCGCTGACGGTTCTCCGAGGAACGGTCGTGGAGGCAACCGCCAATGTTCGTTACCGGCCCTGCGGGAGTTCCGGACTCCGCCACACCACCGTGCCGTCGAGCATTGTGAGGCGCGCGCGAACCGCGTGAATCTCACCCACCGGGACCTCGAAGAGGTTGCGCTCCAGCACCACCAGATCGGCGGCCTTGCCGACCTCGATGCTCCCGGTGAGGCTCTCCTGGAACGCCGCGAAGGCGCCGTTGATGGTGTAGCAGGCGATGGCGGTGGCCAGGTCGATGCGCTCCTCGGGAATCCACGGCGGCTGGTCGGGCGAGTCCGGCGGCGTACGGGTGACGGCCACCTGGATGCCGTCGAGCGGGTTCATACTGGACACCGACCAGTCCGAGCCGCAGGCCAGCACGGCGCCGGTGGCGGCGACACTGGCGATGGGATAGAGCCAGCGTGAGCGCTCGGGGCCGAGAACCGGCTCGGTGAGATCGGTGATGTAGCTGTCGGCGTAGGCCCACAGCGGCTGGAACGAGGCGATCGCGCCGAGCTCGGCGAAGCGGCCGATGTCGCGTGGGTTGAAGAGCTGGATATGGGCCAGGATCGGGCGCATGTTGCGCCGTCGGTTGATGCGCAGCGCGGCTTCCAGGGCGTCGAGCGTCACCCGAATGGCGCGGTCACCGATGGCGTGCACATGGATCTGGAAGCCGGCGCGGTCGAGGGCGACGATCAGGTCGTCGAGCTCGGCGGGGGTGGCGTTGAGCGGGCCGCGGTCGCCGGTGTCGAGGTAGGGCTGCAGCAGCGCGGCCGTGTGCGACTCGATCACGCCGTCGGCGAAGATCTTCACCGCCTCGGCGCGCAATCGATCGCCGCGGTAGGTCTCGCGCTGTTGCCGCAGCGTATCGATCTGCTCCAGGCCGGCCTTCAGATCGACCGACATCGAGGCGCGCACCCGCAGGGTCAGCTCGCCGCTACGGGCGAGGGCGGCGTAGGCTTCGAGCGTCTGCCGGTCGGCGTTGGCCTCGATCACCGAGGTGATGCCGAACGAATTGGCGAGCTGCTGGGCGCGGCGCAGCCCGGCGATGTGATCGTCGAGGTCGTAGGCGGGTAGATGGCGGCTCACCAGCCCGTTGGCGGCCTCGCGCAGCGTGCCGGTCGGTTCGCCGGTCTCCGGGTCACGCTCGATGCGCCCGCCTTCCGGGTCCGCCGTCGTGGCGTCGATGCCGGCCAGCTCCAGCGCGGCCGAGCTCACCCACGCCGAGTGCCCGTCCGCCGCGCTCAGGTACACCGGCCGGTCGGGAAACATCTCGTCGAGCAGCTCCTTGCGTGGGTTGGCGGCGGGAAAGATGGGAAGCTGCCAGCCGCCGCCGCGCAGCCAGCCGGGGCCCGGCATCCGCTCGCCGCAGGCGCGCAGCGTGGCGATGATCTCGTCCAGGTTCTCCGCGGCGTTGAGATCGCACTCGCCCCGCTCGATACCGCCCGAGACGGGATGCACGTGCGAGTCGTGAAATGCCGGTAGCACCATCTTGCCGTCGAGGTCGATCACCTCGGTGGACGGGCCGATCCAGTCGCCGGCATCGGCGTCGGCGCCGACCCAGGCGATGCGTCCCCCGGAGATCGCGACCGCCTCGGCCCAGGAGCGCTGCTCGTCGACGGTGTAAACGGCGCCGTCGCGCAGGATCAGCTCTGCGGGTGCCCCGGACACCTGACGGACGGCGGGCGACGTCGCGAGGACGGCGCCCGACAGGGCGAGCGTCGCCGAAAGCACGATGACGCGCGGCAGGGCGCGACGCAGGCGCAGGCGAATCGACGATTCCGGCGCGCTGTGGTGCGGCAATCTGCTTCCCCCTTACCGCCCGATGGAAGCTCGGACGGTCACTCGAGGAAATGTATCAAGCCGATGGGGACGAAGATTAGCCCGGTCTGCGCTGCAACGTCGCCGCTTCGCCGCCTACAATCATCGTCGAGTCGTTTTCCGCGGGTAGCGGTCACCGCGCACGGTAAGGCCGGTGACCGCTGCGAGATCCCCGGGCTGCTCTTCGCGAGCCTACTCGGCGCAGCGCATGGGGCGCCGCAATCGGGGAAAGGACGGGCTCTTGAAACGGCCGTGGAGCAAGCGTGCCGGCAACGTGCTGGCCGTGATCTTGGGGCTGGTCGTCGGACTGGCCGCCGGCGAGGTCCTCACCCGCGCCGTCGGGCCGGCGCCACCGGGACCGGAACCTCCTGTGCGGCGCAACGCGATGGGCTACCGCGACGACGACCACGAGCTCGCCAAGCCGCTCGGCGTCGTGCGCATCGCGTTCGTCGGCGACTCGTACACGTTCGGATCCGGTGTCGCGGAAGAGGACCGGTTCTCGAACATCGTCGTGCGCCGGCTCGACGAGGCATGGTCGCAGGTGCACGTCGAAGGGCTCAACTTCGGCGACGGCGGTGCCGACGTCACCACCGCCGCCCGTCGGCTGCGCGCCCGCGTGCCGTCGTTCGAACCCGACGCGATCGTCTATGGCTTCGTCCTCAACGATTTTGCCTCTCCGGAGACTCTCTACGCCTACTACGATCGCCACGCCGCGCTCGGCCGCCGATACGACCGTGAATGGTGGTGGCTGGCGGGCGCGGCGCGTTACTCACAGGTGGCGGATCTCGCCAACACGCTGTTGAAGTTCAAGTACTCGGGGCAGCGCGAGAACCAGCTCGAGTATCTCGCCAGCCTCTACCAGCCCGGCGAGCTGCTCGGCCGCGGCCTCGATTCGCTGCGCAAGGTGATGGCGGCGATGGAGAAGGCGCAGCGCGGCATCGTGGTGTTCTTTCCTTACCTTCTCGAGGACGAGGCCGATCTGGGCTTTTACACGCAGGCCCGCTACCTGGTTTCGCAGGCCGCGCAACGGCACGGCATCACCTTCATCGAGGTGCTGCCGCACCTCGCCGACCACCCTTACTACGACTGGTGGGTAAGCCAGGAGGATCACCATCCCAACGCCGCAGCCCACCGGATCACCGCGAGCCTCATCGCCGAGGCGTTTCTGGCCGGGGAGCCGTTGGGAGAAGCGGCGTCCCATTGATATTGATGAGGAGAGCCGCATGCGGTCCAGTGATGGGTGGGACGCCACGATCCGTGATCGCATGGCGCCGCCCGACTAGAATCAGCAGCAGGGCGATTCCCTCGAGGCGAAAGCGATGAACCTCAAGCGAATGGTGCGGCTGTTGTTGCTGCTCGTCGTGCTCGGCGGGGCGGCAACGGCATACGTATGGTCTCAGGGCGGCTCTGTGCCGGCATGGTATCCGCGGGCGGGGCAGTTGGATGAGCCGACAGAGAGGCGGCCTGATGAACCGTCGGGCGCGCCGCAATCCGGCCCCGAAGAGGACGCTGACGCCTTGTTGCGGCGGCTCCAGCGCGAGGGCAGCGTCACCGTCGATGGCGAAGACCTCGCGCGCCTGGCCACCGAGGAGCTGATGGCGGAACGTGACGGACGCGAGTTCCTGCGCGTCAGCCGCGGCCTCGAAGGGCGGGTGCAGGACGGCGAGATCGAGGTCGGCGGTGTGTTCGACCTTTCCGCGATCGACGAGTCTGCCCTGTCTCAGGGCGCACGCGACGGGTTGTCCAGGTTGCGCCAGACGGTCCCCTTCCTGGTCAGCGGCGAGCGCTACCTGGGTGTGCGCGGCGCGCCGCGAGCGGTCGACGGCGCTCTGGCGTTTGCCGATGGGGCGACGCTGCGGATCGGCCAAGTCGGCTTCCCCGTCGCTCTCCTCGGTTGGCTGAGTGGCGACGCGGACGCGGCCCGCCTGAATCTCCCCGATCTACGCGTCACCGGCGCGCGCATCGTCAGAGATCAGGTGATCGTCGAGGCGGAGCCGTGGACGCCGTAGGTGCAGGCATCCGTCGACGCTTGCACCTCGGCGCGCGCGACCACAGCGGGCATCACGTTCACGAGCCCGGAGCTCGTTCCGTTCGACCTCGCGGGAGGCCACCTTTCCGGCGGGCGGCGTGTCTTTGACATTCTGCCCGAAGGTCATTTCGTCGGGTTGACCATCCCCTCGGCCGCCGGCGCGCTCGCGGCCGGGGGCCGCTACCGATCCGATCTGCGTGATAGCATCGGGGCCTTCGAGCCAGCCCGATATCCCAGGTGACGGCAGCTGTGGAATCCCTCGTCGGTCAGTCGATCTCGCACTATGCGGTGACCCGCAAGCTGGGCAGCGGTGGAATGGGCATCGTCTACGAGGCCGAGGACACCACGCTCGGGCGCAAGGTGGCGCTCAAATTCCTGCCGGCGGACCTGGCGCAGGACGCGCCCTCGCTCGAGCGCTTCCAGCGGGAGGCGCGGGCGGCGTCGGCCCTGAATCATCCCAACATCTGCACCGTCTACGCCATCGAACAGCACGAGCGGCGGCATTTCATCGTCATGGAGCTGCTCGAGGGCAAGATTCTCCGGGAGATGATCCAGTCGGGTCCGCTGGAGGTCGGCCAACTGATCGAGTTGGCCATCCAGGTTGCCGATGCGCTCGAGTCGGCGCACTCGAAAGGCATCGTGCACCGTGACATCAAGCCGGCGAACATCTTCGTCAACGAGCGCGGCGAGGCCAAGATCCTCGACTTCGGTTTGGCCAAGATCGAGCAACCCCGGCGCGCGGCTACAGAGGACGAGGGTTCGCAGATGTTGACGCTCCCCCAGGCCGACGAGCTCACGGTCGCCGGCACGACGCTCGGTACCGTTTCCTATATGTCGCCCGAGCAAGCGCGCGGTCGCATGACCGACGCGCGCACGGATCTTTTCTCCCTCGGCACGGTGCTGTACCAGATGGCAACCGGCAGCTTGCCGTTCCGGGGAGAAACCTCGGCGGTCGTGTACGCGGCCATCCTCAACCACGAGCCACCGCCGGCCACCCAGACCAACCCGGCACTGCCCGAGGAGCTCAACCGCATCCTCGCAAAGGCGCTCGAGAAGGACCGTAACCTGCGCTACCAGTCGGCGACCGATCTCAAGACCGATCTGATTCGCCTGAGGCGCGATCTCGACTCCGGGTCGCGTCCCCGCGTCGTTTCCGAGGACTCGGGCCCCGGTCGGCCAGCCGATCAGAAACCGCGCTCGATCGCCGTTCTCTACTTCGAGAATCTCAGCGGCGTGGCGGAGGACGAGTACTTCCGTGACGGGGTCACCGAGGACATCATCACCGAGCTCTCCAAGATCAAGGGTCTCAACATCTTCTCGCGGGCGACGGTCCTGTCCTATCGCGACAAGTCGGCGACGCCCACCCAGGTCGGCCAGCAGCTCAATGCCGCCTACGTCCTGACCGGCAGCCTGCGGCGGGCCGGCAACCGGCTGCGCATCAATACCCAGCTCGTCGATACACACACCGACTTTCCCATCTGGTCGGAGCGCTACGACCGCGAGATGGAAGACGTCTTCGAGGTTCAGGACGAGATCGCCCGCAAGATCGCCGAGGCATTGCGGGTCACCATGTCGCCGCAGGAGCGTCAGGACATTGCCGCCAAGCCGACCGAGAACATGCAGGCCTATGACCTGTTCCTGCGCGGCAAGAGCTATGCGCGACGGCTGACGCGGCAGGACCTCGAGTTCGCCCTGCAGATGTTCTCCAACGCCGTCAGCCAGGACCCGCAATTCGCGCTCGCCCATGCCGCCAACGCGGTGTTCTGTGCCCAGTACTACGCCAATTTCGAGCGCACCGACACCTGGGCGCAGCGCGCTCGTGAAGCGGCAAGTCGCGCCATCGCGCTGCGACCCGAGCTGCCCGATGTGCAGGTCGCCCAGGCCTGGATCCGCTACATCGACGGCGATCTCGACGACGCCATCGAGCGCGTGCGGCAGGCGATCGGCCGCAAGCCCGACTGCGAGGGCGCCTACTACCTGCTGGGACGCGCGCTCTTTGCCGCCGGTCGCTTCCAGGAGGTCGCCGAGGTGGCCGAAGCGGCGGTCGCCACCGCCGGTGAGGATTACAGCGTCTACGTGCCCATCATCAATGCTCTCGGTTCATTGGGGAAAACCGAACTGCGCAACATCTATCGCCAGCAGCGTGTCGAGGCGTTGGAAACTCACATCGCCAAAGTGCCCGAAGACGCGCGCGCGCGCGTGCTCCTGGCCAGCAGCTACGCCGAGATGGGTCGGCCGGAGGATGCGTTGCGAGAGATGAACTTCGCCGCCGCGCTGCGCCCCAACGACTCGTCGGTCCTGTACAACTGCGCCTGTATCCACTGCAAGCTGGGCGACAAGGCGCAAGCGCTCGCCAATCTGCGCCGGGCCTGGCAAGCAGGCTTCAAGGACGGTGATTGGGCGCGTCGCGATCCGGATCTCGCCCTGATCCACGACGAGCCCGAGTTCGCAGAGATTTACCCGGACAAGGGCGCCTAGCAGCGACGGGAGCCGGTCGCAGCCTCGTCTCCTCGGTTCTCGGTCATTGCGACGCCGCGATCCAGCGGTCGATCTTCGCTTCCAGAAGCACCAGCGGCAGGCTTCCGGAGCCGAGGACCTGGCGGTGGAACTCCCTGATGTCGAAGCGGTCGCCGAGCGCCTTTTCTGCCCGCGCGCGCAGCTCGCGGATCTTCAGCTGGCCGAGCTTGTAGGAAAGCGCCTGCCCGGGCGTGACCATGTAGCGCTCGATCTCGGCGGTGATGTCTGCCTCGGACTCGGCCTCGTGGTCGAGCGAATAGCGGATCGCCTGTTCCCGGGTCCAGCCCTTCGCATGCATACCGGTGTCGACCACCAGGCGAATGGCGCGGTGCATCTCGGCGCTGAGCATCCCGAAGTACTGGTAGGGGTCCTGGTAGAGGCCGAGCTCGCGGCCGAGCGACTCGCTGTACAGCGCCCAGCCCTCGACGAAGACGCCCATGCTCTCCGGGTGGAGGAACTCCGGCAGGTCCTGATTCTCCTGCTGCAGGGAGAGCTGGTAATGGTGGCCGGGGATCGCCTCGTGCAGGAAGAGCGATTCGTCGGCGAACTTGTTGTACTGCCGAACGTCGGGGATCGGCACGTAGAAGACCCCCGGGCGCGATCCGTCCTTGGTGCCGGGGACGTACTCGGCGCTCGCCGAGGCCTCGCGGAAGGCCTCCGTTCGCCGCACCCCGAAGCCCGCTCGCGGTGCGACGTCGAAAAGCTCAGCGAGGTGCGGCTGCATGCGGTCGCGGATGGCCTCGAAGTTGACGATCACCTGCTCGGGCTCGGTGAACGGCATCTGCTCGGGGCTGTTGCGCACGTGATCGAAGAACGATCGCAGGTCGCCGCTGAAACCGACACTCTCCTTCACGGCCCCCATCTCCGCCGAAATGCGCTCGACCTCGCGCTCGCCGAGCTCGAAGATCTCGTCGGGTGTCATGGACGTGGTGGTGTGGAAGCGGATCAGGTAGCGGTAGGTCTCCGGCCCGTCAGGCAACGCGCCGATGCCGGTGTGGTCATCCGCGACG
>JASFRZ010000244.1:0-7636 GCA_050114655.1 Acidobacteriota bacterium
ATCCACACCTACGGTGTGCTGCTGGTGATCTCGTTCCTGGTGGCGATCTTCATCGCCCGACACTTCGCGCGGCGCAACGATATCGACCCCGACATGATCGTCGACATGGGGGTGTACATCATCCTCGCGGCGCTGATCGGTGCCAAGCTGCTGCTGCTCGTCGTCGACTGGGACGTCTACGCGCGCCAGTTCCGCACTCTCGCCGGCGAGGGCGGCGGCGCTGTCGGGCAGGCGCTCGGCTTTCTGGGCAGCTTCGGCGCCTACATCGGCGCCGTCGCGCAGATGGGCATGAGCCTGCTGCAAGCCGGCGGCGTGTTCTACGGAGGCTTCATTGCCGCGGTGATCGCCTCCCTCTGGTACGTTCGCCGCCACCAGCTCAATCTGTGGCGCGTCGCCGACGTCGCCGCTCCGGCGGTCGCCATCGGCCATTCCATCGGCCGGCTGGGCTGCTTCGCCGCCGGTTGCTGCTACGGCATCGCCACCAACCTGCCGTGGGGGGTGACCTTTACCGATACCTACAGCGGCACGCTGGTGGGGGTGCCGCTCAACATCCCTCTACACCCGACGCAGCTGTACGCGGCCGCCACCAACCTGCTGCTCGGTCTGTTCCTGATGTGGTATTTCCCGCGCCGCAAGTTCGACGGCCAGGTGTTTTGGACCTACGTACTGGCGTACGCGATCCTGCGCTTCCTCAACGAGTTCCTGCGCGGCGACCCGCGCGGCTTCCTGTTCGGCGGCGCACTGTCGACGTCGCAGTTCATCGCCATCATCGGCGCGGTCATTGCACTCGGCATGCTCGCCCGCCTCAAGGGGCATCAGCCACCGCCGTCGGAGCCGCAGCCGCAAGAAGGTAGCTAGAGATGTCCGGACACACCGCGCTGATCGTCACCGACATGCTCAACGACTTCGTGCACGGCTCGCTCGCGTCTGAGCGTGCCGGCACCCTGATCCCGGTGCTGCAAGAGCTCACCGCCGCGGCACGGGAGGCGGGCGTGCCGGTGATCTTCACCAACGATGCACACCTGAAGGTCGACGTGGAGATGGCCGTGTGGGGGGAGCACGCCATGCTCAACACCGAGGGCGCCCAGGTCATCCCCGAGCTGGCGCCCCAGGAGAATGACTTCCAGATCCCCAAGCGCACCTACTCCGCCTTCCACGGCACCGGCCTCGACTCGGTGCTGCGCGGCCTCGACGTCAACCGCGTGCTGCTGACCGGCGTGCACACCCACATCTGCGGCCTGCACACCGCCGCCGACGCCTTCTTCCGCGGCTTCAAGATCGCCGTGGTCACCGATGCCATCAACGCCTTCACCGCCGAGGACCACGCCTTCGGCCTGGAGTACATCGAGAAGATCTACGGCGCCGAGATGCTGACCAGTGACGAAGTGCTCGCCGAGTGGAAGGAGGCGGCGGCATAGCCCGCCCGCCAGGCGCCGATGATCCGGCGCCGGAAGGCGCCGCCACCGGGAGCCCGGAAGGCACCGCCGCCGGAGATTCGCAGCGCCCCGCTCCCGCAATACCAATTGTCGTCGGCGTGCCCGACGAGATGGACGGGCAGCGTGTCGACCGCGTCCTTGCCGCGCTGCTCCCCGACCTCTCCCGCTCGCGCATCCAGAAGCTCATCGCCGACGGCCTGGTGACGGTCGACGGCGACTCTGCCACCAAGTCCAGCCTGCCGGTGCAGGCGGGCCAGGAGCTGCTCGTTCGCATTCCCATCGAGAGCGCTCCCGACGGGCCGCGGCCGCAGCCGCTCGACCTGGTAATCGTCTACGAGGACGACGACCTTGTGGTCATCGACAAGCCCGCCGGCCTGGTAGTGCATCTCGGTGCCGGCAACCACGACGCCACGCTGGTGGACGGATTGCTGCATCGTTACGGCGCCACGCTGTCGCGGCGCGGCGGCGACGATCGCCCGGGCATCGTGCACCGTCTCGATAAGGGAACATCCGGCGTCATGGTGGTCGCGCGCAACGACGCGGCGCACGCGGCGCTTGCCGCGCAGTTCGCCGCCCGCACCGTGAAGAAGGAGTACCTCGCGGTGGTTTACGGCTGCCCCGCGGAGACCGAGGGCTTCATCGATCTGCCGCTCGGCCGCGACCGCGGCGACCGCACCAAGATCTCCGCTAACACCGACCGACCGCGTGACGCGCGCTCACGCTGGCAGGTGGCCGAGGATCTGCGAGCGTTCGCCCTCGTGCGCGTGTTCCCCGAGACCGGCCGGATGCACCAGGTGCGCGCCCATCTGGCCTCGATCCACCACCCCTGCGTCGGCGATGAAAAGTACGCCGGCGCGCAGTGGAAGGGCGTCGCGGACGCGGCCAGGCGCAAGGGGGCACGCGATTTCTCCCGCCCCGCGCTGCACGCCCACGAGCTCGAGCTGACCCACCCGCGCACCGGAGAGCGCATGCGCTTCACCGCTCCCCTGCCCGCCGACCTCGAGGAGTTGCTTGCACTGCTGCGTCGCGCCTGACGCCCCCGTGATAGACTGCCGCTTTCGCGGCGATCGCCCTCGGCGACCGGGCTGCGGCCCGCGCCGGTGATCGCCGCGCTATCGGTGGTTTCGAGATTAAGCAGCCTTTGAGAATCGGGAGGCGCCCCCGGCATACCCGCTCACGGCGAAGCCGTGTAGCCGCCGGCATGCCGATGCGCCACCTTCGCGCTCGTTTAGCGGGGCGCCGAGGAGCTCCCGGGAGCGATCCGGCGCCTCCTAGGAAAGGGAGGCCATGGCAAAGATCACCACCGCCGCACTGCGCAATGTCGCAGTAGTCGGCCATGGAGACACCGGCAAGACGACTCTCGTATCGGCGTGCCTCTATACCGGGGGCGCCGTGACCCGCATGGGGCTGGTGGACCAGGGCAGCGCTACCACCGACTACGACGAAGAAGAGATCGCGCGTGGTATCTCGATCCAGGCCGCCCTCGCGCACTGCGACGCCGACGGCAAGCACATCACCTTCATCGACACCCCCGGGTACTCCGTCTTCCGCCCCGACTCCAAGGCGTCGATGAGGGTAGCCGACAGCTTCGCGCTGATGATCGACGCGGTCTCCGGCCCGCAGGTCATGACCGACAAAGCCTGGCAATACGCGCGCGAGTACGACACCCCCGGGTTCATGGTGATCAACCGCCTCGATCGCGAGAACTCTTCCTTCCAGCGCACCCTCGATTCAATCCAGTCGCACTTCGGCCGCGAGGCGGTGGCGCTGCAGATCCCCATCGGCAAGGAGCACGACTTCTCCGGCGTCGTCGATCTGGTGGAGATGAAGGCCTTCACCTACAAGAAGGACGGCGAGGGCAAGGGCAAGGCCGGCGACATCCCCGACGATCTCGCCGCCGACGCCGCGTCGCAGCGCGAGGCGCTCATCGAGATGGTTGCCGAGGGCGACGAAGAGCTGATGGAGAAGTTCTTCGAGGAGGGCACGCTGACCACCGAGCAGCTCATCAAGGGCATCCGCTCGGCGGTGCGCCGCCGGCTGCTGTTCCCGGTGCTGTGCACCTCGGCGCTGCACGGCATCGGCACCGACCGCGTGCTGCACACCATCACCCACTACCTGCCCTCGCCCGACGAGCGCGGCGATTTCACCGGCACCGACAAGGAGGGCGAGGCGGTGTCCCGCCCGGTCGATCCCGACGGCCCCTTTGCCGCGCTGGTGTTCAAAACCGTCTCCGACCCCTATGCCGGCCGCATCTCGCTGATGAAGGTGTTCTCCGGCAGCGCCAAGTCCGACGAGGTGATGCTCAACACCACCAGCGAGGACACCGAGAAGCTCGCCAACCTGTCGCTGGTGCAGGGCAAGCAATACGACCACGTCGATTCCGTGGTGGCAGGCCAGCTCTGCGCGGTGGCCAAGCTCAAGGACACCCACACCGGCAACACGCTGTGCGACAAGTCCAAGCCGATCACCATCGATCCGGTGGTGTTCCCCAAGGCGGCGATCTCGTTCGCCGTCGAGCCCGACAGCCAGTCCGACGAGGAGAAGATCTCCGAGGCGCTGCAGCGGCTGCTCGAGGAGGACCCCTCGATCGCCGTCAAGCGCGACGCCGAGACCAAGGAGTTGCTGGTCTCCGGCCTCGGCCAGCTCCACGTCGAAGTGACCATGGCGAAGCTCGAGAAGCGCTTCAACGTGCACACCCACATGCACCCGCCCACCGTGCCCTACCACGAGACCATCCGCGGCACGGCGCAGGCGGAGGGTCGCCACAAGAAGCAGAGCGGCGGCCGCGGCCAGTTCGGCGTGTGCACCATCGAAATCAGCCCGCTGGAGTCGGGCGCCGGCTTCGAGTTCGAGGACAAGATCTTCGGCGGCTCGATCCCGCAGCAGTTCCGCCCGGCGGTGGAAAAGGGCGTGGTCGAGGCGGCCAACCGCGGCGTGCTCGCCGGCTTCCCGCTGGTCGACTTCAAGTGCACCCTGCTGGACGGCAAGTTCCACGCCGTCGACTCCTCGGAAATCGCCTTCAAGATCGCCGGCTCGATGGCCTTCAAGGAGGCCGTCCCCAACGCACGGCCGGTGCTGCTGGAGCCGATCATGGACGTCGAGATCACCGTCCCGGACGAGAACATGGGCGACGTGATGGGCGACCTCAACTCGCGGCGCGGGCGCGTGCAGGGCATGGAGCCGCTCGGCGACATGCAGACCATCAAGGCGCAGATCCCGCTCGCCGAGATCCTCACCTACGCCCCCGACCTCAACTCGATGACCGGCGGCCGCGGCACCTACACGCTGGAGTTCTCCCACTACGAGGACGTCCCGGCGCACATCGCGCAGAAGGTCATCGACGACCTCAACAAGAAGCGCGAGGAAGAGGCGGCGGCGCACTAGGAGGTCGCGGATGCGCTTCAAGCGCATGATCCACGCCGTGGACACCCACGCCTGCGGTGAGCCCGGCCGCGTGATCGTCGGCGGCGTGCGCGACGTCCCCGGCGCAACCATGTTCGAGAAGATGCAATGGCTCGCGCGCGAGGGCGACGACCTGCGCAAGCTCATGCTCCGCGAGCCGCGCGGCTACCCCGCCGCCAACTGCAATCTCCTCCTGCCCCCGACCCGCCCCGAAGCCGACGCCGGCTACGTCATCATGGAGCAGGTCGAGTACCCGGCGATGTCGGGGACCAACACCATCGCCGTGGCAACGGTTCTGATCGAGACCGGCATGGTCAACGTGACCGAGCCCGTCACCGAGCTCACCCTCGAGTCGCCCGCCGGCCTCATCGGTATTCGCGCCGAAGTGAAGGACGGCAAGGCCACCGCCATCACCTTCGAGAACGTCCCCGCCTACCCCGTCTACCTCGACGCCGCCCTCGACGTCCCCGAGCTCGGCGAGGTCATCGTCGACGTCGCCTGGGGCGGCATGTTCTACGTCATCGCCGACGCCGACGCCCTCGGCCTCCCCATCAACCCCTCGACTGCTGGAGATGCGGTCCGCCTGGGCGAGATGATCAAGAAAGCCGCCCAGGAACAGCTCGATCCCCCCGTCCACCCCGAAAACCCCGACATGCGCGGCATCACCATCGCCCAGCTCTCCGCCGCGCCCGACGATCCCTCCGCGCATCGCAAGAACACCGTGATCGTCTCCACTGGAGAGTTGGACTGGGATCGGCCCTCCACCTGGAAGGCCTGCCTTGACCGTTCGCCCTGCGGCACCGGCACCTGCGCCAAGATGGCCGCCCTATGGGCCAAGGGCGAGCTGCCCCTCAACCAGGACTTCGTCCACCAGGGCATCCTCGGCACCACCTTCACCGGCCGCCTCATCCGCGATGTCGACCTCGCCGGCACCAAGGCTGTCGTCCCCACCATCACCGGCACCGCCTGGATTACCGGCTTTGCGCAGTACGTCGTGGACCCGCAAGACCCCTTCCCGGAAGGCTTCACGCTCGGAGACATCTGGGCCGATTGAGTTCCTGGCCCCTGTCCGGAATCGCCGCTTCGCTGGCCGTCCAACTCGTTGAGAGTGAGTTCGCATGTGCCGGGCACCATGCTGGCTTTGCTGCAGCGAAGGGTCGAGGTCGTGGCGCTGCTTTTTGAATGGGATGCAACGAAGGACACAGCCAACCTTCGCAAGCACCGCGTCTCATTCAGAGAGGCGACCACTGTCTTCCGTGATCCGCTGTCGATCACAATCGAAGACCCTGACCGGCCCCGCGGCGAACGGCGGTCGTTGACGATGGGACTTTCGAGACGCTCTCGACTTCTCGTGGTAGTTCACACGGACCGAGGGGGTAGAATCAGGATCATAAGTGCCCGCCCAGCCACGCGCCGCGAGCGGCGAACCTATGAAGAAGAAGCCTGAAGTCGATGCGAAAGTCAGCGATATGAGGCGAGAGTATGACTTCTCCGGAGGCGTCCGGGGCAAGTACGCCGAGCGTTACGCAGAGGGCACGAACATCGTGACACTCGAACCTGACGTGGCCGAGGCGTTTCCCGATTCCAAATCGGTCAATGAGGCACTGCGCGACGTGCTGCGGCGACGACGTGCGAAGCCAGCCGGCGGCAGATAGGGCCCACCGTACACAGCGTGGCCCGACAGAAGCTCCCCGGTAGTCAACGGGTCGAGCGAGTCTACGTCGTTGGCCCATCTAGTACGTCGTTGGCCCATCTAGATGGTCGCAGCTGCTGGCTTTCCCATTCACGGACTCCGGTACATCGTGTTTCACGACAAGCGGCATCCGAGAGATCTGACGTCCGCCGCGATCGAGCAGTTCCTCACTCATCTCGCAGTGATCGTGGCGTCAGCCCATCGACGCAGAATCAGGTGTTGGCGGCGATTCTCTTCCTCTACCGCCGCGTGCTGGACATCGACCTCGGCGAGGTCACTTCCGGCCACCGCCATTGAGCCGCTGCGGGCACACCTGCGACGCAGGAAGGCGTTGCACGAGGCGGACCTCACGCGCGGCCGTGGCAACGTCGCGCTCCCTGGCAGGATTGCCGCGAAGTTCCCCGCAGCCGCGCGGGAGTGGAAGTGGCAATGGGTCTTCCCCGCCACCCGTGAGTACAAGGATCGACTGACCGGCCAGCGCCGCCGGCACCACCTCCGCGAATCCGTCATCCAGCGCGCCATGCGCAAAGCAGTCGTCGGATCCGGGATCACCAAGAAGGCGAGCTGCCACACGCTGCGCCACTCCTTCGCCACCCATCTGCTCGCCAACGGCTACGACATCCGCACGGTGCAGGAGCTCCTCGGTCATCGCCACCTCAAGACCACGATGATCTACACGCACGTTCTCAACAGCGGTACCGGGGTGCAGAATCCTGCCGACGCCCTCGGGGAGCAATGGCCGCGCGAATTCCCCGGGCCCCGGTGCAGCGTTAGCTGCCTCCACCGCGGCTAACCATCCAGGGGAAATCAGCGCGGCCCACCGTCGTTCCTTGATCGCTGTCGCCTGCCGGCATTACGATTCGCTGCAGATTCCGTTCGCGATGCATCTGGGACGAACGCAATCGAATAGTAGTTAGCTGGACTCGCGAGGATGCTCGCGGGGGAGGAGGTGATTCGATGAATCGAGTGGTCGGTTACATCGGACTCGCACTGCTTCTTCTGCCGATCGGCTGTCGCAACGTGGGCCTGCCGCGGATCGCAGTCGAAGAGACCTCTCCGGACGGTGCGCACGTCGCACAAGTTCGGAACGGGCCGTCGATCGACC
>JASFRZ010000245.1:0-7557 GCA_050114655.1 Acidobacteriota bacterium
GCTCACAGTGCAGCAATTCGGTCCACTGCAGACGGTGCGGGTGACCATCCAGGAGGTCGAGCTCGACAGCGTCGATCCCGCGGTCTTCGACCTGCCGCCGGCGATTCAAACGCTGATCCGCTGACAACATCATGCGACGCCAGGAAAGGGGTGGGTCCCGATGATCCCGATCAAGAAGATTCTCTGTCCCGTGGACTTTTCCGACGCGATGCCGTTCGCCCTCCGTCCCGCGCTGTCGCTCGCCGAGGAGAACGACGCCGAGCTGGTGTTGTTGCACGTTCTCAAGTACCCCTATCCGTACGTCGGCGGGCTCGCCGGCCACATCGACGTCGACAGCTACTACGACAGCATCGAGGAGGTCGCCAAGCACCGCCTCGACGCGTTGCGCGCCGACCACGGCAAGTCTGCGCGCGTGGTGCACACGGCGATCTTCCGCGGCGTCCCCGATGAGGTCATCGTCGGCTACGCCGGTGACGAGAACGTCGATCTGATCGTGCTGCCGACCCACGCGCGCACCGGGGTGGAGCACTGGCTGATCGGCTCGGTGGCGGAGAAGATCGTGCGCACCTCGCCGTGCCCGGTGCTGACGGTCTCGCCCCGCCAGGAGAGCCCGCAGCCGTTCCACCCGTCGACCATCCTCTTCGCCACCGATTTCTCCGAGCACGCCAACCGCGCTCTGCCTGCCGCCGTCGAGCTGGCGGAGCATTACGGCGCCGAACTGGTCATGATCCACGTGGTCACGGTGTGGAACAACGATCCGGCGAACCCGGATTGGCGGTTCCCCGAGTTGCCGGAAGAGCACCGCGAGGCGATCGAGGAGGCTGTGCGACTGCATCTGGATGCCTCGCTGGCGAGCATCGAGACCGATCACGACGCCATCCGGACGCGTCACGTGCGCGGCTTCGATCCTGGTCTCGACCTCGTCGAGGCGGCACGTGAAGAAGGTGCCGACCTCATCGTGCTGGCGACCCACGGCAGGCTGGGGCTCGGACACATGCTGATCGGCAGCACCGCCGAGAAGGTGATCCGCTACGCCGAGTGTCCCGTATTGAGCATCAAGCCCGCCGGGTGAAGTAGTGCGGTCCCGGCGGTAGTATCGCGGGCATGAGGAGGATTCGCCGCCCGGCCTGCTCGCCGGTGGTTATGGCAGCGGTGGCCTTGCTGCCGTTGATCGCCACGTCTGCCGCCAGGTATGCGGGCAAGACCGCGGGCCAGCAGGACCCCGTACCGGTGTACCGCGCGGGCGTCGAGCTGGTGGTGTTCAACGTCGCCGTGCTCGACGACGACGGTCTTCCAGTGACCGACCTGGAGGCGGGTGATTTCCGCCTGCTGGAGGATGGCCGTGAGCAGGAGGTCAGCCTCTTTGCCTCGCCCGAGAGCAGCGATCTCGACGTCGCGCTGGTGCTCGACGCGAGCAGCAGCATCGCCCAGAATGCGCCCACCGTTCGAGAGGACGCGATGGCGTTTCTCCAGGCGCTCGGGCCGCACGACTGCGTCTATTTCGTACCGTTTCGCGAGAGCGTCGACGATTCGATGTGGGCGGCGCCTGACGATCCACGACTGGCTGCGCGAATCGGTGGCCTTGCGCTCGATGGCGGCACGGCGCTGTACGACGCGCTGGTGGTGGCGTTCGGCAACGTTCACCGCAACGCCGGCCCGCTGCTCGCCCCGCCCCCGGGCGGCTGGCCGCAGCAGGGCTACGACGGCCCCGGCTGCGGTGCGCCGCTGCCGCCGCGCGCCCTCGGCATCCCGGGAGCGGTCCGCCGCACCGCGTTGGTGGTGCTCAGCGACGGCGGCGACGAGCACAGCAGGGCCGGCTTCGCCGAGACCCTCGGCGTGGCCTGGTCGGATCCTGTGCCCATATTCGCGGTCGCCATCGGTGACGCGCTGCCGCCGCGGCGCGATCGCCGTCTGCGCGTTGGCTCGGAGTATGCGCGCTCGTTTCGGCGTCGCGGCGACATCGCCCAGGCGCTTACGGGGCGGCTCGGCTATCTCGCGCACATCAGCGGCGGGCGGCTGATTCTCGGCGGCGACAGCGACACGCTCGGCGAGTCGTTCGACACCGTCGTGCAGATGCTGCGCTCGTCGTACCTGGTCGGTTACAAGCCGCCCGATGTCGACGACGCGGTATCCCGGGGCGGGCTGGAGTGGCATCCCGTCGATATCGCTGTGCCGCGTCGCGAGGTCGAGGTGTTCGCGCGGCCCGGCTACTATCGACGCCTGGTGGACATGGAAGGCGCCGAGCGGATCGTGCGCGAGACGGTCGACGACGTGCGCGAGGGGCCGCCCGATTCGGTCTTGCCGCTGCTCGACTTCGCCCTGCGACTCGATCCGGAATACTGGCCGGCGTGGCTGCAGCGCGCACGGGCGCGGGCGCGCGCCGGGGACCTCAGCGGTGCCCGCGATGACCTGCTGCGTGTTCTCGAGTTGCGGCCCGGGACGCTCGACGCCCACTACCTGCTCGCCAACGTCGCCTACGATCTGAGCGAATACGACCTCGCCTGGCAGCAGGCAGTGCGGGCGCATCGCGGGGGGGCGCTGGTCACCACGCTGCTTCGCGCGCTCGAGGAAGTCTCTGAGCCGCCCGCAGACCTGCAGCAGCAGCTGCGCGCCCCGGCGACCTTCGTCGACATCGGAGCCACGCCCGACGAGCTCGATCAAGGCACGATGCTGGAAGTGTTGCGCGCGCTGCGCCGAGCGGTGTCCGACGCCCCGGACCTGGCGCTGATGGCACCGTGGAACGCCGCGGATCTGGGCATCATCCTCGACGTCGAGGAAGTCGGCGGGAGCCCACGGCGGCTCAGCGGTGAGTTCGTTCTCACCTACGCGCCCTACCTGTCGTGGGAAGACGAGAACGTCGAGATCACCGACCTCGATGATCCGGCTGCGGTGGCCGAAGGTCTCGGACGCGCACTCGACAAGGTGCGCGCGCTGGTCGCAGAACAACGCTGAGGGGGCCACCGATCACGTACTTCGCCGGCACCCGGGGCGCCACCGGCGACGCCCCGGGCGGTCACAGCGAGCTCGGCAGGATCAGTCGCGCCGCCCTGTACCGCTCTCGGTGTCGGCGTAGATGCCGTTGAAGAGCAGCTTGAAGGTGCCGTGCGGCTGCCCACGGAAATTGATCTCCGGGCCGAACAGGAACACCCGGCCGTTGCCCATGCGGGCGGAGAGGGCGGCAACGCCGTCCTCGAGGAAGATCTGACCCCAGGCCCAACCGCTGCGCAGCGAACCGGGTCCGAACCAGGCGACCGGCTCGACCCCGTGCGCCGCGGCGTCCGGCCGCAGGCGGAACACCGGGCTGTTGCGGAAGAACAGGTCGACGTTGTCACCCATACCCCAGGCGAGCGGGTTGGTGTTGTCGACGTGGACCTCCATCACCGAGCCGGGTACGTAGAACTTCTCGCTGCTCAGCGGCCGGGTCTCGCCGGTGGGCAAATGTTCCACCAGGTGATTCTCGACCGGCAGGTCGAAGTGCTCGGCGATATTCATCGCGCTGTTGCCGATGGCGATCAGTGTTCCGCCATTCTCAACGAACGCGCGCAGCTGCGGAATGGTGCGCTCGGCGGTGATCGAGCCCTGGCGCCCGCGGTATTCGGCCGGCAGGTCGGCGTCACTGACGCCGCCGCCGCGCCCGCCACGGCCGCCGCGGCCGCCGCCGCCATCGGGGCTCGGGATGGCCGAGCTCATGAACACCAGCACGTCGAACTTGCTGTTGAGGTTGCCGGCGTCGAGCTCGGGCGCATAGACGACCTGGAAGTCGAAGTCGAACTGCTCGAACAGCCAGCGCGTCCAGCCCGAAGGCATGTCGCCGCCGTAGCGGTCCCACAGACCGACGCGGGTCGGCTTCAGTGCCTGTAGGTCGCCCATCGGCTGTTCGACGGTGCCGACGAAGCTGACGCCGAGCTCCTCGGCGATATCAGCAACACGCTCGGCGGTGCCGTTGCCGGCGGACACCCAGAAGGCGCCGGCCGGAAAGCTCTCGCCGCCGGCGCTCACCACATTGCCGAAGCGGAACACCGAGTCGCCCGCGGCGAGCAGCTCGTTGACCGCGTTGAACGAGTCGTTGACCTGGGGGCTGAACAGCCAGCCGGCTGCGCCGGAGGCGTTGGTCACCGCGCCGGCGGGCGGTTCGACGAGGTCGTCGATGGGTTCGAAGGGGCCTTCGAAGCCGTCGAGGATGCGGTCGAACTGCACGCCCATCTGGTAGGCGACGGTCCAGCCGGCGACGTCGTACGGCCGGGTCGGCGGGGCGCCGGGGTAGGCGAAGTCGTCGGGGTGTACCTGCGGCTCGAACATGTCCAGCACGGTGGGCCGGAACGCCTGTGCCGACAGCACCACATAGGAGCCCGCCGGATAGCGCTTGCCTTCGACGTTGAACGCGTCGGTGGCGCGATGCACGGTAACGCCGTTCTTGATCAGGGTGTTGACGAACTTGGTGGCGGTGAGGAAGTCGGGCTGATCGGAGGGCAGAATGTAGCCGCGCGGATCACGCGCTGCGGGGTCGAGGAATACGTTCTCGTAGATCTCGTCGGATACGCCGCCGCCGCCGAAGCCGCCGAACCCACCGCGCCCACCACCGCCGCCGCCCCCGCCGCCGGCAGCACGCTCTTCGGCAACCACCTCTTCGACAGCGCCGAGGCGCGCCGGCGTCGTGGTCCAGTGATCCTCGTTGCCGCGCTCGATGGAGTTCATCCCCATGCGCCAGATGTTGAACAGGAAGTCCTCACGCAGCTTGCTGGCGATGTCGAGCACGGCGCGGTTGGCGGTGATCTCGTAATCCACCGACTGACGGAAATGCCAGACGTCCTGCGGCGGAATGGGGTAGGGGATGTCACTGGTGGGGAGCTGACGCTCGACACGGAAGGGAATGGAGATGGGCGTCGGGTTGCCGATGGCCTCGGTCAACAGGCCGATCTGGTTGTGCCAGTAGGGTGTTGTCCGTAGCCCGCCGTTCCACCACGTGGAGTAGCTGGCGCCGGAGCGTGTCGTGGCGCCTGGCATGTCCTCGGCGACGAAGCGCGTCTGCATGGCGTTGCCGACGCGTTCGATGCCCAGGATCACCAGTGGGTCGAGGTTGTAGTTGAACGGATCGCGGAACGGCGGGATGAAAACCACCGTGCCCGAGGGGCCGGTCTGATGGTGGTTGTAGACGATCTGCGGGAACCACTCGCGGTACAGCACCCTGTTGATCGCGACGGTCTCCGGCAGGTTGGACATGTAGAAGTCGCGGTTGTTGTCGTGCCCTGCGTACTCCTGGTAGAGCACCGGCAGGCCGCCGCTGCTGCGTTCCTCCGGCACCGGGTTGCGCATGTACCAGTTCGCCACCAGGTCCATGCCGTCCGGGTTGACGCAGGTGGCCAGCAAGATGACATCGTCGAGGAAGCGCAACGTCTCGACATCCTCGCGCGCGTTCATCTGGTAGACCATCTCGATGAGCTGCTGGGCGCCAAGCACCTCGGTGGCATGCAGGCCGCCGTCGATCCACACCACCGCCTTCCCCTCCGCTGCCAGCGCGCGCGCTTCGGCCTCGTCGAGCCCTTCCGCCAGCGATAACTGCCGGGAAATGTCCTTGTAACGATCGATGTTACGGTGATTCTCGGGCGACGTGATGATGGCCATGTACATCGTCCGACCCTGCGGCGTCTCGCCGATCGCCTCGAGCGTCATGCGGTCGGATTCCTGCGCCATCTTCTGCCAGTACTCGACCAGCTGCTGGTAGTTGGCAAGGAAGTAGTCGTCGCCGATGTTGTGGCCGAACTGCTCCATCGGCGTGGTGACGCGGCTTTGTGGGGTCGCCGCGGGCGTGGGCGCCGCGGGCGCCGTGACCGGCGCGAGCACCAGCGCGAGGAGCAGGAACGAAGCGGGGAGCAGCGCCGCCAGGCGCCGCGGTGCGATGGACATCGGGTTCTCCGTTCTATGGGGACTCGTTTTGCGGTGTGGCGAGCCGTGCGCGCCTCAGGCCGGCAGGCCGTTGCGGACCACGTATTCCATGGCGTCGCAGAAGCGGTCGAGCTCCTCCAGGGTGGTGCAGACGTTGGGGGTCACGCGCAGGCCGGAAAACTCGGCGTGATTGATCGGCGTGACGATGATGCGGTGCTTGTTCCACAGGTAGGTGCCGAGCGCCGAGGAGTCGACGCCTTCGATGTACACGTTGCTGAGGCAACAGGAGTAGCGCGGGTCGAGGCTCGTATTGAGCTGCACGAGGTCGTATTCGAGCAGGCGCTCGGCCCAATAGTTGCGCAGGTAACGCAGGCGCGCTTCCTTGTTCTCGTTACCGATGCCCTCGTGGAAGGTCAGCGCGTCGCCGATGCCGAGGAAGTTGGCCTCCGGGTGGGTGCCGATCTGCTCGAACTTGCGGATGTCGTCCTGCTGGTTCTCCGGCGCCGCCATCAAGGGCCACAGGTCGGCGATCTTGTCGCGTCGTACGTACAGCAGGCCGGTACCATGCGGCGCGTTGAGCCACTTGTGCAGACTGGTGCCGTAGTAGTCGCAGTCGAGGTCCTCGTGCTTGAAGGCGAACTGCCCGTAGGCGTGCGCGCCGTCGACGATCACCGGGATACCGCGGGCGCGCGCCATCTGAACCACCTTCTTGACCGGCAGGATCTGGCCGGTGAGGTTGATCTGGTGGCACATCAGGATCAGGCGGGTGCGGTCGGTGATGTTGTCGGCAAACAGCGAGACGATCTCGTCGTCGTCCTCGGCCGGCACCGGGATGGAGAACTGCTTCAGGACCACGCCCTCGCGCCGCTCGCGCTGCTTGAAGGTGTTGATCATGCGGCCGTAGTCTTGATTGGTGGTGAGGATCTCGTCGCCGCGCTCCAGGTCGATGCCGAACTGACAGATCTGCAGGCTCTCGGAGGCATTGCGGGTGATGGCGATCTCTTCGGGGTCCGCGCCGAAGTGGCGGCCCAGGCGCTGGCGCACCCCCTCGGCCTGCGGTTCCAAAACCCGCCACATGCTGTACACCGGTGCGGTGTTGGAGTAGTCGAGGTAGCGCTTCATGGCGTCCTGCACGCCGATCGGCGAGGCGCCGACGCCGCCGAAGTTGAGGTTTACCAGCGAGCGGTCGGAGCTGTAGGCCGCCTGCACCGCGCGCCACACCGACTCGTCGGCGGCGATCTGTTGCGGCGTGGAGCTGGTCGTGGCAAGGCTTTGCAGGGCTTCCAGCGCGCGCCCCAAGCCGTGCGGATTGAGGGCGGGGACCATGGCCGTGGCGGCCGGTACCCCGACGGCGCCGAGGAACTGTCGTCGGTTCACCATGAGCGGGCCTCCCGTGGTGTCAGAAACTCCGGTGACATCGTCTTCGTCGGTCAGATGGCGGGTAGCATACCGCGAGCGGGCGCCCCGATGAACCGGCGGCGGAACACGGGGAGGGGTTGTCGCGTGCGGCGGCTCAGCGTTCCGCCGTGGGCGCTACCAGCGCAGCTTGCTCGGCACGCGCCATCGAGATCAGCAGCGGCTCGTCCTGCTGACGCGCGGCGAACGCGGTGCGCGAGTCGATGCCCTGCCAGCGCTCGGCGATGATCACCTGGGCGACCGCTGCGCCGAGCGTGT
>JASFRZ010000246.1:0-7523 GCA_050114655.1 Acidobacteriota bacterium
GCGAGGATCCGGTGCAGGTCGGCAAGCTCGCCGCCGCGTTCATTGCCGGCGCGCAGTCCGCCGGAGCCATGGCCACCGCGAAGCATTTCCCGGGCCACGGCGACACCGGGGTCGACTCGCACATCGCCATGCCGGTCCTACGGGTCGACAGCGAGCGGCTGCAGGCCGTCGAGCTGGCACCGTTCCGCGACGCCATCGACGCCGGCGTCTCGTCGATCATGACCGCGCACCTGTCGGTGCCGGCGATCACCGCCGACGAGCAGCTGCCGGCGACGCTCTCGCACGCAGTGCTCACCGACCTGCTGCGCAACCAGCTCGGTTTCAAGGGGTTGGTGGTCACCGACGCAATGGAGATGGGTGGCATAACGCGCAGCTGGTGGAGCGGGCAAGCGGCGGTGCGCGCCATCGACGCGGGGGCCGACGTGATTCTGCTGCCGCCGTTTCCTGATGCCGTGCGCGGTGCCATCGTGCGCGCCGTCGAGACCGGCGAGCTGCCCGCCGAGCGTCTCGAGGATGCGGCGCGGCGGGTGCTGGAGTACAAGGCACGGCTGGGCCTCAACGTCGGCCGCGCCACCATCCCCTTGTCCGATCTGCCGGAGAACTTCGCGCCGGTCGCCGAAACGGCGCACGCCGATGAGGTTGCCGAGGCCGCGGTGACCCTGCTGCGTGATCGCGATCAGGTGCTGCCACTCGATGCGCGGCGCTGGCAGAACGTGATGGTGATCGGCATCTCGGATACCGACGATCCGGTCGAGGTCGACACATTGACCGCCGCGCTGCGCGGCCAGCTTGCTTCGGTGAGCAGCCGCAACATCGACGGGCGAACCCGCGGTGATGACGCCGCGGCGCTGGTCGCGGAGGCATCGCGTGCCGGCGTGGTGGTGCTGGCGGTACGCGCACGCGTGCGCTCCGGGCAGGGGCAGATCAGTTTGCCCGCGGCGCAACAGCGCTACGCGGAGATGATCGCCGGGCTGAACAAGCCGGTGATCCTGGTCGCAATGGGTAGCCCCTACGTGGTCAGCGCGTTCCCCGATCCCGGCGCGGCGATCACCACCTATGGGTGGTCCGCTCCGTTGCAACGCGCCCTCGCCGCCGCGCTCACCGGTGAGATCTCCTGGCGCGGACACCTGCCGGTGACTGTGCCCGGCCTCTACCCGGTGGGCCACGGAGTCGATCTGCCGGCCCTGGACGCGACGTTGCAGGGTCCGTCGAGCGCCGACGCCGAGCGGCCGGGAGAGCTACGCCCCGCCGATCTCGCAGACGCGCGCGCGGTGCTGCAGCAGTACGTCGATTCGCAGGCCTTTCCGGGTGCGGTCTGGGCGGTCGGGCACCGCAACGTGCTGGTCGAGCTCGGCGCCATCGGTACGATGAGCTATGACCCCGGCGCGGCAGCAATGCCCACCGACGCAGTCTTCGACCTCGCCTCGGTGACCAAGGTGGTCGCAACCACCACGGTGGCGATGAAGGCCGTCGAGGCGGGCCGCGTGCGCCTCGACTATCCGGTGCGCGCCTATGTGCCGGAGTTCAGTGGCCCGGGCAAGGAGGCAGTGACGGTGCGTGAACTGCTGCTGCACACCTCCGGGCTGCCGGCCTTCGAGCCCTTCTACGAGGATTACGATCCCGACGCGGTGGGCGCGCAATCGCGCGCCGAGATCCTGCAGCGCATTTACGACACGCCGCTGGAGAGCACCCCGGGCGAGCGGTACACGTACTCGGACCTCGGCATCATCCTCCTCGGGGAGGTGCTCGACCGTGCTCTCGGTGAGAGCTACGAGACCTATGCCATGCGCGATATCTTCGCGCCATTGGGCATGACCCATACCCGCTGGAATCCACCCGCCGAGTGGCTGCCGCTGATCCCGCCGACCGAGCGAGACCCCTGGCGCGGGCGCATCGTTCACGGCGAGGTGCACGACGAAAACGCCGCTGCCATGGGCGGTGTATCGTCACACGCCGGTCTGTTCTCGACCGCCGGCGATCTGTCGATCTTCTCCCAGATGCTGCTCAACCTGGGCAGCTACGACCACAAGCGGATTCTGGCGCGCAGCACCGTGGATAGCTGGACCCGGCGGCAGAACGACCCCGCCGGTTCCAGTCGGGCGATCGGCTGGGATACCGCGCGGCCGGGACAGGCGTGGGCGATGTTCTCCGATCGTGCCTATGGCCACACCGGCTTCACCGGCACCTCGCTGTGGATCGACCCGGAGCGCGAGCTGTTCGTCGTGCTGTTGACCAACCGCGTGCATCCGACGCGCGAGAACACGCAGATCCGCGAGGCCCGCATCGCCTTCCACACCGCCGTCGTCGAGGCGGTCGGTCGGGCCGCCGCGCGGCGCTGAAGCGGTGGCGAGGGGCGACGACAGCGAGGCGCTGCACCAGCTCGATACCGCGACCCTGTTGCGCGTGCTGCACCGCGCCGACGGCGAGGCGCTGGCAGCGGCGCACGCCGTCACGACGGGGGTCGGCGAGGTGGTCGACGCGGTGGTCGATGGCTGGCCGCGAGGCGGACGCCTGATCTACGTCGGCGCCGGCACCAGTGGCCGCATCGGTGCGCTCGACGCGGCCGAGTGCCATCCGACCTTCGGTGTGTCGGAAAAGCGCGTGATAGCGGTAATCGCTGGCGGAGAGCGCGCGCTGGCGCACGCCGTGGAGGCGGCGGAAGACTCGGAGCCCGACGGGGTTGCCGCCGTGGAGGAGCTCGCGGTGGGTGCCGACGACGTGGTGGTCGGGTTGTCGGCGTCGGGCAGCACGCCATTCACCTGCGCCGCCCTCGAGGCTGCCGCGCGCCGCGACGCCACCACGGTGGCAGTCACCTGCGCCCGGGCCGCGCGTCTGGTCGCAGCGGCGTCGATCGCGGTGATCCTGAACGTCGGCGGGGAGATCATTGACGGCAGCACGCGCATGAAAGCGGGGACGGCGCAGAAGCTGGTATGCAACGCTATCTCCACGGCCAGCTTTATCCGCCTGGGCCGAGTATGGGGACGGCACATGGTGGCGGTGTCCACCACCAGCGACAAGCTGCGTCGGCGCGCCCTGGCAATCCTGCAGCACCTCGACGCCTGCGCCGACGAGGCCGATGCAGCCGCGTTGTTGGAGCGTGCGGGCGGAGATCTGCCCACCGCCTTGGTCATGGCGCTCGCCACGGTCGAGCGGCCCGCGGCTGCCGGCCTGCTGGCGCGCGCCCACGGAGATGTGCACCGAGCCCTGCTGCTGGCACGCGAGGGCGAGCCGGCGTGAGCGTCGCGGCGATCAACGCGATCATCGTGGCGGTCTACTTCGGCCTCACCCTGTGGATCGGACGACGCTTCGCCGGTCCGCAAACCACACTCGATGACTACCTTCTGGCGGGCCGCAACATGCCGTGGTGGGCGGCGGCCTTTTCGATCGTCGCCACCGAGACCTCGACGCTGACCTTCATCGGCCTGCCGGGCATCGCCTACGGCGGCGATCTGACCTTCCTGCAGGTGGCGCTCGGATACGTCGTCGGCCGCTTCGTGGTCGCTCTGGTACTGGTGCCGGGTTACTTCGCCGGCCGCTTCGACACCGCCTACGAGGTGCTCGCCAAACGCTTCGGCGGCAATGCTCAGACCACCGCCTCGCTGATCTTCGTCATCAACCGCGTGCTCGCTGACGGCGTGCGCCTGTTCGCCACCGCCCTGGTGATCATCGAGTTGCTGCCGCTCGGGCTGCCGCAGGCCCTGCACCTGCCGGTGTCGATTGCGCTGGTCGTCGGCGTGACGCTCTACTACACGCTGCGTGGCGGCCTGCGTGCGGTGATCTGGAACGACGTCGTGCAGCAGTTCATCTACGTCGGCGGGGCGATCGTGTCGGCGATCATCCTGTTGCGCCGCATCCCCGGGGGCTGGACGACGGCATCCGCCGAGCTCATCGCCGCGGGCAAGCTGCAGTGGCTCAACACGAGCCTGGACTTCTCCATTCCGTACACCCTGATCGGCGGAGTCATCGGCGGCGCGGTGCTCACCATGGCGACCCATGGCACCGACCAGATGTTCGTCCAGCGGCTGCTGGCGACCGGCTCGCCGGGCAAGGCGCGCCGGGCGGTGATCGCTTCGGGCATGCTGGTGTTCGCCCAGATCGCCCTGTTTCTGTGGATCGGCACGCTGTTGTACGCGTACTACCTCGCGGCGCCGCCGTCGCAGCCGTTCACCACCAACGACGCGGTCTTTCCGAACTTCATCGCCTACGAGCTGCCGCTCGGAGTCGGCGGTCTGGTGATCGCCGCGGTGTTCGCGGCCGCGATGTCGACGCTGTCGTCGTCGCTCAGCTCGCTGGCATCGACGAGCACCGTCGACCTGTGGGGACGCCGGACCCGTCACATGGGCGACGACGGACCCGTCGACGATCCCGCCGAGCTCGACCACGCCCTGCGCCTGTCGCACCGCTTCACCATCGTGTGGGCCGTGGCGCTCGCCGGGGTGGCGTTTCTGGCGCAGGCGTGGGGGTCGGTGCTGGAGGCCGGGCTGACGATCACCTCGATCACTTTCGGCGCGGTGCTCGGCATATTCCTGGTCGGGCAGACGCGCTGGCGGGTGAGCGCCAACCAGGCATCCATCGCCATGGCCGCGGGCATCGTCGCGCTCGTTGCCGTGCATCTCGCCGGCGGGCTGGCATGGACGTGGTTCACCCTGCTCGGCGCGCTGGTGACGATCGTCAGCGCAGCGCTGCTTGCGCTGCTGGCGGGGCCCGTCGGTAGGGCACAGTGACGGGTTCACCGGGGGCTCCCCGCGCGGGTGTCATGGCGCGGCCGCCGCGGTGTCGCCGACGGGAATGATCTGATGCGCGTCGCGGTAGTCGGCAGCATGGTCGCCGATACCATCGAGCATACCGACGGCTCGGTTACCGACAGCCTCGGCGGCATAGCCCATGCCGTCGCCGTGCTCGCGGCGCTGGTCGGCGAAGAGCACACCATCCTGCCGCTGTGCCGCGTCGGCAATGACTGCCGGGTGCGGGTCGAGCAATGGGCGGCCGGGCTCGCCGGCGTCGATCTCGCCGCCGTCGACTTCGCGGCCGCGCCCACCCCGCGCGTGCGTCTGTCCTATGGCGAGGCGCCCGAGGCCGGCGAGCGCGTCGAGCGGATCCGCGGTCCGCTGTCGCCCTTGCAGGCCGCCGATGTCGTCGCTGCCGCCGGCGCCGACATCGTACTTGCCAACTGCATCACCGGTGCCGACTGCACCCCGGCGACGATCGCCGCACTGCGCGCCGCGACTTCGCGCCTGTACCTCGACGTGCATTCCCTGGCGCTCGGCCATGCCGCCGACGGCGCGCGCTTCTACCGGGCGCGCGATGACTGGGAGTCGTGGCTGCGCCACCCCGACGTTGCGCAGTGCAACCGGGGCGAGGCCGCCACCATCTGCGGTCTGCCGGCGAAAAGGGCAGGGAAGGAGGAAGTCATCGCCGCGCTGACCGACCGTATGCAGCAGGCCGCAACGCCGATGCCGCCGGTGTGGCTGCTAACGCTCGGCGCGGACGGCGGGGTGCTGCTGCAACGGCATGGAGACGAGATCAACCGCGCGGACATCATCGCGCCGACGGTCGACGCCATCGACCCCACCGGTGCCGGCGACGCCTGCGGCGCCGGCTACGTCGCCGCCGGGCTCAGCGGTGCCACCCCCCTCGAGGCCGCGCGCCAGGCAATCCGCACCGCCTCCGCCGCCACCACCATCCCCGGCTCTCCCGAACCTACCGCCCTCCGGCGCGTCCTCGAAAGCCTGGCGCAGACGTAGCACGCGGGCCGTGCGTCCGCGCCGGCACCCAGCGTTCGCGCTAGAAGGGGGCGTCGGATTCCATCTGGTCCTCCAGATACCGGACGACCTCACGCATGCTGCCGCTGTCGGCGTACACCTCGCGCAGGCGGTGGAACGCCGGCCGCGCGTCGAGGATGGCGAGGTTGTCGCGCAGCTCGTCGTGGCAGCCCAGCCGTTTGGCCACAGGCTCGAGGTTCTCGACCATCTCGCGCACCATCTCGTCGAGACGGCGCAGCTCCCCCGAGTCATCGGCGATGACCTCGGCGCGATCGGCATAACGCGCTGCGCGCCACTTGTTCTCCGCCACGATCCAGTGGCGGTTGAGCGGCAGATACTCGCCATGGTCGTACAGCTCGCTGAGGCGCTCCACCAGGCATTGCACCAGCGCGGCGATGGCCACCGTTTCGCGCACCGTCGGCAGCGCGTCGGCGATGCGCACCTCGATGGTGCCGAAGATCGGGTGCGGGCGGACGTCCCACCAGATCTCGCGGATCGATTCGATCGCACCGGCGTTGATCAGCGTGTTCATGAAGCGTTGGAACTCGCCCCAGTTGATCATGCGGTAGGGCAGGCCAGCCGCGGGCAGCGATTCGAAGATCTTCACCCGTACCGAGGCCAGCCCGGTGTCCTCGCCGTGCCAGAACGGGCTCGACGCCGACAGCGCCAGCAGGTGGGGCAAGAAGGTAGTGAGCGAGTTGGAGATGGCGATCGCCTTCTCGCCGCTGGAGACGCCGACATGCACGTGCACGCCGAAGATCATCAGCCGGCGCGCCGGCCATTGCATGCGGTCCAGCAGGCTCTGGTAGCGCTCGTTCTCGGTGATGCGCTGGCTCTCCCATGCCGAGCACGGGTGGGTGCCGGCGGCGATCAGTCCGTAGCCGAGGTCCGCGGCGACGCCGCGCAGCGCGGCGAGGCGCTCGCGCAACGAGTCGTATGCCTGGGCGGCGGTGATGCACGGCCCGACGTTGAGCTCGACGGTCGACTGCAGCAGCTCGGGCTTGGCGTAGCTCGGCTGGTTGAAGGCCTCCAGGATGGCCGGGCCGCCGGGGGCGAGGTCGCCGGTCTCGGGATCGATGATCTGGTACTCGACCTCGATGCCGAGGGTGGGCTCGGCGCAGCCGTTGAAGGCGATGCGGTTGACCTCACCGCTCTCCGGCGCGTACCAGGGATGGGGACTGTCGGACTTCGCGCTGTTACTCATCGTGCGAACGAGACCTCCAGGTCGATCGGGCGGTAGCGGCTACCGCTGCCGGGGATGGTCACCGAAATGGTTGCGATCCCCTCAGCGAAGGCGGTGACGCGCGCGCCGGGAACGCCGGTGACTTGGCTCACATTCCACGGCGTCGCCACCCTAAGCGTATAGGTCTGGCCGGGCAAGCCCTCCGCCAGGATTCCCAGCACGCCGCCGTTGTAGCCGGTGCGTACCAGGCGCAGGCCACCGGAGGTCTGGTTGGGGCCTGCGACCAACGGCGAAGGCGGTAACACGCGCGGATACGGATCGTGGTTGAAGGCCACGATCGACTCGGCGGCGTTGGCGGTGGGGCGCACGACGACGGTCGACGCGCGCCGACCGGTTTCCTCTTGTACCGTGTCGCCGACCATCTCGAACCCGATCATCTCGGGGGCGACGGCGATCGCCACTTCCGCGGGGACGTGTGCCGTGAAGCGCAGCTCGATGTCGCGAGGACCGCTCCAGCCGTACACGCGGAACTGCAGCTGGCTCAGGCTGCTGCGCACCTGCAAGCGGAACTCGCTGTC
>JASFRZ010000247.1:0-7506 GCA_050114655.1 Acidobacteriota bacterium
GTAGAGCTTGGTGTTGGTCCCCGGCGCGCTCATCCACAGCTCGCCGCGCGTCGGCTGCCACGCCGTGCCGCCGCTCTGATAGACCTCGATCGACACGTTGCTGAAGCCGTAATCACGCGCCAGGTCGGCCATCACCCGGCTCTCGCGGTAGGGACCCTGGTACTCCTCCGGCGGCCGCACGCGCTGGTAGGGCACCAGCTCGAGCAGGTGGTGCATCGCGCGGTCGCCCGACGCCTCGTTGACGATGGCCGTCATCTGCTCATGGCTGAGCAGCGTCCGGTCCTCGACCTCCTGCGCGGTCAGCACGCCGGCCGCCAGGATGGTGATCAAAAACGCTCCGACCCATCTCTTCCCCATCGCAACCCCCTTGGGACGCCGATACCTTGGCGGCGTCCCGGCGTTCAGGTCCGGCGGGGCGGCCCCGCGACGTGGGGGCGCTCCGTCTCATCGTCGTCGGCATGGTACTACCGAGGCGATCTCGCGTCGCATGGGTCGCCGGCCGTCGGGTCGACGAGCGTCGCCACACCCGACCAGGCGATCGTCGAGCCGACGAGCGTCGCCGAGGGCGCGTCGTCTCCGCTCACCTCCGTACCCGTACCCCGCGCGTCTCATCCCATTGCAGCGTCCGATCGCTTCTCGGCAGCGGTGCCTCGGCGGTTGCGGCGATCGACACGCCGGCGGGCCAATCCGGCGGACAGATGGCGATGTAGCGTGCATAGCCGCCGACGCCGCCCTCGAACTTGGGATAACCGATGGTGACCAGGCAGCCGGTCTCGGGCACCTGGTCGAGATTCGCCACGCCCTCCGCCTGGGTGTAGCCGTTGTGCATCAGCCAGGACTCGCCCTCGAGCGTGGGCGTCGTATCGGTGTCGAGCGGCTCGTGGCCGTGAAAGAGGATGTGGCGCTGCTGGTGCAGGAACTGCAAGGCTTCCAGCGAGACGCCGGGAAACACGGTGCGCGTGGCCAGGTCGGGATCGGGCCAGTCCTTCGACCAGTCGGACCGCACCATCACCACCGAGCCTTCCGGGATGCGTCCGTTGCGCTCCTCCCAGGCCTCGATGTCGGAGACCTGCAGAGCATACCCGGGGTCATTGGCGACCTGCGCGACGATCGAGATGACCGCCAGCGGACGGACCGCAAACGTCGCCGGCAGCTCGTCGATTGCCGGGTACTCCGGTGCCCAGTGGGCCGGCGGATCGAGCTGTGTGCCCAGTTGGTCGGTGGCGAGCCGGTAGGCGGTGGCCTCGAAGCCGTCGTCGGCGTAGGTGTACGGTTCGCCGGTGTCGGGGTTCACCGTGGGGCCGAAAGTCGAAGGGCCAAAGCCCCTCCACACCGGGATCTGCGGCGTGATGGTGTGCGTCAGATCGACGTACTTCGCCGGCTTCAGCGACTGCTCGTACACCGTCCACAGACCGGGTGCACCGGCCGCGATCGCGGCGGGAGGCGACTCCGTTGCCGCGGAGCAGCCGGCGAGCCACAGCCCACACGATCCGATGACGACGCTCACGGGTAGCCAGTTCTTCATGCGCACCTCTCTGAGGTCGGACCCACCGCCCGTTCCATCCTAGCCGGCCCCTCCGGCTTGCCGGCGCCTCCGCGGGTCCACAAGTAGTAGACGGGTAAGCCGACGATCACCAGTGCCAGGCCGGCGAGGCTGTCCGCCGGGCTGGAGATGATCTGGTTGATGACGATGGCGAAAGCCGCGAAGGCGAATGCCAGCGGCACCACCGGGTAGCCCCACATACGGTAGTCGGCGCGCCAGGGTCGATCGTCGCTCGTCACCGCGCCATCGACCGCTTGGAGACTGGAAGCATCGCGGCGTCGCAGCACGATCAGCCCGAGCGCCATCAGACCGAAGAAGATCCACTCGGTGTAAATCACGCGGGTGAAAAGCACTCGGTAGGTTCCGGTGAGCACCAGCACCGAGGACCACACCCCCTGCATGAGGATGGCGCGGTGCGGCGTGTGGTAGCGCGGGTGAACCGCGGCGGCCCAGCGGAATAACAGGCCGTCCTGTGCCATGGCGTAGTAGACGCGCGGTCCGGCGAGCACGATGCCGGCGAGCGCGCCGAAGGCGGAGAAGATCACCAGCGCCGACATCATCGCGCCGCCGCCGCCGCCCCATACAGCGTCGGCGGCGTCGGCTGCGACACGGGTCGAGGCACGGATGGTGTCGAGCGGCAGCACCCACATGTATACGGCGTTCATCGCCACGTAGGCGGCGGTGACCACCGCCACGCCGATCATCAGCGCGCGCGGAATGGTGGTGCGCGGCGCGATCGTCTCTTCGGAGTTGTACGTCACCATGTGCCAGCCGCCGAAGGCGAAAAGGCCGGCGACCAGGGCGAGGAGAAACTCGGTGATGCTGCCGCTCGGTGCGCTCGGCGCGGCGCCGCGCACGGCCGCCGCTCCTGCGTCGAGGGTGGCGGCCGGTGGGGCCGATCCACCCGCCTGAGCCACGACCTGCTGATGCGCGGCGCCGCCGAAGAGGAAGCCCGAGACGATGATCAGCACGATGGCGATCAGCTTGCCGGCGGTGAACAGCGTCTGCAACGCGCTGCCCTGGCGCACGCCGATGTAATTGATCGCCGACAGGATCAGGATCATCGCCACGCCGACGATCTTGATGCCGAAGTCGCCCAGCGGCACGAAGTAGGCGGTGTAGCGGCCGCACACCACGGCGATCGCCGCGATGATGCCGGAGTGCATGGTCCAGAACATCGCCCAGCCCCACAGGAAGCCGAGGGCGGGAGAGTAGGCCTCCTTGAGGTAGACGTAGACGCCGCCGCTGCGGGTGAATATCGACGCCAGCTCGGCGCATACCAGGGCGCCGAACAGTGTCAGCACACCGGAGACCACCCACACCGCGAACGCCCCGGCGACCGACGGCACCCGTCCGGTGACCTCGGACGGCTGCACGAAGATCGACGTGCCGATGATCGTACCGACCACCATGGCAGTGGCCTGCGGCAGCCGGATGGCGCGCTCGAGGTGGGGCGCGGGTTGTTGCGGCACGGTGTGATCTCCGCCTCTCCGGTGGCGCGACTCGTGAGCGCTGCGCAACGTACCACTTCCCGGCGCGTCGCGCCCGGATCTGCCGGGGTGCTTTCCATCGCGCGCACGCGCTTCCTGGCGCGCGGCCGATGTGCCTCCTCCCGCCCGCGGAAGGCGAGGAGCAGGGCGGTATCATGGATGCGCTTTCGACCGCCTCACCTCAGCTTCGGAGTCGTGCCATGAAGAAGCCTCACCTGCTCGTCGGCCTCGTTCTCCTCGCCCTGGTTCCGAGTCTCGCGCCCGCCCAGCAGCCGTCCACCGCCGAGGTGGCGCGCTGGGAGGCACAGGCGCAGAACGTCAGGATCGTCCGCGACGACTGGGGCATCGGTCACGTCTACGGCAAGAGTGACGCGGACGCGGTTTTCGGCGTGCTCTACGTGCAGGCCGAAGACGATTTCAACCGCGTCGAGGCCAACTACCTCAACGCGATCGGCCGCATGGCCGAGGCGGAGGGCGAGGAGGCTCTCTACACCGACCTGCGCCAGCAGCTCTTCATGGACCCGGAGGTCCTGCAGCAGCAGTATCGTGAGAGCCCACCGTGGTTGCGCCGACTGATGGACGCCTTCGCCGATGGCCTCAACTACTACCTCTATACGCACCCCGACGTGCAGCCGCGCGTCATCACCCGCTTCGAGCCGTGGATGGCGCTGACCTTCACCGAGGGCAGCATCGGCGGGGACATCGAGCGCATCAACACGCGTGCGCTGGAGGCCTTCTACGGCAACGCTGCCGACGGGCGCGAGCCTGGGGAGTACGATCCCCCTCCGGTGACCGTCGATCGCGATGACGAGCCGCGCGGCTCCAACGGCATCGCCATCGCGCCCGCCAACACCCGCGAAGGCAACGCCCTGCTGCTGATCAACCCGCACACCTCCTTCTTCTTCCGTGCCGAGACACAGATGGTGAGCGAGGAGGGGTTGAACGCCTACGGTGCGATCACCTGGGGGCAGTTCTTCGTCTACCAGGGCTTCAACGAGCATGCCGGGTGGATGCACACGTCGAGCGGGGTGGACAACATCGACGAGTTCCTCGAGACGGTGAGCGAACGCGACGGCGGCTACTGGTATCTGCACGACGGCCAGCAGTTCCCGGTGCGCTCACGCACTATCAATCTCGCGTACAAGACCCACGGCGGCATGGCGCACAAGGAGTTCACCGTCTACTACACCCAGCACGGCCCGGTGGTGCGCCGCGAGGGCGACAGTTGGGTCTCGGTGAGCCTGATGCAGGATCCGGTCAACGCGCTCACCCAGTCGTATATCCGCACCAAGGCGGATGACTTCGAAACGTTCATCGAGTCGATGGGGCGACACACCAACTCATCCAATAACACGGTGTATGCCGACTCCTCCGGCAACATCGCCTACCTGCACTCGAACTTCATCCCACGGCGCGACAACTCGCTCGACTGGACCGAGCCGGTGGACGGCAGCGACCCGGCGACCGACTGGGGCGCGCCGCTGCGCATCGACGAGACCCCCAACGTCGTCAATCCACCCAACGGCTGGGTATTCAACACCAACGACGCGCCGTGGACCGCCGCCGGTTCCTATTCGCCGAAGAAGTCCGACTACCCGACCTATGTGGAGCGGGGCGGCGAGAACGCTCGCGGCGTGCACGCAACGATGCTGCTGGAGGGCAAGAGCGGCTTTACCCTGGAGTCGCTGCTGGCGGACGCCTTCGACAGCTACCTGCCGTGGTTCCGCGAGCCGGCCCCGGCGCTGATCCGCGCCTGGGATGACCTGCCGGCATCGGACCCGTTGAAGGATCGGTTGGCCGAGCAGATCGCCCTGCTGCGCGAGTGGGACCTGCGCTGGGGGGTGGACTCGGTACCGACCTCGCTGGCCGTCTTCTGGGGCACCGAGCTGCAACGGCAGGCGGGGCGAGCCGCGCGCGAGGCCGGCATGTCCACCGAGGAGTACATCGTCAGCCCCGCTGCCTCCGGCTTGCTGCTCGAATCCCTCGCCGCCGCTTCCGATCAGCTCACCGAGGACTTCGGCTCCTGGCGCACGCCGTGGGGCGAGATCAACCGCTACCAGCGTCTCAACGGCGACATCGTGCAGCACTTCGACGACGACGCACCGTCCATCCCGGTCGGCTTCACCTCGTCGCGCTGGGGCTCGCTGGCCTCATTCGGCGCGCGCGCCTACCCCTGGACCAAGAAGTGGTACGGCACCAGCGGCAACAGCTTCGTCGCGGTGGTCGAGTTCGGCGACCGGGTGCGCGCGCTGGCGGTGACCGCCGGCGGTGAAAGCGGCGATCCCTCCTCGCCGCACTTCAACGACCAGGCCGAGCGCTACGCCACCGGGAACCTGCGTGAGGTGTACTTCTATTCCGAGCAGCTGCAAGGCCACACCGAGCGCGAATACCACCCTGGGAGGTAGGGCGGACGCACGGACGGCGATCGCGGCGTTCTATGAGAGTGATTGTCAAGGGCAGGCTCCGACGTACGAGTAGGTACGCCTACGGGCGGCCTCTCGGCGCGCGCCTTGCGCTCGCCGCCCGTGCGTCCGCCTGCTGGCTCAGCGTTGCGCCGTCGGCAACAGAACCAACTCCCCGTTCCGTACCACCACGCTGACGTTTTCCATGGCGTGGATGTCGGCGAGCGGATCTCCGGTGACGACGATGACGTCGGCGAGCTTGCCGACCTCGAGGGTGCCGAGATCGTTCAGCCGGCCGATCGCCTTGGCGCTGTCGCGCGTCGAGGCGACCAGCACCTCGGCGGGCGTGAAGCCGGCCTCGATGAAGCGCTCGAACTCGCCGATCGGCATGGTCGAGCCGCGCTGGTAGGGAACGTCGGTGCCCATTGCCACGATGCCGCCGAGCTGGTGGTAGCGGTACAGGTTGGGCCCCACCGGGCGGCCACGCTCGCGCCGCGGCCAGCCCCAGATGTTGGCGGTGGAGACGAAGATCAGCCCGGCGTCGGCGCACTCCTGCAGCGCCTCGTCGGACATCTCGTGGATCGGCGTGTGCGCCAGCACGTCGAGGCCGGCGCGCGCCGCCGCCAGCGCCTCGCCCGGATTGGTGACGTGGGCGCGCACCATCACGTTGCGCTCGTGTGCCGCGCGGACGATGGCGCGCAGTTCCTCCATCGACAGCGTCGGCCAGCCGTCGGTGGCGTCGTAGTCGGTCTCGAAGCCGGTCTCGATGGCGACCTTGATCAGGTCGGCGCCCTCCTTATCGATGATCGTGGCGGTGGCGTCGTAGGCTTCCTCGGGCCCCTGCACCGTCCAGGCGTACATCGCCATGTCGGCCTCGCGCCGGGTAGTTGGGTAGCCGCCGGGGACGGTGATGATCGGCCCGGCCATGAGGTAACGCGGCGGGTGCGCCATCGACTCGACCAGCGCGCGGCCGGCGCGCGCGGTGTGGCGGATTGAGCCGGTATCGACCAGCGTGGTGACGCCGGCCTGCAGCCACGGCGTCATGGTGTCCTCACCCTCGGTGGTCAGCGGTGAGTCTGGCCACAGCGCGTGCATGTGGTTGTCGATGATGCCCGGCATGATGAGGTCGCCGCCGGCGTCGATGACGCGCGCGCCCGGCGGGATCTCCACGGTGTCAGTCGCGCCCACCGCGGTGATGCGATTGTTCTCGAAGATCACCGTGCCGGCATCGAGCGCGGGCGCGCCGGTGCCGTCGAACAGGCGGCCGTTGGTGATGGCGATCGGCCGGCTCCCGGGTCGGGGGGTCGCCTGGCCGGGCGCTCGCGACGGCAGCTCCCAGCCGAAGCGGCGGTGCGCCGCGTCGACCAACCGGCGCAGCTCGACGATGGGGTTGTCGGCGTCGTCCACCTGCAGGCGCAGCACGACGTCGTTGTTGAGCCACACGCCGCCGTCTTCCTTGACGATCAGCATCGCCGCCGACTGCATGCCGCGCCGGTCGCCGCCCGCCGCCTGGCCGGCCTCGAGGGCCGCCATCAGGCGGTTCGAGAGGTGTCCCTCTGTGCGCTCGAAGGCGTCGCACATCGCCTCGACCACCTCCGGCCCGGCGAGGATGTTGCCCTGCGCGCTGCAGTTGTCACGCACCACGTGGCCCGCCCACTCGTCTGCCTCCGGGCCGGTGTAGGTCGCCACCTCGCCGCGCGCGTTCATGACCGAGAACTGCCGCCCCGCCTTGGGCCAGGGTTGGCCGCGGTAGCCGGGGTCGGGGTCGTTGTCGAGGACGGCCTGAATGATGTCAGCGGGGGGCGTGCCGTCGCGCAGCAACTCGAGCGCCTGAGGCCCGTAGCTGACGTCGACGATCGCCTGCGTCGCCACCATGCCGACGTTTGCCTCACCCCACAGCACGCCGTTGCCGACCGAGAACACGCGCGACTGCACCGCACCGCCGACCATACCGCTGTCCGGGTCGTAGCCGAGAATGGAGAAGGTGGCGACGTGCGGCGGCAGGGGATCGACGGACCGCTGCGGAACCGTCGGGGTCGCGGCGCCGGGGGCCTGCGCGGCATACCCTGCG
>JASFRZ010000248.1:0-7464 GCA_050114655.1 Acidobacteriota bacterium
TCGACCGAGTGGATGGTGACGATGTTGGGGTGGTTGAGCGCCGCCACGGACAGCGCCTCGCGCCGGAAGCGCTCGAGCCGCTCCTCGTCGGCTGCCATCTCGGCGGGCAGCACCTTGAGTGCTACCTCGCGGTCCAGCTTGGTATCGCGCGCGCGATACACCTCGCCCATGCCGCCGGTGCCGAGCGGCGCGAGGATCTCGTAATGGCCCAGCGTCTTGCCGATCAAGAAGGGGTCCCCAGGCGATGGACGAGGTTGCGCAAGCCTAGTCGCTCGGGGGGACGGGGATCAACGGCTATTGCCGCCTCAGCGGGTCTGCCCCCACCGCGCGACCGCCTCCCGGACCTGCACTCGGTCGGCCCGGTCAGCGCTCGATCAGGCCAGACGTCGCGCCTAGCGCAGCGCCAGGGTGGCGATCACCGGGAAGTGGTCCGACGGGTAGCGCCCCTGGCGGCGCGTGCGGATGATGTCGGCGGCGAGCACCGCCCAGCCGCTCGAGGCCAGGATGGCGTCGATCTTGTCGCCGTCCGTGTTGCCCTCGAAGCCGTTGAAGGTGCCGACGTCGGTGGCATCGGGATGAACGTCACGGAAGGTGTCGAACATACCGAGGGCGAGGGCTCCCTCCGAATCGAGCAGGTAGCGGAACGCCGGGTTGTCCTCGCCGGCGTTGAAGTCGCCGGTGATCAGGACCGGCTCACCCGCGGCGCGCTCTCCGATCGTCGCCATCAGCAGCTCGGCGGCGCGCTCGCGCGAGGGCTGCGAGACGTGGTCCCAGTGGACGTTGAACACCCAGAAGGTGCGGTTGGCCGGGCCGTCGCGCAGGTGTGCGAAGGTGCAGATACGTGGAATCTCGTTGCCCCAGCTCGTCGAGCCCGGCACGTCGGGGGTGTCGGAGAACCAGAACGTGCCCTCGTCGAGCACCTCGAAGCGCGACGAGTCGACGAGGATCGCCGAGTACTCACCGGCCTCGGCGCCGTCGTCCCGCCCCACCCCGATGCGCCGGTAGCCCGGCAGCGCGGCGCTGATCTCGGCGAGCTGGCTATTCAGCGCCTCCTGCACGCCGAGCACGTCGACGCGGAAGGCCTCGATCACCTCGAACACCGCCTCGCGGCGGAGTGACCAGTCGTTGTCGCCGTCGTTGGCGGTGCCGTAGCGGATGTTGAAGGTCATCACGTTGAGCGGCTCCACCTGCGACGTGGGCCGGCGCAGCGGCGATTCTGCGGCACCGACGACCTGCGGATCGGCCTCGACATCACTCCGCGAAGACGCGGCAACAACGGGCCACGCAACGACGAGGGATAACGCAACGATCCACCAGATCGGCGCTCGGGTCATCTTGCGGTTGAGACTCAACGTTGCCCCTCCTGCGCCTGCAACACGAAGATGTCGGCGTCCAGGCGATGACAGGTGAAGTATAGGGTGCGCTCGTCGGGCGCGAGCGCGAAGCGGACCATGGCGTTCATCGCGGGGGGACTTTATCGAAGAAGTGGGGTGATTCCTACGGCGATTCGAGGACGCCGCGGGCCCCGTTCAGCGAATTACGACCAGCTCCACGCCGGTATCGACGCGGGACCAGTATCGGTCCGCGGTCATCACCGGCAGAGAGCGGCTGCGGCCGAGCTCGAGACAGGCGCGATCGCCGAGAGCGAGACGCTTGCCGCCCTTGACCGATCGCAGCTCGCCGGCAGCAGCGGCCGCGTCGTCATCAAACGGAACGATCGTCAGGCCGAGGCCGGAGAGCACCTCGCGGATCTCGTCGCCCGGCATCCCGTGATCGACGAGCTTGCCGACCACCTCCGCGAGGTTGACGGCGCTCATGATCCCGGCGGGTAACACCTCGGCGACCCGCTCCCAGCCCGGCTCGGCATTGAGCAGCGCCAGCACCGCGGAAGCGTCCAGGACCATCGCTACGTGCTCGCCTCTGCGCGGCGCTCCTCGATCAACTCGGCGGCCAGACTGGCGTCTCGATCGACACGCCGTCGCACCGCCTGCTGAGCCCTGGCCACGGCGTGTTCGCGGGTGGTGATGCGCAGCTCGCCATCGGCCAGCGTCACCACGAGCTCGTCGCCAGCCTTGATGCCTAGAGAGTGGCGGAAGGGAGCCGGAACCACCAATCTGCCATTTTTCCCAAGACTTACCATGATTGTCTGCATGTGGCAGATTTTATCAAGGTCTGCCCCACTGGCGCACTCCGGTTCCCTGAAACCACCACTTTCCTGAGACGGCCACCGAGGTCCTCTTTCGGGTCGATGCGAAGCGCGTGCCCGCGGTCCGCAAGCGAATCAATCGCTCGATTCCGTCCCGGTCTGTGGCGCGGAGAGCGCAGATGGCGTAGAAACTCCCTTCGGGAGTTTCGACCATGACGCGATCCCGCTTTCCGCATCCCCTGGTGCTGTTGGTCTCCTGCGTGCTACTCGCCGGCGTGGCCACCTATGTGCTGCCCGCGGGGCAGTTCGAGCGTGTCTTCGATGTCGCGACCGGCCGCGACGTCGTGGTGGCGGGCACCTATCAACCGGTCGCGCCCGATCCTGTCGGCCCGTTTGCCGCCTTCACCGCGCTCACCGCCGGCTTTCTCGACGCCGGCGACGTCATCGCGCTGGTGTTCCTGATCGGCGGGGCATTCACGGTGCTCGACAAGGCGGGCACGCTGCAGCGCCTGATCGCGTGGCTGCTGTATCGGCTGCGACACGGCGAGCTGGCGGTGATCGTGGTGCTGGGGATCCTGTTCGCCACCGCCGGCGCGCTGGAGAACATGCAGGAGGAGATCGTGCCGATGATGCCGGTGCTGCTGCTGCTGACCGCGCGCCTCGGCCTGCGGCCGGTGACGGCGGTTTCGATGAGCGCCGGCGCCGCGGTGGTGGGCTCCGCCTTCAGCCCCATCAATCCGTTCCAGGTGGGCATCGCCCAGCGCGTGGCGCAACTGCCTCTGCTTTCGGGGTGGGCGTTCCGCACCGTGTTCCTGGTGATCGCCGTAGGCTTCTGGCTGGCGATGACGGTGCGCTATGCGGCGCGAACCCGGGTGACGGCCCCCGATGGCGGCGATCCCCACGAAGCGGCGCCGCTCGGACCCCGCCACGCGTTCATCGTCGCCCTCGTCGTCGCCACCTTCGTGATGCTCACCTACGGACTGCTCGCCCTCGGCTGGGAGTTCCCCGAGATGTCGGCGCTGTTCTTCATCATGGGCATCGTCGTCGGCCTTATCGGCGGCCTCGGCCTCGACGGCACCGCGCGCGCCTACGCCGAGGGATTCGCGGCCATGGCCCTGCCCGCTCTGCTGATCGGTGTCGCGCGCACCATCTACGTCGTTCTCGAGCAAGGCCGGGTGGTCGATACACTGGTGCACGCCCTGTTCACCCCGCTCTCCGGCCTGCCCCCCACCGCCTCGGCTCTCGGCATGATGGCGGCGCACGTCGGCATCCACGTGCCGGTCTCCTCGGTCAGCGGCCAGGCGGTGCTGACCATGCCGCTGCTGGTGCCGCTGGCCGACCTCCTCGACATTTCCCGCCAGGTGGTCGTCCTTGCCTACCAGTACGGCGCCGGCCTGTGCGACATGCTCACCCCCACCAATGGCTCGATCATGGCCATTCTGGTGGCCGCCGGCGTGGGCTGGGACGAATGGTTCGCGGTGGTGTGGCGCTGGGCGGCGACATTGCTGGCGCTCGGCGCGGTTGCCGTTTACATCGCGGTGGCGATCGGGCTGCAATAGCGGCTGCGCCGGCGCGCGATGCGCGGTGGATTCTTCTTCCAGCCGGATGACCGTGCGGGAGGGCGGGGCGCCGGGAGCGGGGGTCGGCCGCCGCTAACGCAGCCGCGCGATCTTCTCCTGGATCTGCACGCGGTCGGGGGGATCGCCGGCGAGCTCGAGGTAGCGCTGGTACTGCTCGATCGCTTCCTGCGGGCGGCTCGCCATCTCGTAGGCGTTGCCGAGCGAGCGGTGGACGACGGCGACCTCGGGCTCGAACAGCTCGGACTGCTCGAGCACCTCGATCGCGTCCGGCACGCGGCGGGTCTCCAGGTACACATTGCCCATCAACAGCAGCGCGTCGGCGTTGGCGGGGTACGCGGCCAGGTAGTCGCCGGCGCGCTCCTCCGCCTGCTGCCAGTCCTGCTGGTAGGCGGCGGTGATCACCAGCGTGCGCAGGGCGAAGCGGTCCGAGGGGTCGAGCAGGAGCACGTCGAGCAGCGCATCTTCCGCGTCCGCATAGCGCTGCAGGCGCAGGCGATAGTCGGCCAGCATCGACAGCGCGGAGACCTGCACGTCGGGCGGCAGCGCGGCGCGCGGGGCGGAACCTCCGAGTCTGCCGACGCCACCAGAGGTCCCCGCCAGCGCTTCGGCCATCTTCGACTCGGCGGACTGCAGGTCGCCCGCCTCGGCGGCGTTCTGCGCCTCCTCGAACAGCATCAGGCCGGGGCTGCTGCGGAACTGGTGGAGCGTCAGCGGGAACTCGTTGCGCGCCGAATGCAGCGTGACCACCTCGCTGGCGCTGGTGTAGCCCTCCTTCGACGCCGTCACCATGTACTCGTAGGGACGTTCGCGGGACCCGATACGGACGCTCGGAAAGACTGCCTCGCCCTTGTCGTTGGTGGTGCGCTCGACCTCCCGGCAGTTGCTCCCCACCGTCGGCAGGTTGTCCGGGGCGAAGTATTGGATGCAGCGGCTCGAGGTCACGCGCACGCCCTTGACCGGCTTCCCGGTCTGGTCGAGTACGCGCACGAAGATCTGGCCCTCCTGCGCGGCGAGCGCGGCTGCAGCGAAGAGACAACCGGTGAGCAAAGCGGCGAGCGCCGGCCACCGGCTGCGCGGGACGCTGGCTGCGTTCCGCGGGCGCATGAGCAGCTCTGCGGCCATTGTCGTCCTCCTCCCGTCAGCGCGGGACCTCGAGCAGGACCGCCTCTTGCCGGGGAACGTAGCTACACAGTAAACGTGGCGCTCGCGGGCTATCAACCGCCGGGCGCGGCAGGGTACGACCGTGCGGGCGGTGAACGCCCCCATGGGCGCTCGACTCCTCGGCCCGCCTCAAAGAATCGACGCCGCGGTGGCGCCCACTTGCTACTCACTTGTCCCGAACCTACGCTCGAATCATCCCCATACCCGGGAGGGACAGCATCATGAAGAAGGTCGCAGTCGTGGGCACGGGCGTCGTCGGCCGGACGCTCGCGGATGGCTTTCTGAAGCACGGTTACGAGGTGATGTGCGGCTCGCGCGATCCCGCCAAGCTGGCCGACTGGCAGGCGAGCGCCGGCGAGCACGCCCACATCGGCAGCCCCGGCGAAGCCGCCGCCTGGGGCGACATCGTCGTGCTGGCGGTCAAGGGTACTGCCGCCCGCGCCGCCCTCGCCCTTTGCGACCCCGTCAACCTCGCCGGCAAGGTGGTCATCGACACCACCAACCCCATCGCCGACGAGCCGCCCGACAACAATGTCCTGCGCTACTTCACCGACCTCGACGTCTCGCTGATGGAGCGCCTCCAGGAGCTCGCCCCCGAGGCCCGCTTCGTCAAGGCCTTCTCCTGCACCGGCAGCGCCAACATGGTCGATCCCGACTTCGGCGGCCCCAAGCCGACCATGTTCATCTGCGGCAACGACGATGCGGCCAAGGCCGAGGTCACCGAGATCCTGACGGAGTTCGGCTGGGAAACCGAGGACATGGGCGGCGTCGAATCAGCCCGCGCCATCGAGCCCCTGGCGATCTTGTGGTGCATTCCGGGATTCCGCAGCGGCGACTGGGAGCATGCGTTCAAGTTGTTGAGGACGTAGGTACCCGCGCACAGAGCTGCACGCCCAAGGCCCTTGCCACTCTCAGGATTGTGTCGAAGCGAGGCTTGGCGCCCGGCGTGAGGGCCTTGTAGAGGCTCTCGCGCCCCAGCCCCGCGTCGCGCGCAACCTGCGCCATGCCGCGCGCGCGCGCGAGGTCCCCCAATGCCGCCAATGGATGCGCCCGTCAAGTGAGAACAAGTGACCCTGTTGCCTCCTTCAGACGGCCACGAGGTCCAAGATGTCTTTCATGACGTGACCGTGTCGGATTAGGGCGATTTCTCGAACATCTCGGTAAAAGTCGCCAATGGATTCGCTTTGATGTGATATTTATTTGACTCTCAAATACCATTTGAAAAGGTATCAATAGATTCCAATAAAGAATTGACAACGTCACAATGTGATGTAAAATAGAGGAGTCCACGACGCAATCGGAGCCCGTAATGTCCCCCGAAACCCACTACAAGATCGAAGAGCTGGAAGAGCTGACCGGCCTGTCGCGCCGGCTGATCTACGACTACATCTCGCGCGATCTGGTGCCGGCGGCGAGGGGCTCGGGCAAGGGTGCGTATTACATGCAGGAGCATCTCGACCGGCTGCGGTTGATCTCGCTGCTGCGCACCATCGGATTCCGGCTCGAGCGCATCGAGGAGGCGATCACTACGTGGTCGTCAGAGGAGATCGCGCGCGTCGTGAAGTTTGCCGAGGGGCGGGACGTGGAGAGCCTCGATGCGCTCAACCAGTGGCTGACGTCGCCGTCGCCGAGCGAGCTGCGTGCGCGGGAACGTTCGAAGCTCGAGTCCGAGGCGGCGATCGAAAGGCTCATGGCGGCCGCAGCGGCGCCGCAGGCCTCGAGGGCGTCATTGGAAGAGGCCCCGGCGGAGCCCGTCGATCTCGAGAACGCGCGCGCCGAGCTCGGAGACAAACTCGCCGAGTTCGCGGAACCGGCAGAAGAGGCCACCGCCGAGGATGCACTCGACTCGCTGCTGTTTGCGCGCATGAAGTCGCGAGCGCGGGATGCCGGGGCAGCCGCGCAAGAGCCCCCCGCCCAGAGTATGAACCAGCTGCGGGATTCAGCGGCGGCGCCGCGGCACCGTGTCGCCAACCTGATGCAGAACCTCATGCCGGCCGACCGGGCCGCCGCCTCCTCCCCTACCCGGCGCGAGACCTGGCACCGCATCCGCATCGCCCCCGACATCGAGTTGAGCTATCGCAACGACATCGACCCCGACCGGCGCAGCGTCCTCGAAGAGCTGATCGCGCGCGTCAAGGAGGTCTTCGGAAGGTGAAGCAGATGTAGCAAAAGCGAACGGGGCCCCGAAGGACCCCGTTCATTTGCCCAAGAGGCTTGCGGTGAGTGTTTTGGCGAACGACACCGCAGGCTCCGTACAAGACGGGAACCACCTCTCGGCCAGGAGCCTATCACGAGGGCCCCGGCCGCAGAACGGCGGTTCCCCCGCTCGCGCCACCGAGCGTGGCGCGGAGAAAAGGAAGCCGCCAATGTTCGACAAGTCGCCGCATTCCCGCGAGTCCGCCCGTCCCGCTACCGGTCCCACCGGCCGCCAACCGATTGACCCGCAGGCCCTCCGCTGGCCCACCCTGGTGCCCGACGAGCCCATCCAGGCGGGCGCGCTCGCCGTCTATCCCCTGTTCAACCCCGACGCTCCGCCCGCGGAGCCCGGCTACCTGCTGCTCGAGCCGGCGCTGAAGG
>JASFRZ010000249.1:0-7460 GCA_050114655.1 Acidobacteriota bacterium
GCCATCGAAGTGATGCTCGACCTGGTGCTGGTGCAGCGCAAGATGTCGCTCACCGAGCTGTCCGAGCGCATCGGCATCTCGTTGCCCAACCTGTCCCTTCTCAAGAACGGCAAGGTCAAGGGAATCCGCTTCAGCACCCTCGAGGCGATCTGTCGCGAGCTCGATTGCCAGCCCGGCGAAATCCTCGAGTATCAGCCCGACATCGTGTGATGGAGCACCGCAGGGAGGATGTCATGGACGACAAGAAGTGGAAGCATGCCGCGTGGATGGCGATCGGCGCTGCGGCGCTCACACCGGCTAATATCTTGCTCAGCTTTCTCGCTGATCTGCCGATCAGCGGTGAGGCAACGATGCTGGTCCTGCCGCTGGCGACCATCGTGGCGACCGCTGCTGCTGCGCTGTCGCTGATCGCGCTGTATCGGTTTCGCGAGCTGCTCAACGAGCGCTACGACTATCACGGCATCGACGGTCTGGTGACCTTCGTGATCTTCGCGATCGCCGGGCTGACCGCGATCGGGATCGTCGGCCGCGCCCTGTTGGCGGTGCTCGGCATCAGGGCTGCGCATGCGCCGATGATCGCCATCGTGTTCGTCGCGCCGATCATCCTGATCGGCATCGTCGTGGGCATCGTGAGCATCATCCTCGGCGTCAAGCTGTTCAGCCTGCAGAACGACCTGCAGTACCTGATCCGGCCCTACGCCGTAATCTCCATCATCGGCGGCGCGTGCTTCGCGACGATCATCCTGGCGGTGCTGGGCGCCTTGATGATCATCGCCGAGAATGTCGTCCTCGCGCTGCTGTTCCTGCGCGCCGGCGAAGTCGAGCCCACGGTCGACTTCGTGTAGCCGTGGGCGGCGGGCGCCCGCGACCCGGGGTCGGAATCGGCTCAGCGACTGCGATTCTCTGATCGCTCCGATGCCGCTAGGGGCGCTCCATCACGACAAGGAGCGCCTCGGCGGCGGCGAGGAGCGCCTCGGCGGCCGCAATCTGCTCGGACAGTCGCCCGCGGGCCGGGGACCCGGGGGTGGTCTTGCGCTCGATGGCGGCTGCGGCGTCCGGGACAGCGGCGAGTGCTGCGGGCAGGGTGGGGTGGAGCGCGGCGAGGTCGGCTTCGGCCATCGCGCGCGGATCGACGCCGTTCTCGGTCGACTGCTTCATGAGCTGGCCGATCACGCCGTAGGCGTCGCGGAACGGCACGCCCTTGGCCACCAACTCCTCCGCCCAGTCCGCCGCAAGCAGACCGGGATCGGCAGCGGCGGCGGCCATCTTCTCGGCATGGAACGTCGTGCTGGCGACCACCGCAGCGGTGATCTCGAGGGTGTCGATGAGCACCGCGGCGCCGTTGAACAGCGGCCGCTTGTCGTCCTGCAGGTCTCGCTGGTAGCCGAGCGGCAGGCCGTGCATCAGGCCGGTGAGCGTGGCGAGCTCGGCGTTGAGTGTGGCCGACTTGGCGCGCACCAGCTCCATGGTGTCGGGGTTGACCTTCTGCGGCATCATGCTCGAACCGGTGCAGTAGGCCATGTCGAGTGTCGCGAAGCCGTATTCCGGGCCCGACCACAGGCACAGGTCGGCGGCGATGCGTGAGAGGTGGACCCCGCAGATGGTGGCGGTGGCGAGGAACTCGAGGATGAAGTCGCGGTCCGAGACCGTGTCGAGGCTGTTCGCCGTGATGCCTGCGAAGCCCAGCTCGGCGGCGAGGAAGCGGCGATCGAGTGCGATGCCGGTGCCGGAGCAGGCGCCGACGCCCGCCGGCGACAGTGCGATGCGGCGGCGCGCGCTTTCCAGCCGCCCGCGGTCGCGATGCAGCATCCAGAAGTAAGCCAGTAGATGGTGCGCCAGCCTGATCGGCTGGGCGCGCCGCATGTGGCTGTAGGCGGGTACCACGGTGCCGGTGTGCTGGGCGGCCTGGTCGAGCAGCGCCTTCTGCAGACGGCGGATAGCGGTCACTGCGTGGTCGACCGCGTCGAGCAGGAACATCCGCATCACGGTGACGCACTGGTCGTTACGCGAGCGACCGGTATGCAGCTTGGCCCCGGTCGCGCCTGCAATCGCAGTGACCCGGTTCTCGATCACCGTGTGGATGTCCTCGAGCGCCGGGTCGAGCTCGACCTCGCCGGCGGCCAGCTCGACGCGCACCTGCTCGAGCGCGTCGTGCAGCGTGGCGCACTCCTCGGCGCTCAACACACCGGCGCGTTCGAGCGCCTTGATGTGTGCCTGACTGTAGCGGATGTCGTATTCGGCGAGCGCGACATCCAGGTGAAGCGACGAGGTGAAGCGCTGCGCGAGCTCGTCTGCAGCGACGCCGAAGCGCGCCTGCCACAGCGTACGCATAGGCTAGCGCTCCGCCGCGATTGACATCGTCGGACCCCGCCCGGCGTCCGACGGAACAGGAGACGGCTGCTCGCCCGCCGTTGTCGACAGCAACGCCTGGCGCTGCGCCGCCAACTTGAGGCGCAGCGACTGCAGCCGGATGAAGCCCTCGGCGTCCTTCTGCCGGTAGACGTCGTCGGCCTCGAAGGTAACGTGTTCCTCGGAGTACAGCGGGCAGGGCGAGGTGCGGCCGCTGACCCTCCAGTTGCCCTTGTACAGCTCCAGCCGCGCGGTGCCGGTGACCCCGGCCATGGCGGCGTCGATGAACGCGGTCATCGCCTTCATCTCTGGCGCGAACCAGAAGCCGTAGTAGCAGGCCTCGGCGTACTCCAGCGCCATCTTGTCGCGCATGCGCAGCACCTCACGATCCATGGTGATCGACTCCACCGCGCGCAGCGCGGCATGTAGGAGCGTACCACCCGGGGTCTCGTAGACGCCGCGCGACTTCATGCCGACGAAACGGTTCTCGACGATGTCGATGCGTCCGACGCCGTGGCGGCCGGCGATCTCGTTGAGCCGGCCGAGCAGCGCGGCACCCTTCAGATGCTCGCCGTTGACGGCTACCGGCCAGCCGTCGGCGAACTCGATGACCACCTGCTCGGGCGTATCAGGGGCGCTGCGCGGGTCGCAGGTCAGCGTGAAGATGTCGTCCGGGGCCGCGGCCCACGGGTCCTCCAGCACGCCGCCCTCGTAGGAGCAGTGCAGCAGGTTGCGGTCGCAGCTATAGGGCTTGTCGGGGCTCGCTTCGATCGGGATGTGGTGGTCTCGCGCATAGGCGATCAGGTCGGCGCGCGACCTCATGCTCCACAGCCGCCACGGCGCGATCACCTGCACGCCCGGCTGCAGGGCGTAGTAGCCGAGCTCGAAGCGCACCTGGTCATTGCCCTTACCGGTGGCGCCGTGCGCCACCGAGTCGGCGCCGACCTCGTTGAGCACCGCGAGGTGGTACTGCGCGATCAACGGTCGCGCCAGCGAAGTGCCGAGCAGGTACTGGCCCTCGTAGACAGCGTTGGCGCGCACCGCCGGCAGCACGTAGTCGTTGACGAACTCGTCCTGCAGGTCGAGCGTCCAGACCTCGGAGGCGCCGGTCATCTTGGCCTTGCGCTCGATCTCGGGGATGTTCTCCGCCTGCCCGACGTTGGCCATGTAGGCGACCACCTCGCAGTCGAAAGTGGATCGGATCCAGTGCAGCATCACCGAGGTGTCGAGGCCGCCGGAGTAGGCCAGCACGACCTTCCGGGGAGACTTGTCGAGTCCGTACAGTGAGGCCGCTTCCGAGGGCGTCGTGGTGGGCATGTCGGGGTTCCGTTCGTGAGGTGGTTACAGCAGCGCCTCGAGGTGGTTGCGGAACTGCTGCCAGTCGGTGTTCTCGCGCAGGATCACGAGAAGGGTGTTGTCGCCCGCCACGGTGCCAACGACGTCATCGAGATCGAGCCGATCGACGGCCTCGCCCACCGGGTGGGCGTTGCCGCTGTCGGTGTGCACCACCGCCAGGTGCCCGGCGCCATCGATCGAGCTGACGAACTCGCGCAGGATGCGCAGGCTGCGCTCGGTCAGCGCCGCCGTGTTGGTCGGCAGGGCGTAGCAGTAGCCGGACGGCCCGGGCGTCTTGACCAGGCCGAGGTCCTTGATGTCGCGCGACACGGTCGACTGGTTGACCTCGATACCTTGGGCCTCGAGCGCCTGCACCAGGTCGGTCTGCGTCGCCACCTCACCGTCGCGGACGAGGCGGAGTATGGCTTGCTGGCGACTGTGCTTGGTGATCATGGTTGCATGATTATTCTACAAATCGCATATTCATGCAACCCAATGATGCAGCAGGCTCCGGTCGTCGGATGACGTACCCTGTCGGGACCATGGAGAATCTGATCCCGCTCGCCCTGCCGATCGCCATTGACGTAGTGACGCTGTCGATCCTCGCGGTGATCGCGGCGCGCATCCGCCTGCTGTCGCCGCTGTGGGCGTTCGGCCTCTTTTCGCTGTCGATGGTGGGCGGCGGTGGGGTGGCGGCGCTGCTCGGTGGGATCGGCGCGCTGCGCGGCGGAGAAGGAAGCGGCGCGGCGCTTTTCGCCGCGGCGATCGGCTTTGGCTGCATCCTGCTGGTGCTCGCGATCGCCTGGGGGGCGCGCAAGGCGCCGGCGATTCACGACATCACCACCGATCTGGCCGACCCGCCGCCGTTCGTCGTCGCCGCGCAGCTCGACGCCAATCGTCTCCGCGACATGAGCTATCCCGACGGGGGGCCCGACACCGCGCTCCAGCAGCGCAGGGCCTATCCCGACCTGGCGCCGATAGAGGTCGAGCAACCACCGGACGAGGCGTTCGCGATCGCCCTGCGTGCCGCTGCCGCTCTCGGCTGGACGGTCACCGCTCGCGACGAGATCGCCGGGAGGTTCGAGGCCACCGACGAGAGCGCGGTGTTTCGCTTCGTCGACGACATCGTCGTAAGGGTGCGCCCTGCGGGCACCGGTTCGGTGATCGACGCGCGTTCCCTTTCGCGCGTGGGCGTCGGCGACATGGGGATCAACGCGCGCCGCCTGCGTGCCTTCCGCGAAGCTCTGCCGACCGGTCGTCGCTGATCGGCGACCGGTCAGTCGTCGCGGCGCCCGTTGTCGTCGTTGACGTTGGTATTCGGCGCGCCGCTGCGTAATGTTGCGATGAGTCGATCTGCAACGAACGGAGGGACCCATGGTTGCACGCAGGCGGGCGGACCGCGGCGCGTTGGTGCCGGGTCTGCTGATGATCGTCGTCGGTACGGTCTTTCTGCTGGAGCGCTTCGACTACATCTCGATGCGCCAGGCGTGGGACCTGTGGCCGGGGCTGCTCATCGCCCTCGGCGCGATGCAACTGCTGTGGCCGCGGCACGGGCGCCGCAGCATCTTCCTGCTGCTGCTCGGCATCTGGCTGCAGATCAACGTCCTCGATTTGTGGGACTTGGATTGGGATGATTCCTGGCCGCTGCTGATCATCTTCATCGGTGCTTCGTTCGTCTTCGACGCACTGTTCAACCGCGGCGGCTATCCGGAGGCCGAGGTGTTGCACGCGAGCGGCGCGCCGTCCGCGGGCGGCGGCGGGCCGCAGGAGGAAGAACGATGAGCAACGGGCGTAGCGTCGTAACCCCGCGCCTGGTCTTCGGCCTGGCCCTGATGGCCTTCGGCACGCTGTTTTTTCTCGACGAGATGCGCATCGTCGACTTCGACGACATCCTGCGCTGGTGGCCGTTGATCCCGCTCGCCGTTGGGCTGACCATGATTGCGCGTCCCACCGGCACCGGGAGCCGGGTGTTCGGGGCGCTGCTGGCGGTCTTCGGCGTCTGGCAGCTCGCCTACGACTTCGATCTGATCGACGTCGAGTTCTGGGACGCCTGGCCGCTCTTGCTCATCGCCGCCGGCGCCTGGGTGGTGTGGCGCGCGCTGGCGGGCGACGAAACGATGTTTCCGGCTTCCTCCGCGCCGCCGCCTGCGGACGCGCGAGACGCGCCGGACTTCGCGTCGTCTTCCGCTGCTGTATCCGGCGCTTCCGGTGCCGCTGCGGCCGCCCCCTCGGCGGCCTCCGCGGGGGCTCCCCCGGCAGGGGAGGTCAGCGCCGCCGATACGCTGTCGTCGTTCGCCTTCCTGGGCTACTCGGAGAAGGGCTCGACCTCGCCCAACTTCCAGGGCGCCGACGTCACCGCGATTCTGGGCGGCTGCAAGATCGACCTGCGCGCCGCCGATACCGACGCCGACGGTGCGGTCATCGACGCCTTCGCCTTCTGGGGCGGCATCAAGATCCTGGTGGGCGAGGACTGGGTGGTGACCAACAAGGTGCTGCCGCTGCTCGGCGGTCTCGACGATCGCTCCCGCGCCGCCCCTGATGCAAGCAAGCAGCTGCTGGTGCGGGGCACCGCGATCATGGGCGGCGTCGAGGTCGCCAATCGCGACGACGACTGACAGGGCGTTTTTTCACCTCCGGCTGTGCAAGTCAGCGGTACCGGTGCGTTGCACGGGTAGCAACGCACATCCCCTGCTATCCGGAGGTGAGCGATGGTCAAGCTCCTTCAGAAGGTCCCGCTGTTCACGTTGATGCTGCTGTTTACGGTGGTGGCGATCGACCAGGTTGCCAGCGCGCAGCGAACCGCGTCGCAACGGCCGCCGTCGCAGGCCACTACCGAGGTCACGCCCATCGCCGCGGTCGGCACGATCGACGCGACGATTCCGGTTTCGATCGACGGCCCCGTAGTCGCTGATGATCCCCTCGGCGGAGTCGCGCCGCTCAGCGGGACTTCGCTGGCGGACCCGCAGGTGCAGCGTCTGAGCACCGACGTGAGGATCACCGTCGACGGCGCCCAGCGTGTCGCGCGCGTCGAGGTCGAGGAGCGGTTTCGCAACAACGGCGGCCGCCTGGCCGAGGGTGATTACCTGTACCCGGTTCCCGCCGGCGCGGTATTCACCGACCTGTCGCTGTTCATGGGTGAGCAGGAGCTCAAGGGCGAGATGCTGTCGGCGCCGGCGGCGCGCGGCATCTACGAGGAGATCGTACGGCGCAAGAAGGACCCGGCGCTTGTCGAGTTGGTCGGCCACGGACTGCTGCGCGCGCGCGTATTCCCGATTGCCGCCGGTGAGACCCGCCGTATCATCCTGCGCTACACCATGGTGCTGGGGCGTGACGGCCACCTTGTGCGCCTGCGTTACCCGCGCACTGTCGGCATGTTCGAGGGCGACGAGGCCGCGACGCCCACCGCCGAGGAACGGCGCCTGCAGGCGGTGCTCCGCCCGGCCACCGTTGCCGCGCCGTTCACGCTCGCTGTCCGCGTCACCGACGCGGCGCTGTTCGCCACGCCGTACTCACCGACGCACCGTATCGAGGTGCGCGAGCGTGGCGACGAGATCGACATCGACCACCGTTCGGACGACGTCTCACCGCGTGACTTCGAGCTGTTCCTGCCGCTACGCGACAGCGCGGTCGGTGCCAGCGTGGTGAGCCACGCGCCGGTCGGCGATGACGGCTTCTACATGATGCTGCTGTCGCCTCCGGTGGACGACGCGCGCTCGAGCATTCCGCGCGACGTGACGCTCGTGCTCGACGTATCTGGTTCGATGTCGGGCGACAAG
>JASFRZ010000250.1:0-7442 GCA_050114655.1 Acidobacteriota bacterium
CTGCTCACCTCGGCGGCGCGGATGATCGCGTTCACCGAGTTGTTCGTGGTGTTCGTCGCGCCGGCGCCCGCGCCCGAGATGGACACGGAGTTGCCGCTGCCGGAACCCACCGAAACCGCCACCGAAGCCGCCAGGACCAGCGCGTCGATGTCCTTCGACGAGGAGGCCAGCAGGCCGACGTCACCGCCCGCGGTCACGTCGACGTCGTCGATGATTGCTTCCGTGTTGCTGTTGATCGTGTTGAGGGCAACGGACACGCCGATGCCGCCGCTGATGCTGTTGCCACTGCTGCTGCCGAACGCGAAGTTGAGCGTCGCCGAGACCGCATCCGCGAGGATGGCGCCGCTGTCGGTGGCACTCAGCGTCACCGCGCCACCCGCGTTGACCGTGTTGGGGGTCCCGGGCGCGGAATCCTCGATCGCTGCACGCGTCGTGAAATTGATGGTGTTCTTCGTCACCGCCACGTTGGCGCTCAGGCCGGCCGCCGTGCCGTCGCTCGACGAGGCGATGGAGAGCGAGGCGCCGAAGGCGACCGCATTGATCGAACCGCTGCTCGACGCGGCCACGTCGACGGCGCCGCCGGCGTTGACGGTGGTGTCGTCGATGATCGCCGTCGCCGAGCTGGTGATCTCGTTGATGGCGATGGCGATGCCGAGCCCGACGCCGACATTCGTGCCGCTATCGACATTGATCGACGCGGTAAGCGCCCCGGCCGTCGCGGTGATCGAGCTCGAATCCGTCGCCGCAACGGACACGTTCCCGCCGGCGTTGACGGTGCTCGGATCGATGGTCGCCGACGTCGTGCTGCTGATGAAGTTGCCCGAGCCCGAGCCGGCGCCGGCCGCCGCGAGGGGGCCTTCGCCGCTCAGAGCACCCGCGATTCCCAACGTGAATGCCGAGATGGTGCCCGTCGCGGTGGCGCTGACGGCGACGTTGCCCGCCGCCGTCGCGTCGACGTTCTGCAACGCGGCCGTGGTGGTCCTGGTGATGTGGTTCTCCGCCGCGGCCGCGCCGATGGCGATCGCGCCCAGGTCACCGCCGTTGAGCGAAACCGCGAGAGCCCCCGAGCCGGCGTCGGCATCCACCTGACTCTCGTCGGTCGCCGTGATGGCGACGTTGCCGGATGACGTCACGATCTGCGTGCCACCCGGGTTGGTGATGCTCGCCTCGGTCTCCGAGGAGATGAAGTTGCCCGAGCCCGAGCCGGCACCGGCGAACGCGTCGGAGCTGTTCGAGACCGCCGCCGAGCCGGCAATCGTCAGCGCGTGGATCTCGGCGGAGTTGGTCGCGCTCGCCGTTACGTCCGCGGCAGTGATCGGCGTGTCGGTCACCGTCGCCTTGATCGTCTGGCTGATGTCGTTGACCGCAACCGATGCGCCAATCGCTCCGGCCGTGCTGCCGTCCGTGTTCGACGGGTCGATGGCCACGGCAACGCCGCCCGAATCCGCGGAGATGACGGTGTCGTCCTCCGCGGTCAGCGACAGATCGCCGGTGGTGTTGACCGTGCTGCCGGCCTCGATCTGGGCGAGGAACTCGTTCTCGACGATGTTGACCGTCACGCTGCCGGCCCCGGCGAACGAAACGCTGCTGCTGTTGTTGTTGTTCTGGCTGCTGCCGGTGTTGGCCACGCCGGCGACGGCGATGGTGATGGTGTCGATGTTCGTCGCGCCGGTGGCCGAGAAACGCACACCGCCACCGGCCGAGTTCAGCGTGTTGCCGCCCAGTGCGCGGGCCCAGACGGTGTTTTCGACCTCGTCGACAGAGACCGAGCCGGTGATGCCCGGGTCGCCGCCGCCCAAGGTGATCGTCAACCCGCCGACGATGTTGAGAATGTTGGTTTCGTCGGCGGCGCGCACCAGGATCCCCTGCCCCGCGTCTGCCCCGGTGTTCTCGGAGTTGATCGCGGCACCGGCGCCCAGCGTTGCCTTGGTTGCGCCGTGGATGACCGCGACCCCGACCGAAGCGGCGATACCGACATTGGTACCGCCGTCGTTGTCCATGTTCTCTTCGCCGCTGTTGTTGCGACCAAGGGAGCCGGAGGCGGCGATCGCCAGCACCGTCATGTCGTCGTAGCTGGTGGCGGTGACCGCCACGCCGCGGACGGACTCCGAGCCCTGGTTGCCGTCCCCGTCGAACATCCCGTCGCGTACCGAAGCCGCGGCGCCGTTGCCGCGCGCGGTGATCGACGCGCCGTCGCCGATGAACGAGCTCGTCTCGTCGATATCGACGAGGATCCCGATCGAGATGCCCACCGAAGAGCCGGACATCGAAAGACCGAGCGTGCCGGCATAGAGTTCTGCATCGGTCGTGCTGTCGGCCGCGATCACCACGCTGCCGTCGGCGTCGAGCGTCACGTTGCCCGCCAGGGGCGCGTCCGGGTCGAGCCCGACGAACGCGCGCGTCGTGGTGATGTTCACCATGACGATCAAACCGCCGGCCGCCGACGTGGACGTGCCCGCGCCGGCGTTGACGGTCAACGACCAGAGATCTTCCGAGGAATCCGCGTCGACGGTCACGTTGCCGCTGGCGTCGACCATGGTCGGCGTACCGGCGTCGTTGGATGCGGCGATCCACGCCTCGGTCGTCTTGGTGACGACCATCACGTCGAGGCCGACTCCCACACCCGTAGAGTCCTTGCTGAGCGCCAGTGCGCCGACGAAGCTGTCGACCTTCGTGTCGTTGACGGCCTGCACGGTGACGTCGGCGGCGGTGATGCTGGCGCCCGAACCGATCCAGGCCCGCGTGTTGGTGTTGAAGATGTCGATGGCCGCCGAGCCGGCACCGGCGTCACCGCCGGAGCCGATGGCCGCGCCGATGATCAGCGTGGTGACGTCAACGCCGGTTTCCTTGGCGTCAATGCCCTCGATCTCCGGGGTGACGATCTCCAGCGGCGTGATCGAAGCATCGGCAACCACCGACACGTTGCCGGACGCGTTGACGGTTGCACCGTCTCCGATCGAGGCCAACGTGGTCGTGTCGATGAAGTTGACGCCGATCGCCGCTCCGACGCTCGTACCGCTGTCCGACAAGGTCAGCGCGCCGCCACCGGCGATGGTCTGCACACCGACGTCCTGGCGCGCCAGAAGGTCGACGTTGCCGCTCGAGCTCGTCACCGTGGCGTTGTCCGCGATCGAGGCTTCGACGCGGTGGCTAGCGTCGGTCAGGTAGACGTTGACGGCCGCCGCGCCGGCAACCGCCGTGTTGTCGCCTTCGCCCCTTTGCGTGGAACCGCCGCCCGCCAGCGCCAGCGCCTTGAGCTCGTTCTTCTTGTCGGTCGAGTTGCCCGCCTGCACCTTCAGCGATCCGGCGGTGATCGACGCCTCGCCGACAAGGGCCATGGCGGCGAGCTGCGCCACGTTGATTGCCACCGCCGCGCCCACGGTCGTCGCGTTCTTGTCCTTGGTCATGGACAGGGCGATCGCCTGCGTGTTGGCGTCGGCATCCATCAGCGCCACGACCGTCGTGTCGCCGTCGGCGAGGATGTCGACGTTGTCGAGGATCGAGGCTTCGGAGGTGGACAGGAACACGGTGGCGCCAATGGCTGCAGCGACGCGTACCGTGCTGCCCTGGGTCTGCTTCGTCGCCTGGTTCGCGTTGGCGTTGTTCTGGCCGCCGGGATTGCTCGTCTGGTTGCTCGCCTGCGTGTTGGCGCCGCTTACCTGCGAGCCCGGCGCGGGCGAGCTCACCGAGCTGCCCGAGCGCGAGTTGGCGTAGTTCGTCTGGTTCTGCGTCGTCTGGTCGGCCGTGCTGCCACCGTTCGATTGCTTCTTGGAGCCTTCGGAGCTGGCGTTGGCGACGGTCGTCGCTTCGACGGTGGCGGTGGCGGACACCGTCACGTCATCGGCATGGTCCCCGACGGTACCGATGTCACGACCCAGGGTCGCGTTGGTCTCGTCCAGCACCCACCCGGTCGCGAAGGCGACACCGACGCCGGTCTGACCACCCTTGGTATCGGCATCGCCCTCGGTGCGCTGGTCCTGCGCGCTGGTGGCCTGAATGACCAGGTTGCCACCGATCTGCAGCACGTTCGTGTCACCCGGCACCTCGGCGATGGTCGAATTGTTCGCCACCGCGATGGCGATGGCGCCGGCGAGGCCGGTACCCGAGGTGGACTTCACGCCCGCCTTGGCCTTCGTGAACATGGCGTGGTCGGACGAAGCCATCACCGACACGTTGCCGGTCGTCGTGATCTCGGCGCCGCCGTCGATCTTGGCGCGCGTCTCGTACGTCGACAGGTTGAAGGCAAAGGAGAGGCCGGCGCCCAGGCTGGTGCCCGTGGAGGGATCTTCGTTGGGCAGCGCGAGCGCCTGGTTGTGGGTCGTCGAATCGGCGGAGATCTTCACGTCGCCGGCGTCGGTATCGCCGTCGACCGCGCCGTCCTGCGAGGTCAGTAGCGCGCCGTCATCAGCCAGCGCTTTCGTCGTTCCCGAGGCGATGTTGATTGCCACCGAGCCGGCCACGCCCGTGTCACCACCGCTGGCACCCGAGATCGCCTGCGCCTCGCCGCTGTGGGTGGTATCGGCGATGGTGTGATCCTCGCCCGTTCCCGCGCCGGTGATGTCGATCGCATCGCCCTTGTACGCCTTGTCGCGCGTCTCGGCGAGCCGTACCTGCTTGTCGCCGTCGACGATCGCATAGTACGTCGTGTCGTCGGTGAGACCGCCGATGTCGCTGCCGCCGCCATTGTCGTAGAGGAGCGCATCGCCGGTGTTGAGGCCGGCGTCGTTGCCGACCTCGAGGCGAAGCTTGTCGGGATCGAAGGTGATGTCGTCGTCGGCGGGTGTGTTCGGCCGCAGGATTTTGTGACTGTCACCGGAACCGAGCGTGGTGAGGTCGACGGCAGTGCCGGCCTCGGCATTGGCCAGGCTGTCTGCCAGCTTGATCCTCTTGTTGCTCCCCTTGATGACGTAGTAGGTGCCGCCGTTGTTCAGGTTACCGATGTTGCCGCCGCCGCCGTTCGAGTAGGTGACCTCTTCACCGGTTGTCAGGCCGGCCGCATCACCGACGAAGATCGTGTCGGCGCCGGTGTCGACGGTCGTCACGGCGTCGAGGTCGAGCTTGCGCTCGGTCATGCCCGCCGCGATGGTGACGCCGTCGGCGGTGACGTTGGCATCGGCGATCGACGCCATGTTGGTGGTTCCCGGCGCGTTGACCGCGACGCCGGCCCCGACGGCCGTGCCGCCGGATGTGGTTTTCGCCTTGCCGTCGGCAATCGCCTCGGAGTCGGTGTTGGCGGAGCTCTTGACCTCGCCGGCGCCGGCCGCGCTGACAGTGATTGGGGTGATGTCAGTGCCTGCAATCGCTGCGGTCGCGGTGGCGCTCGGCAAGTTGACGCCGACGGCTGCCGCGAAGGCGACCGCGCCGCTGGAGGTGTTCGAGTTGGGCGCTGAAGAGGTCCCCGTGCTCGTGCCGCTGTTGTTGCTGGCCTGGGTGTTGGCGTGGTTGACCTGGTTTTGCGTCGTCGCGTCGGGGCTGCTGCCACCGCCGCTCGTTTCGGTACCCTGCGCGCTCGCCTTGGCCTCGGTGCTGGTCGCCGAAGCGCCGGCCGCCGATACGCTCACCGCACCGGTTGACGCCACGTCCCGGTTGAGGCGCCCGACGACCGTGTCTTCCTGGATGGTCAGGCCGAACGACAGGCCGAAGGCGAGGTTGCTGCCCGCGGTGGCGCCCTTGGCGAGGGTCGACGTCTCGCTGGTCTGCTTCGCCTTGATGGTCAGGTCGCCCGGCGTAAGCCCCGTTCCTGACTGGACCTCGGCGATGGTGTCGTTGATCGGCACGGACGTCGCCGCCACCGGCGTCACACCCGTCTGGCCGCCCGCCGCCCCGCCGTCCGCCTCGGTGTCCGTCTTGTGCTTGCCGGTCGCCGAAACCGTGATGTCACCCGTCGTGTTGACGGTCGCATCGGTCTCGATCGCAGCGCGCGTGTCGTTGTTGCCATAGACGAAGGCCACCGACGGCCCGACCCCGGTGGCCGTCCCGTCGGTGTTCGCGTCGGCCGTAGCCTTGGTCACCGCCTTGGTCGTAGAGCTCGCCTCCAGCGTCAGATCGCTGGTACCGAAGTTGGATGTCGTCCCTGTCTTGACGAGCGCCTCGACGCTGGTCAGCGCGATGTTGATGGCCAGTGCGCCGGCAAAACCGACGCTGCTGGCATCCCCGACGCCGGACTTGGCCTCGACCCCATAGGTGTCGCCACTCGCCAGCGTGGAGCCGACGGTGATGCCGCCCGTTGCGTTCCTATCGCCGCTGCCGGCCAGATAGGCATGCGTCGTCGAGTCTCCATACAGCCCCGCCGCACCAACGCCGACACCGGTCGCACTGCTGCCGGTGTTCGATCCGTCGGCGGTCAGGCTCACCTTGTCGGTGGCGCTGGCACCGACGTCGAGGCTCCCGCCGGTCGTCGTGACGGCGCCACTGCTGTCGATGTAGGCCTGCGTGGTGGGCGCGTAGATGACCACGCCGACGGCACCCGCGAAGCCCAGTGAGCCGCCGCTTTCCGCGGTCTGCGCCGAGTCCGTCGTCATGCCGTCCTGGTTGGCGTCCTGCAGGCGCATCTCCGACTCGTTGGTGCCGCCGGCGCTCGCCTGCGCGCCTCCGGCCGTGGATTTCGCGGTCGTCGTGACGTCTCCACCGAACTCCGCCAGCACGTCGACATCGCCGCCGGCGGTGATCGACGCGCTATCCGACACGAAGGCCTTGGTCGTCGCATGCAGGTCGGTCACCGCCACCGTGCCGCCCTTGGCGCTCGTGTCGCTGCCACCGTCGGCGTTCGAAACCACATTGATGTCGCTCGTCGCCTTCAGCGACACGGCTCCGGTGGTGGTGATGGCGGTAGCACCGTCGACCGATGTCGTGGCATCGCTGACGATGACCGCCACGGCGATCGCCGCATCGGACTGCTCGTCGGTGTCGCCTGCGGTGGAATCGGCCGTATCTACGCCGGACATGTCGACGACGACCTTGCTCTCGGCGCTCAAACTCGCCGCGGTCACGGTGGTGTCCGACATGGTGATGTTGGCGCTCGGCAGCACAGTGAAGAGCGCGCCGCCGACCGGGCCGAGCGTGAACGTCGAGGAGTCCATATCGGCGGTCGCCGTGGCGGTCAACTGCACTGCACCGCTGGCGCTCAGCGTGGCGCCGGTGAGGTCGATTTCCGCTGAGGGAAGGGCGAGGAACACGCCGCCGGTGATCTCCGCGTCATTCTCGAGCTCGTCAGCCGTCAAGGTGACGTTGGCGGCATTGAGGGTCGATGAGGACAGATCGATCTTCTCGGCGTTCACCTGCACGTCGCCGGCCGTGTTCGTGCCGACGAACTTGACCTCGTCCTTGCCGTCCTCGCCGTTGACGATCAGGTTGGCAGTACCGAGATTGACATCGGTGATCGTCAGCAGGTCCTTGGACAGGACCGGGACGCCGAGATCGTCGCCGAGGTTGATCGTCAAGAT
>JASFRZ010000251.1:0-7400 GCA_050114655.1 Acidobacteriota bacterium
TTTCGTCGACGTCGGCTCGCATGTGTCGGAGGGCTCGACGCTGTGCATCGTCGAGGCGATGAAGTTGATGAACGAGATCGTTGCCGAGTCCACCGGCGAGGTCGTCGCCATCTTCGTCGAGAACGGCGAGCCGGTGGAGTTCGGCCAGCGGCTGTTCGCCATCCGTCCCGGGAGCTAAACCCCGTGATCCAGTCGATCCTCATCGCCAACCGCGGCGAGATCGCCCTGCGCATCATCTGGGCGTGCCGTGAGCTCGGCATCAAGACGGTGGCGGTGTACTCCGAGGCCGACCGTGACTCGCTGCATGTCAGCTTTGCCGACGAGGCCATCTGCATCGGTCCGCCGCCGGCGTCCGAGTCCTACCTCAACATCCCGGCGGTGATCTCCGCTGCCGAGATCATGGGCGTCGACGCCATCCACCCGGGCTACGGTTTCCTGGCGGAGAACGCCGAGTTCGCCGAGATCTGCGAGAGTTGCGGGCTGATCTTCATCGGCCCGAGCGTCGACGCGATCCGCAGCATGGGCGACAAGGCGGTGGCTCGGGCAACCATGGAGGGCGCCGGCCTGCCATTGATTCGCGGCAGCGAGGGCGCGGTGTCGGATGACAAGGAGGCCGCCGGGATCGCCGAGGACATCGGCTTCCCGGTGCTCCTCAAGGCGGCCGCCGGGGGCGGCGGCAAGGGCATGCGCGTGGTGCGCGCGCCGGAAGAGCTTTCGAGGGCGTTTCGCGCCGCCAGCAACGAGGCCGAGGCCGCCTTCGGCTCCGGCGACGTGTACATCGAGAAGTACATCGCGCGCCCGCATCACATCGAGGTCCAGCTACTGGGCGACCAGCACGGCAACCTGGTGCATCTCGGCGAGCGCGAGTGCAGCGTGCAGCGGAAGTACCAGAAGCTGGTCGAGGAGACACCGTCACCGGCGCTCAAAGAAGAGCAACGGCAGCGCATCTGGGCCGACGCGATCAAGGGCGCCCGCTACATCAACTACACCAGCGCCGGCACCATGGAGTTCCTCGTCGACGCCGAGGGCAACCACTACTTCATGGAGATGAACACCCGCATCCAGGTCGAGCACCCGGTGACCGAGCAGGTCACCATGGTCGACCTGATCAAGCAGCAAATCCGCATCGCGGCGGGCAAGAAGCTGCCCTTCGGCCAGGGCGATATCAAGTTCCGCGGCCACTCCATCGAGTGCCGCGTCAACGCCGAGCACCCCGAGACGCTGGCGCCCAGCCCGGGGCAGATCACCGCCTTCAACGTCCCCAAGGGGCCCGGCGTGCGCATCGATACCGCGGCGCACGAGGTGGCGTTCGTGTCGCCCTACTACGACTCGATGATCGCCAAGGTCATCGTGCATGCGTTCAACCGCGAGGAAGCGCTGGTGCGCATGCGGCGGGCACTGGGTATGTTCGTGATCCAGGGCATCCACACCAGCCTGCCGCTGCTGCAGCGCATCATGGATCATCCGGGGTTCATTGCCGGGGATTACGACACCCACCTGATCGAGGAGCTGTTACCGGTGGCGCCGTCGAAGGCAGCCGGCGGAGGCGCCTCCTAGGCGTATTTCGAAGCGCGCCGGGCGCCGGCCGCGTTCAGGGGTAATTGACGCGGTCCGGGGCGTATGCGTAAAGTCCGGCCCCATGACCACGCACGAGAGTTTCACCTCGAGATGGGCCCTGCTGATCGCCGCCCTCGGCATGGCGGTCGGCACGGGCAATATCTGGCGCTTCCCGCGCATTCTCGCCAATCAGGGCGGCGGTGCGTTCCTCATTCCGTGGCTGATCTTCCTCTTCCTGTGGGCCATCCCGCTGCTGATGGTGGAGATGGCGATGGGACGCTCCGCACGCAAGGGTGTGGTGGGGGCGTTCGGCCGGATCATGGGCCGGCAGGCCTGCTGGATGGGCGCCTTCGTCGGCTGGTGCACGATGGCGATCACCTTCTACTACACGGTGGTCGCCGGCTGGTGCATCAAGTACTTCGTTGCCGCGGCCGCCGGGAACCTCAACGGTGTTCAGGGCACGGAGTACTGGGACGGCTTCCAGGCGACGGTGTGGCAGCCGGTAATGTTCCACGTCATCGCCATGGCGGCATGCGGCTTCATCGTCTATCGCGGTGTCGCCGGCGGCATCGAGCGCGCCAGCAAGGTTCTGATCCCGGCGCTGTTCGTGCTGCTCGCGGTGGCAGCGATACGCGCGCTGACCCTTCCGGCTGCGCCCGGCACCGATGGCCCGGTGGCCGGGCTTAACTTCATCTTCAACCCGCACTGGCCGGACCTGCTCAACTACGAGATCTGGCTGCAGGCACTTACCCAATCGGCCTGGTCGACCGGCGCCGGCTGGGGCCTGATGGTCACCTACGCGGTCTACAGCGCGCAGAAGGACGACATCGTCGGCTCGGCGATGACCATCGGTCTGGGCAACAACTCCGCCTCGATCCTGGCGGCGATGGCGATCATTCCGACGGTGTTCGCGGTACTGCCGCACGATCAGGCGACCGCCGTGCTCACCGACAGCGGCCCGGCGAGCACCGGGCTGAGCTTCATCTGGGTGCCCGAGCTGTTCAGCGCCATCCCCGCCGGGCAGTTCTTCATGAGCCTGTTCTTCCTCGCCCTGGTGGTGGCGGCGTTCTCGTCGCTCATCGCCATGCTCGAGCTCGGCGTGCGCATCTTCATGGACTTCGGCATGACGCGCCACAAGGCGGTGATGTCGGTGGCCACCGGGAGCGTCATCCTGGGCATCCCGTCGGCGGTCAACCTGAGCTTTTTCAGCAATCAGGACGCGGTATGGGGCATCGGCCTGATGGTTTCGGGCTTCTTCTTCGCGCTGGCGGCGCGCAAGTTCGGTGTGGCGCGCTTCCGTGAGCAGCTCATCGAGCCGGCTGACAACGACATCCCGCCGACGCGCTGGTTCGACTTCGCCATCGGTTATCTGGTGCCGTTGCAGTTCACCGTGCTGATCGTGTGGTGGCTGTACCAGGCGGCGACATCGGGTGAGGCGTGGTGGAACCCCTTCGGCGTGTTCACGCTGGGCACCTGCCTGTTCCAGTGGGGCGTGGTGCTGGTGATCTTCTACCTGTCGAACAACCGTATGGCGGAAGCGACGTTCGGCGACGAGAGCGCGTCATGACGGTCGCGCCGGCAAGGAGGTAACGGTGCAGACGACGACGGTGATCTTCATGGTGCTGGTGCTCGGCGTGCTGTGGGGCGGCTTCGCGGTGCTGCTGATCCACTCGATGAAGACCGACAAGCAGCGTGCCGACTCTCCGGACGGGGATAATGGCTGAGGTCCTCGAGCGCGGTCAGTGGGGCTCGAAGATCGGATTCCTGCTGGCGGCGGCGGGCTCCGCCATCGGCCTGGGCAACATCTGGCGCTTCACCTACATCATGGGGGAGAACGGCGGCGCTGCGTTCATCCTGGTGTATGTCGCCTGCATCGTGCTGATCGGCGCGCCGGTGTTTCTCGCCGAGTTGGTCATCGGACGGCACACCCAGCTCAATCCGGTCGGCGCCTTCGAGGCGCTCGCGCCGAAGAGCGCGTGGAAGTGGGTCGGCGCCCTCGGCGTGCTGGCCGGTGCGCTGCTGCTGTCGTTTTACAGCGTCGTCGCTGGCTGGGTGATGGAGTACACCATCAACGCCCCGTTCGGCCGCATCAGCGGCCTGGCAAGCCCCGAGCAGTCGGGCGCCTATTTCGGCGCCCTCTCCGCCAGCACCGGGGAGAGCATCCTATACCACGCGCTGTTCATGATCGTCACCATGTTCATCGTCGCGCGCGGCATCAAGGGCGGCATCGAGCGCGCCAGCAAGATCATGATGCCGATCCTGTTCGTCCTGCTCGGCATCCTGGTAGTACGCGGCCTGCTGCTGCCGGGGGCCGGCGCGGGCGTCGAGTTCATGCTGCGCCCCGACTTCTCGCGCCTCGATCCCACCGTGGTGCTGATGGCCATGGGACACGCCTTCTTCACGCTCAGTGTCGGCATGGGCGCGATGATCACCTACGGCTCGTACCTGTCGCAGGACAACGACATGCCGAAGTCGTCGCTGCAGGTGGCGTTCATGGACACGATGGTCGCCATCGCCGCCGGCTTCGCCATCTTCCCGGCGCTGTTCGCCTTCGGCATGGAGCCCGCCGAGGGCCCCGGACTGGTGTTCGTGACCCTGCCGGTGGTGTTCCACCAGATGCCCGGGGGCGCGCTGTTCGCCAGCATGTTCTTCGCCCTCTTCCTGATGGCCGCGCTGACCTCCAGCATCTCACTGCTCGAGGTGGTGGCGGCGTACTTCATCGACGACCTCGGCTGGTCGCGCGTCACGGCGGTGCTGCTGCTCGGCGGCGGCATCTTCCTGCTCGGCATCCCGTCGGCGCTCGCCACCGGGCCGTGGGCTGACTGGTCGATCGCCCACATGTTGGGCGGCGCCGAGGGGCAGGGCGTGCTCGGCCACGTGCGCCTCTTCAACCTCAACTGGTTCGATCTGATCAGCCACATCGTGTCCGACTACATGCTGCCGGTCGGCGGCCTCTTCGTTTGCCTGTTCGTCGGCTGGTTCTGGGACCGTGCCACCGTCGAGGCGGAGGTCAACGAGGGCAGCGCCGGCTTCAAGGCGATGAACCTGTGGGTCAACCTGCTGCGCTGGGTCGGCCCGGTGGTGATCGGGGAGGTGCTGGTGATGGGCATCCTGGCGGAGTTCCCCGAGCAGTTCTTTCCGCGGCTGGCGGGGACGGTGAACACGCTCAACACGTGGTTCATGTGGCTCGATATCCTGGTAGCGTTGACCGTCATCGTGGTCAGCATCGCCGGCGCGCGGCGGCAGGAGGGTCGCGCCGCATAACCGGCGTATTCCTCCCGACGGCCGCTGTCCCGGGCGTCATCGCCGGGCCGGCCTCGCGTACCGCCCCGACCCCCAGCAGGATAGCGAGCCGCCGTGCACTGGACCGTAGAGCCTGCCTCCCGCCTCGACGGTGAGGTCGCTGTTCCCGGCGACAAGTCGATCTCCCATCGCGCGCTGATGTTGGCGGCGCTGGCCGCGGACGACAGCTCACTCGAGCACCTCGCCGACGGGCAGGACGTCGCCTCGACGATGGCGGCGATGCGCGCGCTCGGCGTGACCATCGAAGATCACGATGGCCAGGTAACCGTTCACGGCACCGGGCTCGCCGGTTTGCGCTCGGCGGGCGCGCCGATCGATTGCGGCAACAGCGGCACCACGGTGCGATTGCTCGCCGGTATTCTCGCCGGGCAAGCCTTTGCCTCGAAGCTCACCGGCGACGCGTCGCTACGACGGCGGCCGATGGAGCGCATCGCCGAGCCGTTACGCGCCATGGGCGCCCGGGTCGCGACAGCCGCCGGCGGCGGCGCGCCGCTGACCATCGACGGCAGAATGCCGTTGCGCGCCATCACCCACCGCCCGCCGGTGGCTTCGGCGCAGATCAAGTCCTGCGTGCTGCTTGCCGGCCTCTTCGCCGACGGGCCGACTACCGTGATCGAACCGGTGCGCAGCCGCGACCACAGCGAGCGTCTGCTCGCCGACATGGGAGCTCTGTTGCGGGTCGACGAGCTCGAAGACGGCAACCGCGTGAGGATCGAGCCGGGCGCCCGGCTCGGCGCTCTGCGGGGTGCGGTACCGGGGGACGTCTCCTCGGCGGCCTACTGGCTGGTCGCCGCCACCTTGCTGCCCGGCAGCGATCTGAGTTTGCCGGGCGTGGGGCTCAACCCGACCCGCGCGGCGATCGTCGACCTGCTCGTCGACTGGGGCGCCGCGATTACCGTTGTCGGCGGCGGAGAGTGGCACGGTGAGCCCTTCGGCGCGCTGCGCATCGAAGGCATCGGCGGCGGTCTGAGCGGGGGTGTGGTGGAGGGAGAGCTCGTCCCGGCGCTCATCGACGAGCTGCCGTTGCTTGCCGCGCTGGCGCCGTTCACCGAGGACGGACTGGAGATCCGCGATGCCGCCGAGCTGCGCGTCAAGGAGAGCGATCGCATTGCCACCACGGCGGCCGCATTGCGCGCCCTCGGGGTGGCGGTGGACGAGTTTCCCGACGGCCTCGCGGTGCGCGGCGGCCAGCGGCTGCGCGGCGGCACCGTCGACGCCGCCGGCGATCACCGCATCGCGCTGGCGCTGGCCGCGGTGGCGCTCGCCGCAGAAGGCCCGGTGACGATCGAAAATGCCGAGGCGATGGCGGTGTCCTATCCGGGCTTCGCCCACGACCTCGAGCGGGTGACACGCCGATGAGCGAGGCAACCCCGGCGACGCTGTCGGACCGCCGGCACCAGATCCACCTCACCGGCTTCATGGGCAGCGGCAAGAGCACCGTCGGCAAGCTGCTGGCGCGCCGCCTGCTGTGGAACTTCCTCGACCTCGACGGCGTCATCGAGCGCCACGAGGGACGCCCGGTGGCGCGCATCTTCGCCGAGGACGGCGAGGGAGCTTTCCGCTCCAGCGAGCGCCATGTGCTGCGCCAGGTGGTCGGCAAGCCGCGCACTGTCGTGGCGCTCGGGGGCGGCACGCTCATCGACGAGGCCAACCGCACGATCTGTCACCAACGTGCCGTCGTGGTGTGGTTGCGCTGCCCGCTCGAAGTGCTCGAGGCGCGCTGCGCCGGCGAGGCTGCCCTGCGTCCTCTGTGGGGCGAGCGCGAGGCGCTCGAACGCCGCTACGCGGAGCGGCTGGTGGGCTACAAAACGGCCGAGCTGATCGTTGACGCGGCCGGCCCGCCGGAAGTGGTGGCCGAGGTGGTGCTGCAGGCGCTGGTCCAACGTCTGTAGGTGCGAGGTGTTGACGCTGGCCGGGTGGGGCGGGAGCGTGCGCGCACCCATCGCGAGGCGTCTCTCATATGGGCCTCGCGAGTGGGCACACCCACGCTCCCGCCCCACCCTCTGCTCCTTCGGTTGCTCACCGTTACTGCCTCCTCACGGGGCAGCTCGGGATGGCCAAACCCTGCGCTACGTCGGATCTCCGGTGGCGGCTCGACTGGGGTTTTTTCGGGCAGGCGGTGGCGGGCCGAGCGCGAGTGGATCAAGTAGTCCGAAGCTTCGGAGACATGCCTAACGCTCGCCTGCCCGAAAAACCCCCACCGAGCCGGAATACGACCCAGCTCGCCCTTTCGGCCGGCACGGGACGATAGGCCGAACCTCTGTAGGCCGGGGACACACGGAGCCAGTGGAAGGTTCTCCGGATCGGTGGTGCGTTTTCGGGCAGCAGGGCGTTAGGCGTGTCTACCAGGCCCCGAACCGGCAAAGGCCCCCGCGCTTGGCCCGCCGACGGCTGCCCGAAAACGCGCCTTCGATTCGGCGACGAAGTGGCGCGCTGGCACAGAGTCTCAACTCATCGGCCGGCGACGGAGGGTCGCAGTGTCGTTCAGCACCCTCAGATGCAGAGGGTGGGGCGGCGTCGGGTGCGTGCCCTTCGCGAGG
>JASFRZ010000252.1:0-7385 GCA_050114655.1 Acidobacteriota bacterium
CAACCCCCGCCGCCCCTCCCTCTCCACGCCGGCAATCCGACCCCGCCCCCGGTAACGATCGCCGCGCGATGATCTCGCTGCAGGAACGACTCCTGCAGCGCGCGGTGGACGCGGGCGCCAGCGACCTGCATATCGAGCCTTTTCCCGAGCTCGTGCGCCTGCGCATCCGCATCGACGGGTGGCTGCATGAGCTCGATCCGCTGCCCCGCTGGATGCACGCCGGGTTGGTATCGCGCTTCAAGATCCTCGCCGCCATGGACGTGACCGAGCGCCGGCGCCCACAGGACGGACGTAGCCTGTTCCACGCCGCCACCGGCGCAACCGTCGACCTGAGGGTGGCTACCGCGGCCACGCAGTACGGCGAAAAGGTCACCGTACGGTTGTTGCCGCGCAGCCGGCAGCCCCCCGGCCTTGGAGAGCTCGGCCTGGACACCGAACGGCTGCGCTGCGCCGAGGCTTTCGTCCATCGACCGTACGGTCTGGTGCTCGCCGCCGGACCTACCGGATCGGGCAAGACCACCACCCTGCACGCGATGCTGCACCGCATCGACGCGGTTGGCCGCAGCATCGTCACCCTGGAGGATCCGATCGAGTACACCCTCCCGGGAGCAGCGCAGATCCCGGTGCGCGCAGCGATCGGCGTCAGCTTCGCTTCCGCCCTGCGCGCCGTGCTGCGCCACGATCCCGACGTTATTCTGCTCGGCGAGATCCGCGATGAGGAAAGCGCTGCGGTGGCGGTGCGCGCTGCGACCACCGGCCACCTCGTGCTGTCCTCTGTTCACACCAATAACGCCGCCGAGTCGGTCCTGCGACTGCTCGAGCTCGGCGTCCCACCCTACCTGGCCGCCGCCGCGCTGATGGGCGTGATCTCGCAACGACTGGTGCGCCTGCTGTGCCGCCGTTGCCGACGTGCCTGTACCCCATCCATGGAGGAAATCGAAGCGCTCGGCCTGCCTGCCCCGACGGAACGCGATTGTTACCACGTCAGCGTCGGCTGCTCGGTCTGCCGGGGCGGCTTCGACGGCCGCGTAGGCATCTTCGAAACGCTCACGCTGGACGCCGAACTGCGGCGCTCGATGGCAGTTGCCGCCGGCGTCGGCGAGCTGGAGCGCCGCGCGCGCGCCGCCGGCGCTCTCTTGCCGTTGCGCGACGCGGCCAACATCGTGGTGCGCCGCGGTGACACGACGATCGAGGAGATCTGCCGCGTGCTGCCACCGACGGCGTCCGCCACGGCGGGGAGCTGAGCACGGCACGCACCGCCGCGGTGGCTCCTGCGCCTGATCCCTCAGACACCCGGCGGGGGGCTCGGGCTAGTGAAACAACGCCTCGGCGAGCTCGGAACTGATGGCGCGCGCGTCGCTTTCGGTCAGCTCGGTGAGCCGGTACGGCAGCAGCGGCGGTGCATCGACCTCGTGCAGGTAGTAGTCCGGGCCGACCAGGAAACGGCGCGTCGCGGGGCGATAATACACGGTCGCCACACGCACCTCGGGGGCGTTGCGGCGCGCCTTGCGCCGCAGATAGCTGATCACCTCGTACACCGTCCTGCCGGTGTTGAAGAAGTCATCGACCAGCAGCAGCTGGTGCTCCGCCTCAACCACGTCGAGAACGTGCTCGAAGCCCTTGATGTCGAAGCCGTTGCCGTACCGTACGCCCTCGAGCGACTGGGTACGAATGGCGGTGTGGTAGGGATCGTGCCCTTTCCAGCGGAAGAACTCCTGGATCACGATGCCGGGCGGCGCGCCTCCGCGCCACAGTCCGACAAGAAAGTCCGGCCTGTAGCCATCGTCCCATATCTTGCGCGCCAGCCGGAAGCTGTCGACCAGGTAGTCGTTGGGGTCGATCACCCGCCGCGCCGCTTCGTCCGACGGGCGGCTCATCGATCGACGCTTCTCACCGCACCGACGCCCCTTATGCCGCCGTCGACGGCGGCAGCTTGGGGATACGCAGCTTGTGGGCGTTCTTCTGGCGCAGCTCCTCGACACGCTTGGCAAGCGCCTCGCTGCCTTCGCCGCCAACCAGGTAGCGGTCGAGGTCGTCGTAGGAGAAACCCAGCTCGCCCTCGTCGGTCTGTCCCTGCCACATCCCGGCGCTCGGCGGCTTTTCGATGATCGAGCTCGGCATGGACAGGTGGGTGGCGAGCTCGCGCACCTCATGCTTGACGAGGTGCCCGAGCGGCAGCAGGTCGACGCCACCGTCGCCATACTTGGTGAAGTAGCCTAGCGTCAGCTCGGTGCGATTGCCGGTGCCGACGACAAGGTAGCGGTGGCGGGCGGCGAAGAAGTAGAGCGTGGCCATGCGCAGGCGCGGCTTGATGTTGTTACGCGCCAGGTCCTGGCTTGCCGGATCGGCGGGCTCGCCGAGTGTGCTCAGGAACGCTGCGAACACCGGGCTGAGATCGACCTCGCGGTGCTTGAGTTGGAACTTCTCGACCACCAGCAAGGCGTCCTCACGATCACGCGGGTCGGAGTCCGCCGGCATGATCACACCCAGGTGTTCGTCGCGAAAGGCTCGCCGCGACAGCACCGCAACGGTCGCCGAGTCGATGCCACCGGAAAGGCCGAACACGACGCCGCGGCAACCGGCGGCCTTGACCTCGGCGCGCAGCCAGTCGACCAGGTTTTCGGAAAGCTGCTCGGCGTTCACGTAGCCTCCCCGTGCGGTAACAGACTCGCATGTTAGGCGAGGTCCCCAAGGCGGTCAATCGAGCCCGGGAAGCTCCCGGAACACACCTTGGGAGACCCCACGAAACTACCAAAATCTGACCAGAAACACACTGTCAGGCACAGAATCACACTGCATCACACAGAATGACAGCGTGATCAGGTTTGTTTTGGGACTGAAACACAGATCTGCTACACTGAATCGCAGGCGTGCAGATTATTGATCATTAACCATCAGTTTCAGACAGTTCGCGGGACCATACGCAAATGACGGAACCCACCCCGAAAGCCAGCGTCGAACGTCGCCCGACGATCATGACCCTCGACGAGGTCGCCAAGTACCTCCGCGTCCACAAGTCCACGGTGTACCGGATGGCCCGCGAAGGAACGATTCCCTCCACCAAGGTCGCCAATCAGTGGCGCTTCAAGAAGGCGCGCATCGACGAGTGGCTGATGGAGAGGGAACGCGAGGGCGACGGAGACTTCCAGTAACGGGCCCGTATCGGGGGGTTCCCCCCGCTATCCACCTCAGCCCGTCACCGCAGCCCGGACCTCGTCGTAGGTGACCACCGGATAGGCCTCGCGCAGCTCGCGCACCATTGCCTCGAACAGACTGCTGCGGCGCTGGTTGAGCAGTTGGTTGCGCAGCGCGTCACGCTGAGCGGCGAACTGGCTCCAATCCGGCTGCACGTGAGACGTCACGCGGAACAACGCGTACCCGGGCCCGACCTCCACCGGCCCCCCGGCTTCTCCCTGGTCATGGTCGAAAGCCGCCATCACCAGGGCCGGCTCGCGGCCCAACTCGGGGACCACTCCGTTGCGCGGGATCACCTCGGTCGAGCGAATCGGGGCACCGATTTCCTGCGCGAGAACGTTGAACGGCTCACCCTGCGACAGCCGCGTCCCGAACTCCTCGGCAAGCTGCGCGGCACGCTCTTCGGCGAGTTGGCGGATGAGATCCGCGCGCACCTGCTCCCGCACTTCTTCGAACTGTGGATCGTGCGCTTCGACGATGTCGTCAACCCGGAAGATCACCCAGCCACCGCTGAAACGGATCGGTTCCGACACGCGGTTACGGCCGCTGGCGAACACCTGACGGGTGAACTCGGGCGAGGAGATCTCGGAGAAGCCGGCGGTCTGGGTGAACAGCGGGCTCTCGAGGATCTGCAGGTCGAACTGCTCGGCGAGTTCCTCGAGGTCGGCGCGGCGCAGCACGGCGACGCGCAGCTCCTCGGCACGGTCGTCGGCGATCTGCTCAGCGCGCTCGAAGGACAGCCGCTGCTCGAGCTGCGGCCGCACTTCCTCGAACGGACGGACCTGGGCGGGCCGCTTGCCCTCGACGCGGATGATGTGCAGCCCGAAGGACGTCTGCACGATGTCGGAGACGGTATCGACGTCGAGAGAGAACGCCGCATCCTCGAATTCCGGCGCCATGCGGCCACGGCCGAACCAGCCGAGGTCGCCACCGGCGGCGGCGGAAGCGGTGTCATCGGAGTTGGCCTCGGCAAGCTCGGCGAAATCGGCGCCTGCGCGCAGCTGCGCCAGAACATCTTCGGCCTGGGCCCGCGCTTCGGCGACCTGCTCCTCGGTCGGATCGGGAGGCAGGCGAAACAGGATGTGCCGCGCGCGTACCTGCTCAGGCACGGTGAACTCATCGATGTCGGCCTGGTAAGCAGCGCGCAGCTCCTCTTCCGACAGAGTCACGGTGCTGCGGATTTGCTCGGTGTCGATGACCGCGTAGGCCACCTGGCGCTGCTCGGGAACGCGGTAATCGGCGATGTTCTCCTCAAAAAGAGTGCGCGCCGCCTCTTCGGTGAGTTGCATGCCCACCTGCGACTCCAGACCGGTCGCGCGGACAACGAAGAAGTCGAACTGGACCTGCTCGTTGGCGCGCTGGTACTCCTCCTCGACCTCGCGATCGGTGACGGTGACGCCGTTGCTCACCAGATCGGTGAACTTCTCGAACAGGATCTGGTCGGCGACCTGGCTTTCGAAATCCTCCGCCTGCAGGCCATTGGCCCGCAGGAGTGCCTTGTAGGCCTCGGGCCCGATGAACGCGCCGTTTCGTTGGAATACCGGGTCCTGCGTGATCCGCTCGGAGATCTCGCGCGCGCTCACCGTCAATCCCTGGTCGCGCGCCGCGGCCAGGATCAGACGCTCGCGAATGAGCTGCTGTAGCACCATTTCGCCGAGCTGGATCTGCTGCAGGAAGTCATCGGGCAGCTCGCCGCCACTGGCCTGCTGGTAGTACGCCGCCTGCTGCTGCAGCGCCCGCTGGTATTCCGTAACGGTGATCGGGTCGCCATCGACCCGCGCGACGATGTTGGACGGCCCCTGTACGAGCGCGGGGATATAGAAGGCGATGAAGGCGATGATGACGAGCCACAAGATCCACGAGAGGTGGCGGACATTGCGGCGCATTGTCTCGAGCAATTTAGCAACCTACCTTGGGCACTCGTATCGATTTCGTTCGCTGGGAAGCGGATGCCGCTGTCGAACGGCGGCAGCATAAGAGACCCTAATGGTAGCCGTGACGGCGGCCCGCCGACAACCGCGCCCCGACATCGCGGCGACGGAGGCGTTGCAGCCCCTACAACAGCTGTTCCCGTGACGCAAGGGCCATGCTAGACTTCGTTTTCTACGGCGTCGGGCACCATGGCTACGCAACTTTGCGCTCGTTTCGACCTGTCGCGGGCGAGCGTCGAGATGAGGATCGCACCGCGTGCTTCGGCGCCAAAATGCCGCGCTGACCTGGCCTTCAATACATGACCCGACTGCTTTCCTTCTTCTCGAACGACATCGCCATCGACCTCGGCACGTCGAACACCTTGGTGTTCACCGCCGGCCAGGGCGTGGTTCTTTCCGAGCCGTCGATCGTGGCAATCAACAAGCTCACGAACAAGGTCGAGGCGGTCGGCGCCGAGGCCAAGGAGATGCTCGGTCGGACGCCGGGTCACATCGTCGCGGTGCGACCGTTGAAGGACGGCGTCATCGCCGACTTCGACGTCACCGAGCGGATGATCTCGTACTTCATCCGACGCGCCAACAACCGCCGGGTGTGGGTGCGGCCGCGCATCGTCATCGGGGTACCGAGCGGTATCACCCAGGTCGAGGAGCGCGCCGTCAAGGACACCGCATACCGCGCCAAGGCCACCGAGGTATACTTGATCGAAGAGGCAATGGCCGCAGCCATCGGTGCCGGCCTGCCGATCACCGAGCCGTCCGGCAACATGGTGGTCGACATCGGCGGTGGCACGACCGACGTGGCGGTGATCTCGATGGCCGGCATCGTGTACTCGCGCTCGATTCGCGTTGGCGGCACGGCGATGGACGACGCGATCATCAACTACATCAAGCGCAACTACAACCTGCTGATCGGCGACCGCACCGCCGAGGACATCAAGATCAATATCGGCTCGGCGTTCCCGCTCGATGAAGAGCTGACCATGGACATCAAGGGTCGCGACCTCGTCGAAGGCAAGCCGAAGACGATCACCATCACCGACCGCGAGATTCGCGACGCGTTGTCCGAGGTGACCTCGTCGATCGTCGAGTCGGTGCGCATGGCGCTCGAACGAACGCCCCCCGAGCTGTCCGCGGACTTCATTGACAAGGGCCTCATCCTCACGGGCGGTGGGGCGCTATTGCGCAACCTCGACGTCCGCCTGCGCGAGGAGACCGGCGTGCCGGTCTCGATCGCCGAAGACCCGTTGTCGTCGGTAGTGCTGGGCGTCGGCAGGATTCTCGACGACCTGGATCTGCTGCGGCGGGTTTGCTTGCCATAGCGGGGGCTCGAGCGATGCGCGCTCGCGGCCAACGACACCCGGAGCGCTGAGACATGGAGACGATCAGCCGCCACGCGAGCTCTCTCGCCTTGCTGGCGGCGCTGCTGTTCTCGTTCTTCGCGATGATGTCCTATCAGGCCAATCGCGCCGATACGATCTCCACCATCGAGGGCAGCATCCAGACCGCCGTCTCCCCCGCCCACCGCCTGATCTCCGGCATCTGGCTGGGCATCGCGAACACCTGGACGAACTACGTCGCCGTCATCGGTCGAGCCTCCGAAGCCGGAGCGTTGCGAGCGCGCATCGGCAACCTCGAGCGACGCAACGCGACGCTGGAGGAATCGGCGCGCGAGAATGCACGGCTGCGCCAGGCCCTCGGTCTGCGCGAGCGCCTCGATCTACCGTCGATCGCGGCGGAGACCATTGGTCGCGACATGGCACACGGGTACGAGAGCTTCATCATCAACCGTGGCACGCAAGACGGCGTCGACATCGACTGGGCGGTGATCTCGCCTACCGGCAATGTGGTCGGCCGTGTCGTCACCGCGGCGCCGTATACCTCTTCAGTGCAGCTGATCACCGACCCCAAGAGCGCCGTCGGCGCCAAGGTAGGGCGCACCGGAGCACACGGAGTGGTGCATGGCAGCGGCGGCCCGGTAATGGACCTGGCCTACGTCACCAGCCTCGCCGACGTCGAGGTGGGCGACCTGGTGGTGACCTCGGGCGACGACGGGATCTATCCCGCAGGCCTCGAGATCGGCCGTGTCAGCAAGGTCAGCAAGGGCGCGCCGGTTCCCGGCCTGCCGCGGCTGCCGACGTTGGCACGCCCGGAGGCAGCGCTGTTCCTGGACATCGAGCTGGAACCCCTGATCGAAGTACGCTGGGTCGAGCAGGTGCTGCTCGTCGCTCCCGCCGCGGGGTCGGACAGTGAATGACCGTG